>NZ_JBFAJR010000024.1:0-112557 GCF_040655295.1 Streptomyces sp. NPDC050448 | reverse complement strand
CCACCGAGGTCATCCAACTGACGCAGTTCGGGCCGGCCTTCGGCGTCGCGGCGGTCGCGCTGCTCTGGCCGGGCCGGATCCGGGGCATGCTCGCCGGGGCCCTGCGCGGAGGAGCGCCGCGCGGAGTGGAAGGCCGGGGCAGCCGCGGCGTGTTGCTGCTCGCCACCGCGCCCGTGATCACCGCCCTCTGTGTGATGTCGTACGGCGCCGTCACCGGGGACGTCCGGTTCATCGGCCCGAGCTCGCTGGGCAACCCCCTCGCCGTGATCGTGCCGGCGCAGTTCATCGGTGCGTGCGGCGAGGAGCTCGGCTGGCGCTGCCTGCTCCAGCCTCTGCTCCGCACGCGCTGCGGCCCGCTCGCATCGTCGGTGACGGTGGGCCTGCTCTGGGGCGTCTGGCACGTTCAGGTCTTCGCACAGGCACCGGTCTACGCGGGGGCGTTCCTCCTCGCGACCGTGTCCCTGTCGGTGGTTCTGGGGTCTGCCCTGGAACGGGTACGCGGATCGCGGCTGCTGCTCGCCGGAGGATTTCATATGCTGATCAACGTGGGCCTGTTGCTGTTCATGGACGAGGAATCAGGAGCTGTTCTCCCGATGGTGCTGTTTGCTCTGGCCTGCCTGGCGGCGGCCGCCGTGTGGGCCCTGGGTGCCGAGCGGGCCAAGCGGGCCGCGGGTCCGGCGCGTTGACGCAGAACACCGTGACGGCACGGCCGGGCTCGCGTCCCTGGGTCGCCGTCCTGCGCTGCCAGCTGCTGAGCCTGCTCGCCCTCGCCGTGTCCTTCGTCGGCGGGCTCGTCGTGCTCGCCCTGCTGCTCCTGCCGGCCGGAGCCGGATTTCCGCTGCTGCCGCCCGCCGCGAAGACACTGCGTGCCCTGTCGGACCGCTCCCGCCGATGGGCCACCGGGTGGACGGGTATCCGCATCAGCCCACCCGATCCGCTGACCGTGGACCGCGCCGCGACCCGCCGTACGAGGGTCGCGGCGGTCCTCGGGGACGAGGGGTTCTGGCGCGACCTCGTCTGGGCCTGGTTGGAGCCGCTGATCGGCGGGCTGCTCGTTGCCGTGCCCCTGGCGCTCGTCGAGTACGGGGTGTTCGGCGCGCTTGTGCAGCCGCTGGTGTGGCGGCGGCTGGGTGACGGCAACTGGTATGCGTTCATTCCGGTGCACAGCACCCCGACGATGCTCGCCGCGGTGGTGCTGGGCCTCGTGTTCATCGCCGCCGGTGCGGGCAGCGCGCCCGCGGTGCTCCGGCTCCACGCGCGCTGGAGCCGGTCGCTGCTGTCCGCACCGCGCACCGCCGAACTCGCACGGCGCGTCGAGCAGCTGACCGATACGCGCACCGAGGCACTCGACATCCAGGCGGCGGAGCTGCGCCGCATCGAGCGGGACCTGCACGACGGCGCCCAGGCCCGTCTCGTCGCCGTGGGCATGGCGCTGGACCGGGCCGCCCGGCTCATCGACACCGATCCGGCCGCCGCCCGCGGCCTGTTGGCGGACGGCCGGGAGACCTCCGCCAGGGCGCTGCAGGATCTGCGTGAGCTGGTCCGCGGCATCCATCCCCCCGTGCTGGCCGACCGCGGCCTCGGGGACGCCGTCCGGTCGCTGGCGCTCGACAGCTTCCTCGACGTCCACGTCGACAACCGGCTTCCGGGCCGGCTTCCGGCGCCGGTGGAATCCGCCGCGTACTTCGCGGTGAACGAGCTGCTGGCGAACGCGGCGAAGCACTCCGGCGCCCGGCGCGTCAGCGTGCTCCTGGAACACCACGAGGGTGCGCTGCTGCGGATCACGGTCGCCGACGACGGCCGTGGCGGCGCCGACGACTGCGCCGGTGGCACCGGACTGCGCGGCGTCCGCCGCCGGCTGGGTACCTTCGACGGCATCCTCGTCCTGCACAGCCCGCAGGGCGGTCCGACCACCGTGACGATGGAGATTCCATGCGTGTTGTCCTCGCCGAAGACCTCTTCCTGTTGAGGGACGGGCTGGTACGCACCCTCCAGGACCACGGTTGCGAGGTGGTGGCGGCGGTGGACAACGGTCCGTCGCTGCTGCGGGCCTTGCTCGACGAGGCACCGGACGTCGCGGTGGTCGACGTACGGCTCCCGCCGACGTTCACCGACGAGGGTCTGCAAGCAGCCCTGGAAGCGCGGCGCAGACGCCCTGGCCTGCCCGTCCTCGTGCTGTCCCAGTACGTCGAGCAGCTCTATGCCAACGAGCTGCTGGCGGACGGCGCCGGCGCCATCGGCTATCTGCTCAAGGACCGGGTGACCGACACCGGGCAGTTCGTCGATGCGGTCCGCCGTGTCGCGGCCGGCGGTACGGTCATGGACCCGCAGGTCATCGCGAAGCTGCTGGCGCGCGGTGACGCCCGGGGGCTGACGGACGGGCTGACTCCGCGCGAGCACGAGGTCCTGGAGCTGATGGCCGAGGGCCGGTCGAACGCGGCGATAGCCGGCGGGCTGCACATCAGCGAGAGCGCCGTGGCCAAGCACACGGCCGGCATCTTCTCGAAGCTCCGCATCGGACCGTCGCCGGACGACAACCGCCGGGTCCTGGCGGTGCTGGCCTACCTGAAACGCTGAGGCGGTCATTAACCCTCCCCGATCCGTTCCTTAAGCCGACCTCAAGATCTCGGCAGTGGGGCCCGAACCGCACGTTTGTCCGTTTTCCGGTCGCTAGCGTGCTGCTCGAACCTCATCCCCACACAGAGGCAGGTCCTCATGGCTGGCAATTCCCATCGCCGTACGACGAGCGCCAAGGCGAAGACGGCCGCGGCACTGGCCGTCGCGGCGGCCGTCGGGGGCACCGCCCTGGTGCTGACCGGTACCGCACAGGCAGCCTCGGTCGGCGCGACCTTCACCAAGGCGAGCAGCTGGACCACGGGCTACACCGGGCAGTACGTCATCACCAACCGCAGCGGCGGGACGCTCAAGGACTGGACCCTCGAGTTCGACCTGCCCGCCGGCACTGCCCTCGCCTCCCTCTGGAACGGCGAACACACCGTCAACGGGCAGCATGTGACGGTCAAGCCGGCCCGGTGGGACACGGCCGGGCTCGCGGCCGGCAGCTCGGTCACCGTCGGGTTCGTGACCAACGCGAGCGGGAACGCGGGCACTCCGACGGGCTGCCTGATCAACAAGGAGAAGTGCTCCCCGGCCACCGGGCCGACGCCCAGCCCGAGCGGCCGGCCCACCACCGCGCCGACGGCCTCCGCCTCGCCCACCTCCAAGCCGACGGCCACGCCCACCGCGACTGCCACGGCGACCGCAACGGCGACCGCAACGGCGACGGCCACTGCGAAGCCGACCCCGACCGTGCCTCCGGGCGGCGGCACCACCACGTCCGCCGGGTTCGCGCCGTACGTGGACACCTCGCTCTACCCGGCCTTCGACCTGCTGGACACGGCGGCCAAGACGGGTGTGAAGGAGTTCAACCTCGCCTTCATCACCTCCGGCGGCGGCTGCTCCCCGCTCTGGGGCGGCGTCACGGCCCTCGGAGACGACCGGGTCGCCTCGCAGATCGCCGCGCTGCGGGCCAAGGGCGGGGACGTCCGCGTGTCGTTCGGCGGTGCGGCCGGCTCCGAGCTGGGCCTGGCGTGCACCTCCCCCGCGAGTCTCGCCGCCGCGTACGGCAAGGTGGTGGACACGTACGGGCTGACCAAGGTGGACTTCGACATCGAGGGCGCTGCCCTGCCCGACACCGCGGCGAACACCCGGCGTGCGCAGGCCATAGCGCAGCTGCAGAAGTCGCATCCCAAGCTCGACGTCTCGTTCACCCTGCCCGTGATGCCCGAGGGGCTCACCCAGCCCGGCGTCGACCTGATCGCCAATGCCCGGCAGAACGGGGTGGCGGTCTCCGCCGTCAACATCATGGCGATGGACTACGGCCCGGCGTACAGCGGCGACATGGGCGGCTACGCCATCCAGGCGGCCACCGCGACGCAGGCGCAGATCAAGGGCGTACTGGGGCTGAGCGACGCGGCGGCGTGGAAGACGGTGGCCGTGACGCCGATGATCGGCGTCAACGACGTCTCCAGCGAGGTCTTCAAGGTGGACGACGCCACCCGGCTCGTGGAGTTCGCCCGGTCCAAGGGGCTCGGCTGGCTCGCGATGTGGTCGGGCGCCCGTGACAAGCAGTGCCCGGGCGGTGCGAAGAACTCCGCCGACGCGACGTGCTCGTCCGTCGTCCAGGAACCGCTGGCCTTCACGAAGGCCTTCGCCGCCCGCGGCTAGGTCGTTCCGTCTGCGACCCCGGAGGGGCGCGCGAGACCCCAGGACTTCGACATCCCCGGTTCGGCAGCCCTTGTTCAGCTGAACATGATGCTGTGGGGACGGAGTCCTGGACGGTCCTCGCCTCTCCGGGGTGCATCCGGCTGTGGAACTCCTCGCAGCCGCCCCAGGCGTGTGAACGCGTGCATGAAGGTTCTCCGGTTCGGACCGAACGAGTGGGTGGCGGGCAACGTGTTCACTCCAAGGGTCCCGGTTTCACGAGGCCACTTGAGAGCTGCGTTCCGCAGTCACCCGGACGGAGGACCCAGAGGACTCGGGCCGCCCGTTGGAGCATCGCGAGGCGGCTTGCCGTGCGGTCCAGGTCGCGCGTCAGCGCCGGATCGGCGGGGAGGCCGGCCAGTGGGTCGGAGCCGATGAGGGGACCAGCCGGATGTCCCGGTCGCAGGCGACGTCCACGAGGTTCGCGAACCGCTGCCGTCCGTCCGCGGAGGCCGCGGCCAGCGGGGGTACGCCGTCCAGTACGAGGGTGCGGAACCGCTCGGCGAGCGCCAGACAGTCGGGTACCGCGGTGGCGGTTTCGCACAGCACGTCGAAGCCGAACCAGACGAGTGGGCGCGAAGCCCAGGTCTGATCCCCCGGCTCGGCCTCCGAGAAAGGATCATGATGGCATCGTCGCGCGTCGCGTGACCAGGCGTTTGCGCTGACGACGGAACCGTGCGACCGCGGGCGGCGATCCGGTCACTTGACGTGTGCCGCGATGGTCCGTGCGCACTCCATCGACTCGGCACGCGAGGTGTCCACCTCCAGGTCGTAGACCACGCCCCGGTGGACCGCATCCGCCTGGGACACGGCCATACCCGAGGTCCGGTCGCCCCGTGCGATCTCACGGCCTGCGGCCACTGCAGCGTCACACCTGACGCCGACCCACAGCACCCGCAGTTCACCCAAGGCCCGCAGCCAGCGCTCCTGCGAGTTCGCCCCGCCGAGGAAGACCTCGTCGACCACGATCCGGGCGCCCGCACGGGCCATCGCGGCGATCCCCTCGATCCAGGCCGCTTCCAGCGTCCGGAACTCCGGTCCGACGCTCACCTCGCCGTCCGGCTCGAACTCGATCCCGGCATCCGATGCCCGCAGGGAGGCGGGCATCGCATCGACCAGCGTGTCGACGCCGAAGGCCAGCCACGGATCCGGCAGGACCGCCTGCAGGCACCGGACGATCCCGGACTTGCCCGAGCTGGAGCCACCGTTGAGAACGATCACCTGAGTCATCACCGCGCCACGGTAGAGGCACCGCGAGCACGCTCGGAACGGATTTGCGCACCTCCCCCGTGAACCCGCCCTGCCGCAGCGCTAGCGCGGGGCGTGCGCGTCCTGGGTCGTGACCACCGTGAAGAGGGCACCGTCCGGGTCCATCAGGGTGATCCGGCGGCCCGTGGCAGAGGTGTGGACGGGCGAGACGGTCCGGCCGCCGAGCCGGATGGCGGTCTCCACGGCGGCTTCGAGGTCCGGCACGTGGAAGTGGACGTGCCAGCGGGGCCGGACCTGCGGATCCGGGGCCTCTTCGACGGCTCCGCCGCTGATCAGGGCAACGGTGTCGCGGCCGCGGCGGACGACGACGTGGCCGTGCTCGTACGAGACGTCGCAGCACCCGGCGCGCTCACAGGCCCAGTCGAGCACCTCGCCGTAGAACACGGCCGCGGCGAAGGCGTCACGGGTGCGCAGTTCGAGCCATCCGGCAGCGCCGCCGGGATGTGCCGTCCAGTCCGGGATCACCTCGCCCTGCCAGAAGCCGAAGACCGCCCCGTCGGGGTCGGCCGCGAGCGCGGCGCGCCCGGTCCCGAAGGCCAGCGGGCCCACCGCCATCGTGGCACCGCGCTCGCGCACCCGGGCGGAGGTGTCGTCCGCGTCATCGACGGCGAAGTACGGCGTCCACGCCACCGGGACCCCGAGGCGCGGGGCCAGCGCACCGATTCCGGCGACCGGCACGCCGTCCTGCAGCGCGACCGAGAAACCCTCTCCGAGGCGGGTCGGGCGGAAACTCCAGCCCAGCACCGCGCCGTAGAACTGATGGGAGGAATCGAGATCGCGGGCCATCAGGGTGACCCAGCACGGCGCGCCGAACACCTCATGGCTTGACGTCGACACCGGCACCGACCTCCCTCGACCTCCCCCAGACCCACACTAGCCCCGGCCCGCGTGACCGGCTCCGAGGCAGGGCCGCGCGTGTCCGGAAGGAGGTCGGGCCCCGCGTCCGGACGTGGCGACTTGATCCGTGTGACGCGTGGTGCCGCCGAGTCCGGGAAGGCTGGCACGTATGCCGGAAGTCATCGTCACCGTACGCTCCCTCGTCCGCCGCCGCCGGGAGCCCGTCGTCGTACAGGCCTTCCGGTCGACGGCGGCGGCCGTGGTGTCCTACGTCGTCGCGCTCTGGCTGAGCAGCGAGCCGGCGCCCCTGACCGCACCCCTGACGGCGTTGCTCGTCGTACAGGTGACCCTCTACACCACCCTCACCACCGGCATCCGCCGGGTCAATTCGGTCGTCGCGGGTGTCCTCGTCGCCATCGGGTTCAGCGCCCTCGTCGGCCTCACCTGGTGGAGCCTGGGCCTGGTCATCCTCACCTCACTCGTCGTCGGCCATCTCGTGCGGGTCGACGAATTCGTCCCCGAGGTCGCGATCAGCGCGATGCTGGTGCTCGGGGTGACGCAGGTGGCGGCCGTTGCCTGGGACCGCGTACTGGAAACGCTGATCGGGGCGGTCGTGGGGCTCCTGTTCAACGTCTTCCTCGCACCGCCCGTATGGGTGGCGCCGGCGAGTGAGGCGATCACCTCGCTGGCCGGCCGCATGAGCGACCTGCTGGTCCACCTCGGCCACGAGCTGGCGGAGCACACGCCCGTGGAGCGGGCGGCAGCACGGCTGCACGAGGCGCGGCGGCTGGACAACGACATCACGCACGTGGATTCGGCGCTACGGCAGGCCGAGGACAGCCTGCGCCTCAATCCTCGGGTGAAGGAGGCACTCCTCTTCCGCCTGGTGCTCCGTACGGGGCTCGACACGCTGGAGATCTGCGCCGTGGTCCTGCGGGTCTGCTGCCGCACGCTGACCGACCTGGCCAGGACGCGCACGGACGGCCCTCTCTTCCCGGACCACCTCGCGGAGGCACTGCGGGAGCTGTTCGCGCACATGGCGATCGCGGTCGAGAACTTCGCCGTGCTGATCACCGCGCAGATCACCGCAAGTGCGCAGGAGGCGGAGGTCCGGCTGGCGCAGGAGCTCGCGGCAGCGCAGGTCAGCCGCGAGCGGGCCGCGCGTCTTCTGCTGGAGGAGGCGCGCTCGAGGCCGGGGACGTGGCAGTTGTGCGGGGCCCTGCTCGCGGAGGCCGACCGGGTACTGGACGAACTGGGGGTGGAGAAGCGCTCCGAACGGCTCGTGGAGGAGCTCGACCGGCACTCGCGCACGCAGCGCGCCCGGCGCCCGCAGCTCCAGAGGCTGTGGCGCGGCCGCTCGACCGCAGGCCGC
Organism: Streptomyces sp. NPDC050448; assembly: GCF_040655295.1. Taxonomy (NCBI): domain Bacteria; kingdom Bacillati; phylum Actinomycetota; class Actinomycetes; order Kitasatosporales; family Streptomycetaceae; genus Streptomyces; species Streptomyces sp. NPDC050448. The sequence goes on along the minus strand of NZ_JBFAJR010000024.1, from coordinate 104,816 downwards.
CGGTAGGGCGGTAGAGCCGTGCGGTGCCCGATGCGGACGATCGACCCGGCGCGGCGGGCACGCCGGGCCGCCCAACCGCACCACTGGACCGGCGTGTAGTGGTGTACGAAGCGAGCCGAGACCCAGCCGGGCCGGCCGTGCAGCCGGTACCAGATGGTGTTGCCCTCCACCCAGGAGCCCTTGGTCTGACAGGCCAGCTCGACCTTCTAGGAGGGGCCCAGGGATCCGATCACCTTCGCCGAGGTCGTCGGCTGGATCCGCACGTGAAGGGCGCGCGGCTGACCACCACGCCCTTCACGTGCGGGACCCGGGCGCCCGCGGCGGGCGTGGCCGGGCCCGTGGCGGCTCCGCCACTGCGGCCGGCAGGCCTTGGAGCAGGAGCCCCAGGCCCGCCGCAGCCATCGCCATCGCCGTCTGCGCGTTCCGCTGCCCCGTCCGCTGCTCCCGTTCCGTGGCCCCTGCCTCGGCCCGCCGGTCTCGGCTGGGCCTGCGATCGACAGTGCCTCGGCAGGCCCCGCCCGGTCCCGGCGGCATACCGCCCGCTCACCCATATGGCGCAGCGGCTTCGCCGCTCGTCGGCAGTGTGGGCAGCCGGGGAGTACGGGCCGTCGTCACCAGTAGTGCCTCCGGCCCCCCACTGCATGCCCGACAGCGCCGAGAAGCCACAGAACCAGGCCCACCACGACGAGAATCACACCAATCGTCCACAGAATCGAGATTCCGGTGACGAATCCTATGATCAACAGGATCACTCCGAGCACAATCACGGCAACCTCCCAGTGCCCCGGTACCTGAGTGCACCAGGACACCCTGCGCTTACCATGAATGCCGCATTTCATGCCTGGACGGCGCTCGTAAATGAATGCGGATGCGCCGGCGAGGCCGCCGCCGCCGGAGAGCGGCAGCGGCACAGACGGGCCGCCCGGGCGGAGGAACGCCGCCAGCGGGCCTCACGGTTCCGAATAGCTGAAGTCGCCCATCGTCCAGGCGCTGACGTCCTTGATCGCGATCCGGTACATCCCGCCGGTCTCGGGAATGCCCACGGTGCCCTGGAGGATCCTGGCGACGTGGAAGTGCAGGTAGGAGGGCGGCCGTGGCTCGCTGCGCGGGGGAACGCCACCCGTGCCTTCGGCATCCATGAAGAGGCTCGCGAACGGACCGAGCCGGTCCGAATCCGCCAGGACTTCGGCCACCCGCCGCCGCCATGCGCTTTCGGGAGCGAGGCGGCCGGTGATGACCGCGCCCTGCACCAGGACGGTCAACGACATCTGGTTGGTCTGCTGCGACTCCACAGCGGAGGCGATGGCAACGAGCAGGTCGTCAGGCTTCGACATGGGCAGGAATGCTACAAGCATCCACCCCGGAACCCGGGCGTGTTCACCCGTGCGCCGAGGCGGGGCGGCGTCAGCCGGAGAAGCCGACGTGTACGTGGTCGTGGTGCGTGGCGTCGGAGAAGAACTGGTTCGGCAGGGATCCACCCGAAAGGCGTACGGGCCCGCCGACGTTGTACGAGCCCGCGGCCGCTGCCGAGCGCATGAAGGCGGCGATCAGACTGCGCGGGGTCGCGGGGTCGACGACCGGATGGCCGTCGATGCGCCAGACATCGAAGGCGCGGCCGACCGGGTGGTCGCTCGGCCGGCTGGTGCCGAACACGTTGAGCGGGTGCCCCGACCGGACCACGCTGACCGATACCCGGTAGGTGTCGGCGAGCCGGAGCATCGCGCGCAGCACGCTCTCGTGCACCGCCCCGCTGCGGATGTCCGCGGCCGAGGCGGGCGGCAGCTCGATCCGGGACTGGGCGAGCACCGCCCGCGCCGAGGCGTGGAGCGGTACCGCGGGCCCCGGGCGCCCGGGGTGCAGAGCGGTGACGGCCCAGCCCGCGGAGGTGCGGTCCAGGCGGACGTCGACGGTGGTTCCGCCCTCGTGGACGGCCCCGCCGGTACGGGTGGACTGGGCGTACGGCACCAGGACGCTCGCGGTGTCCGGCAGGATGCCGCCGTACTGCGCGTCGATCACGCGGACGACCGCCTGGTCCGCCGGGGGTGTCAGTGGTCCCGCTTCGGCGGCCAGCCGGGCGGCCCGCGGTCCGGCGATGCCGAGCGCGGCGGCCCGCTCCGCCGCGTGGCGCGGGCCGCCCTGGCCCGTCGGCCAGGTCCCGAGCGCCTCGACGAGCCGTACGGCGGCCAGTTTGGCCGCGGGCTCGATCTCACCCGGGCCGGGCCGCCACGGAGCCGCGGCGGGAAGACTCGCCGAGGGCGTGGCCTCGGCAGGCATGCGTCCTGCGGCAGCAGGGGCGCGCCGGGACAGGGGCGGCGGTTCCGTACCCGGCGAGCAGCCTGCCGCCCCCGCGCACCAGGCAGCCGTGCCCAGCAGCAGCGAACGGCGTCCGACGCCCTCGGACGGGGTCTCCCGGATCGCGGGAGGCAGGACCATGACCGGCTCCTCGATCATCCGGGTGGCGGGATGTGTCGGTCAGTGCGCGCCAGAGCAGCCGGCAGACGAAGTTCTCCTCGGTGGTGCGCAGTTGCGCGAGCAGGTCCTCGTACCGTCGGCCGGTCGCCTGCTCGGCCATCAGCGCGACGGTCGCCACGCTCGCGATGCGCATGTGGTCGTCGATGCCGGGCGCGCGCCGGGAACCGATCTCGGCGACGCCGGCCCGGTAGACCTCCCGGTGGCCGTCCCGCTGGAGCACCGCGATGGCGCCGGGCGGTCCGCCCGAGGCACTGACGAGCTCCTGGAGCTGCCGCTGCAGGGACGGGTCGCGGGGCGACGGCCCGCCGGCGCCGTCCGCCGCGGTGACGGGGCCGAGGCCGCCGGCGAATGCGGCCGCCGCCAGGGCGGCGACAGCCGCACACCGGACGGAGTCGGAGACGGGCGCCGGTACGGCCAGGGATGTGCAGCGGGCGCACGGTGATACCTCCTCAGGTCCGGGCCGACGGGCCGCGGCGGATTCCACGACTCGGCATCGGGTCGCGGCCGGGAAGCCGCCTGCGGCCTGCGGCCTGCGCCATCCGGCCCAGATGCGCGCCGGGCACGGATTCAGGATCAGTACGTTTACGGCGGCCGTTGCGGGTAAGGCGCATGAACGTCCGCAGTTCCCCTCCAGTGGAGAATCCACCATGTCCGGAGAACAGAAGGCCAAGGCCAAGGGCGAACAGGCCAGGGGAAAGCTCAAGGAAACGGCGGGCCGGGCTGTCGGCAATGAACGGCTGACCGCAGAGGGCCGCGCCGAGAAGGCGAAGGGCGACGCCCGCCAGGCCAAGGAGAAGATCAAGGACACCCTCAAGGACTGACGCCCTCAGCCATGGGGCCCCGCCTCCCGAGCACCCTTGTGGTGCCGGGAGGCGTAGGTGTCTCCCCGGACCTCGGTCCGGGGAGAAGGGCCTCAGGTGTGGAGGCGGCCGTTGGTGCCGTCGTGGGCGTCCGCGTGCACGTCGTCGAACCAGTAGTCGCCGGCTGCCAGGTAGCGGAAGGAGTGCACCTGCTTGGTCGGCAGCTTGACGGTGACGGCGCGCGAGCCGTCGGCACGCGGGGTCAGCGTGTGCATACCGGGCTTCCAGTCGTTGAAGTCACCGACGACGCTGACCGGGCCGGGCGGCTCGTCGCCCGGCAGGACGAACGTCACCTCGGTACGGTCCTTGCGCAGCTTGCGTTCCAGCATGGACAGGCCTCCCACGAAGACACGGACGGGCATGGAGCCGGTCCATCGTGTCGCCTGCGGGGTTCCACACGCCGCAACACGGCCGACCGCACCACTCGTGTGGCCTGCTCTCTGCCCTCCGGAAGCCGCTCCGGCGCCGGCCGGCCGCCCCCTGTCGCCGCTGACGCTCCCCATGGCCGTGTCGGCGGGCCACTACGGCGCGGTGTGGCTGCTCCGGGGACCGGTCGGCACCGGTGCGGCCGTGCGGGTCGGAGCGAGGTGTGGACCGCGACCGTTTGGGCAGGCGCGCTGATGGACCCCGTCCCTCAGGACGAAGGAGTGAATCGCCGTGATCAATGTGTGGATCTACCGCGAGGCATCGGGACGCCTGGCCGGAACCGACTTGACCGGTTACAAGGTCGAGGCGCTGGACGGCAGCATTGGCAAGGTCGACAAGCATTCCGACGACGTCGGCTCCTCCTACCTGGTCGTCGACACGGGGCCGTGGATCTTCGGCAAGCACGTACTGCTGCCGGCGGGCACCGTCACCCGTATCGACACGGACGAGGGCAGGATCCATGTCGGCCTCACGAAGGACCAGATCAAGGCCGCCCCCGAATTCGACGAGGAGAAGCACCTAGGGGACGCGGACTACCACCGCGTGCTGGGCGGCTACTACGGGGGCATGTCACACCGGGCCTGACCCGGGCCGCGGGCAGGCACCGCCAGGAGGGCAGTCACTGCCAGGGGCGGGCACCGTGGGATCCGGAGCGGCAGCGGCAGCGGCAGCGGCAGCGGCTACGAGCCGTTGCCGGGCTCGGCCGCGTGCCACACCGTCGTCGCGTTGCAGAATTCGCGGATGCCGTGGCCGGAGAGCTCGCGCCCGTAACCCGAGCGTTTCACCCCGCCGAAGGGAAGTGCCGGGTGGGAGGCGGTCATGCCGTTGAAGAAGACCCCGCCGGCCTCGATGTCCCGTACGAAGCGCTCCTGTTCGGCCTTGTCACGGGTCCAGACATTCGAACTCAGGCCGAAGGGAGTGTCATTGGCGAGCTCCACCGCCTCGTCGATGCCCTGTACCCGGTACACGGTGGCCACCGGGCCGAACGCCTCCTCGCGGTGGATGCGCATCTCGGGGGTGATCCCGGTGAGGACGGTCGGTTCGTAGAACCAGCCCTTCGACAGGTCCTTCGGCAGGTGCTTCGGCCGCTGCCCACCGCACAGGGCCGTGGCTCCGCGGCGTACGGCGTCGTCGACGAGCGCCTCCACGTCGGCACGGCCCTGCTCGGTGGCGAGCGGACCGACGTCCGTGGACTCCGCGAGCGGGTCGCCGACGGCCAGCGCGGCCATCCGGGCCGTGAAGCTGCGGGTGAACTCCTCGTGGACGTCGGCGTGCACGAGGAAGCGCTTGGCCGCGATGCAGGACTGGCCGTTGTTCTGCACCCGGGCCGTGACGGCGACGGCCGCGGCCCGTTCGATGTCGGCCGACGACATCACCACGAACGGATCGCTGCCGCCCAGCTCCAGAACGGTCTTCTTCACCTCGTCGCCGGCGATCGCGGCGACCGAGCGACCGGCCGGCTCGCTGCCGGTGAGGGTCGCCGCCGCGACCCTGGGGTCGCGGAGGATGCCCTCGACGGCACTGGAGGACACCAGCAGCGTCTGGAACACCCCGTCGGGGAAGCCGGCGCGCCGGAAGAGGTCGCCCAGGTAGAGCGCGGTCTGCGGCACGTTCGAAGCGTGCTTGAGCAGCCCCGCGTTGCCCGCCATCAAAGCGGGCGCTGCAAAGCGGACGACCTGCCAGAGGGGAAAGTTCCACGGCATCACGGCGAGGACCACACCGAGGGGGCGGTAGTGGACCCGGGCGTGGGAGGCTCCGGCGTCCGCCACCTCGTCCTGGGAGGGGTGCTCGTCGGCCAGCAGCTCCTCGGCGTTGCGCGCGTACCAGCGCATGGCCTTTGCGCACTTCGCCGCTTCCGCCCGGGCGGCGGCGAGCGGCTTGCCCATCTCGATCGTCATCGTGCGGGCGATGTCGTCCTGGTCCTGGTCCAGCAGGTCGGCCGCGCGGTCGAGGAGGCGGGCGCGTTCGGAGAACCCCGTCGTACGGTAGCTCCGGAACGCCGATTCGGCGGCCGCCAGGCGCTGCTCGATCTGCTCGGCCCCCAGCTCGTCGAACGTTCTGAGCGTCTCGCCGTTCGCGGGGTTGACGGTTGCGATGGCCATGTCCGGCCCTCCTCGTCCTCGATGCGTCGCACCGGACCGTATCGGCCCTGCATCGTCCGCCCGGCACCATGCCGTGGCGTGTCAGTCCGAGAAGCGGATTCACTCGATCGCCGAACCGCCGGAACGCTTACCCGAGTGCGATGAGGCGTCGGAATCCTGCGCACAGGTGTGCGTCTTCCTCTGGCACGCCGCGGCGGGCATTCACGGCCTCGCACGGCGGCCCTTCACGGCCGGTTCAGGGCGGCGTCCAGCGCGGTGAGCAGTTGGTCGATGTCGGCGCCGGTGGTGTGGAGATGCGGGCTGATGCGGATGGCCGGGCCCCTGGCCCCGACGAACACGTTCGCCACCTCCAGCGCGGCCACCACGCGCTGCTGGAGCCCGGCGGGGACCGTGATGCCGAGCATGTGCGGGCCGCGCGGCGCGGGGACGGGCAGGCCCCGCTCGCGGGCCGCCGAGGCGATGCGGGCCGTGGTCGCCGCCAGGGTGACGGCAATGCGGGGTACGGTCCAGGCCGACAGCTGCTCCAGGGCTGCGATGGCCATCGGGGTGAGTTCGAAGGCGGTGCGCGCGCCCGCGTCGAAGCGGCGGGCTCCGGGCTGGTATTCGGTGCGGTAGTCGACGAGCCGCGCGAAGTCCTGGGAGTCCTTGCGCAGGATCCAGTTCTCCTCCAGCGGCCGCCCCTCCTGGTGTGCCGGAGCCACGTACAGGTAGCCGAGCCCGAAGGGGCCGAGCAGCCACTTGTAGCCGACGCTGACGAGGAAATCGGGCCGCAGCGTGCCCATGTCGATCGGGATCGCCCCGGCGGACTGGCTGGCGTCGATGACCAGGGCGGCGCCGGCAGCCCGGGTGGCCTCGGCGATCCGGTCCAGGTCGAGCAGGGCGCCGTCCGTCCAGTGCACCCGGGGCACCGAGACCACGGCCACGCTGTCGTCGTGTGCATCGAGAGCGTCGAGCACGGCCTCGGTCCACGTCTGGCCGGGCTCTCGGCCGACGGTGAGCGTCGAGGCCCCCGTACGCTCGGCGAACCGCCACCAGGTGTAGATCCCGGACGGGTACTCGCCGGCGAGGACCAGGATCCGGCTGCCGGCCCGCGCCGTCAGGCCGGCGGCGGCCACCGCGAACCCGTAGCTGGTCGCCGGTACGAGGGCGATGTCGTCTGCGGCCGCCCCGATGAGCCCCGCGAACAGCGCTCTGCGCTGCTCGGCCGCGCTGAACCAGTCGGCGCTCTGGATCCGCCAGGGCTGCGCGCGTTTGAGGAGGGCGGCCTCGCCCGCAATGAGGCTGGTGCGCAGGGTCGGTGCCAGGCTGGCGGTGTTGAAGTAGGCGATGCCGTCGGGAATGTCGAACAGCCCACGGGCGTTGGGGAGCAGCTCGCTGCCGACAGGCGAGGTCATGGCGTGCCTTTCGAGACGGTGCGGCTCCACGGAGCCGGAGCCTGGGCCGGGGCCAGGGGCCGGGGTCCACCACACTGCCCGGCCTCCGGGGCCGGAAACATCAGCCGCCCCGGGGGGAACGGCGCAGTCGCCCCACTTGGCCGACCCGTCGTGCGCGGCTGGAGCGCATCGGCCGCTGGATCCGGTCCCGCGGCCCTGCGCCGCGGCGCGTACCGGACGGGCGCGCCGCTGCCGTCGCCCGGCCCGCCGGGCCGATAGTGGGGAGCTGTGAGCAACGGGTCAGAGGGACACATGCAAGAGGGCGGCGCCTGGTCCGGGCCTGCCGGGGCCGAGGCGTTCGCGGCGGTGGAGGCGGCCACGGACTGGCTGCTCGGCTATCCGTTCGTTTTCGAGGCCCTGTCCCGCCACCGGATCGGCGAGGACGGGGTGCTCGTGGACTACGGCTGCGGCCCCGGACGGGTGGCCGACCGGGCGGCCCGCGTACTGGGCGCACGGGTGCTGGGGGTGGACACGTCCGCCGAGATGCTGGCGCTGGCCCGGAGTACGGCGACGGAGGTCGCGGAGTTCCACCTGGTCAGGGACGGCCGGGTGACCGGCCTGCCCGACGGCTGTGCGGACGCGGTCATGTGCAATCACGTCCTGGCCTCGCTCCCGACCGAGGAGGCCGTGCTCGGGGTGTTCGCCGAGATCCGCCGCCTGCTGCGGCCCGGATGCCCGCTCGTGCTGCTGACCACCGACCCCGCCTGTACGGGGCGGGAGTACGCCTCGCTGCGCGTGGGCACGGCGGGGGCCGCGTACCGGCCGGGCGAGGAGATGCCGCTGCGGCTGCGGCGCACCGACGGCTCCTGGCAGGAGGTACGCAACCACGCCTGGCCCCTCGACCTGCTGGCGGCCCTGCTGGAACGCGCCCGCTTCCGCGATGTCACCCAGCGCCGGCCGACCGTGGACGAGGCTCTGGCCATCGCGGACCCGTCGCTCGTGGAGCGCTACGCGTGGACCGCGGAGCGGGCCGAACCGCCGCTGGTGATCACATCCGCCCTGGCGGCCTGAGGCCGGCGGGGTGCGCCCTCGCGGCCGCTTCGGGGCCGATGTCAGTGGCGGCGCATACGATCCGGGCATGAGAGCTTCAGGAACGTTCACCGTTGCCGGCTTCACCCCGGCTGCGACGCCGGACCCGGGGATCGAGACCGCGATGCCCGTCGGTGTCGCCACCATGCAGAAGCAGTACGAGGGCCAGGTGGCCGGGTGTTCCGCCACGCTGTTCACCGCCGCGTTCGACCAGTCCAGCGGAACCGGGACCTACGTCGCGATGGAGTCCTTCGAAGGGACCCTGGGCGGGCGGACGGGCACCTTCAACTTCGCGCATTCGGCGACCACGCTCGGCGAAGGCAGACAGAGCGAGTTCTTCGTCATCGTCCCGGCCAGTGGTACGGATGCACTGGCCGGGATCACGGGGGCGGGCGGCATGGCGGTGGACGCCGACGGCACCCACCGGATCTGGTTCGACTACGAACTCGCCCAGTAGACCGGAACCACCCACACGCGGGTGGGAGGAGGAATCCGGGCAGCCGCTCTCCAACTCCGGCGCCGGAGTGACCGCGCGCGGCAGGCGAGGCGGTGTCCGGGGGGAATGGTCAGGACGCGTACGGCGCGTTCGCCGATCCGCCGCGTCGGGTCGGTTAGGTTGAGGGCCGCTCCTCCAGCGCGCATGACGCGGATTCCCGGCCAGCCTCCCCGGAGACCACCGTGTTCCCCTCTCCCGTCCGTGCTCTTCCGGTCGCCCGATGGCAAACCGCCGCCCTGGCCGTACTCGGCCTGTTGGGTGCACTCATCGCGGGTGCTCCGGCCGCGGCTCCCTCCCCTCGGGCAGCGCACGTACGGGCGGTGACCGCCGTCCCCGCGGAGCCGGGGAGCACCACGGCCTTGTCCGGGTACGCCATCCGGTCGACGGCCGAGGTCTCCGACGCGGCGGCCGTCGTCTCCGCCCCGGGCTACCGGACGACCGGCTGGTACCCGGCCGGACCGCGGTCCACCGTGCTCGCGGCCCTGGTCGCGGGCGGCAAGTACCCCGACCCCTTCTACTCCACCAATCAGCAGCGCATTCCGGCGGCCGACTTCACCGTACCGTGGTGGTTCCGCGCCGAGTTCACCGTCGACGACACCTCCTCGCGCACGTACCTGGACTTCAGCGGGGTCGTCTCCGCAGCGGACGTGTTCGTCAACGGCAAGCAGGTCGCCACGGCGTCCGCGGTCGTCGGCGCGTACACCCGTCACGAGCTCGACGTCACCGGCCTGGTGCGGGCCGGCGCCAATGCGGTGGCCTTCCGCATCGAGCCCAACAACCCCCGCAAGAACCTCACCATGGGATGGCTCGACTGGTTGCAGCCGCCCCCGGACGAGAACATGGGCATCGTCCGCGACGTGCTCGTACGGCGCGGCGGGCCCGTCGCCCTGCGCGACGCGCACGTCCTGACCGGCCTGGCGCTGCCGTCCCTGGCCACCGCCGACCTGACCGTCAAGGCGAAGGTGCGCAACGACTCGGCGGACGCCGTCACCGCCACTGTCTCCGGGACCATCGGCACCGGCATCGCCTTCCGCCAGGACGTGTCCCTGCGCGCCCACGAGACGAAGACGGTGGCCTTCACCCCGGCCGACACTCCGCAGCTGCATCTCGGCTCGCCGCGCGTGTGGTGGCCCGCCGGGATGGGCGCGCAGGAGCTGTACGAACTCGACCTGGCGGTGACGGTGTCCGGGTCCGGGGCCACCGCCGGTGCCGGTGCCAGTGCCGGTGCCGGTGCCGGTGCCGGTGCCGGTGCCGTGTCCGACCGTTCCCGCCACGACTTCGGCATCCGCAGCGTGCGGGCTCCGCTCAACGACGACGGCGCCCGGCAGTACTCCGTCAACGGCCGCCCGCTGCTGATCCGGGGCGCCGGCTGGTCCCCCGACCAGCTGCTCCGCTGGGACCGCCGCTACACCGAGGACCGGCTGGCGTACGCACGCGACCTCGGCCTCAACACCCTGCGCCTGGAAGGGCACCTCGAACCGGACGAGTTCTTCGACCTCGCCGACCGGTACGGGATCCTCACCCTGCCGGGCTGGCAGTGCTGTACCAAATGGGAGGGCGAGGTCAACGGCAGCGAGGCGGGAGAGAGCTGGACCGCGGCCGACTACCCGGTCGCCAAGGCCTCCATGGCCGCCGAGGCCGCGCGCCTGCGCGATCACCCCAGCGTCATCTCCTTCCTCATCGGCAGCGATTTCGCTCCGGACGCGGAGATCGAGAAGGGCTACGTCGACGCGCTGAAGGCCGCCGACTGGCCCACCCCCGTGGTCTCCGCCGCGTCCGCCAAGTCGGCGCCGCTCACCGGCCCTTCGGGCATGCGGATGCCCGGCCCCTACGACTGGGTGCCGCCCGGCTACTGGTACGACAAACGGGAGGGCGGAGCCACCGGCTTCAACTCCGAGACCAGCGCGGGCCCCGACATCCCCACCCTCGACACCCTGCGCCGCATGATGTCCCCGGCCGAGCTGACCGCCCTCTGGAAGGAGCCGGCCGCGCCGCAGTACCACCGGTCCCCCTCCCGCACCTACGCCACACTGGGGCTGTACGACGATGCGCTGACCGCCCGGTACGGCGCCCCGCGCAGCCTCGAGGACTACGTCGCCAAGGCGCAGCTCGCCCAGTACGAGAACGTCCGCGCGCAGTACGAGGCGTACGCGCGCAACGCCACCGACGGCTCGAAGCCGTCGACGGGGGTCGTCTACTGGATGTTCAACAGCGGCTGGACCTCGCTGCACTGGCAGCTGGTGGACCGCTTTCTCGACCAGGGCGGCGCCTACTTCGGCGCGAAGAAGGCGAACGAGCCGCTGCACGTCCAGTACTCCTACGACGACCGCACGGTGGCCGTCGTGAACCGCCGCCCGGCGGCCGTGTCGGGGCTGACCGCGCGGGTGTCCCTCTTCAACACCGACGGGACGCAGAAGTACGACCGGACCGTGACCGGTCTCGGCGTGGGCGGGGGCGGCGCGAAGGCGATCGCCCTGACCCTCCCGGCCTCGGTGGAGGGGCTGTCCACCACCCATCTCGCGCGGCTGGTCCTGACGGACGCCGTCGGCCGCGAGGTGAGCCGCAACGTGTACTGGCTCTCCACACGCCGCGATGTCCTGGACTACGACGAGAGCGACTGGTACCACACCCCGACCACTGCCTACGCCGACCTCACCGGCCTGCGGTCCATGGCTCAGGCCTCCGTGTCCGCCACGGCGGCGACGGCCGTTCGCCCCGACGTGCCGGCGACCTCCACGACCACCGTCACGGTGCGGAACACCGGCACCGGGAACACCCCGGCCCTCCTCACCGACCTCCATCTGGTCGACGGCAAGGACACCCCCGTCCTCCCCGTCCGGTGGTCCGACAATCAGATCAGCCTCTGGCCCGGTGAGTCGGCGACCCTGACGGCGACGTACCGCACCGCCGATCTGCACGGGGCCCCGCCCCGGATCAGGGTCTCAGGCTGGAACACACCGACGGCCACGATTGCGGCCGCCGGCCGCCGATAGGCCTGCCGGCCGGGCCGGGTGGCAGACCCGAACGGGTAGGGGATGACAGATGACCTGCGGGGCGTGGAACGGATGGCCACGAGCATGTTCCTGTCAGCCGCCCCCGCCCCCGCCCCCGCGGCCGGTCGCGCTCCCGGCGGGCCGGCCGGGACACCCCGCCGACCGTGGCGGCCCGTCTCCTGGTGGAGGTCCGGTACGTGTCCGCGGCCGATGCGCCCTCCACCGTGGTGGCGCCCAGATCCGGACGGACGTCCGCCTGTCTCCGGGCGGCCGGATCCCTTCACCGTGCAGGTGCCCGATCTCGACCCCTCCTGCTCCTACGGCCTCCGCATCCACGTCGACTTCTCGGGCACGGGGACCTCGAGTCGGGTGACATGATCAACACCCGGTCGCTGCCGGTACCACCGAGCTCCACGGACGAGCTGACCGCCCCGGTGGACAGGGTGTGAGCGGTCCCCGGACTCGTGCGCGGACGTTCGCTCGCTGTTGACGGACGATGTCGTGCGAACCGCCCCCTGCCGCGACTCCCCCCGACACCGGCCCGCCTGCAGTGGCCCCTCGCCCATGGGGCAGGATGGCAGCCCGTTCCGGAATGCGTACACGCACCCGAACGCGGCTCCATGCACGACAAACTGACAGGTGACAAGGTGACGACACACCTCATACGACGGCCCGTAGCGCCCGTCGCCGCTCCCCGGGTCCGGCGCGAAGCGGAGGGCGTCCGTTGAACCGGGAACTCGTCCTGCACGACTGGCTGGTGGCCGGGATCGCGGTCGCCGCGGGTGCCCTGGCCGGGCTGCTGCTGCGCGCCCTGATGCGCTGGCTCGGCCGGCATGCCGAGCGGACACGGTGGAGCGGGGACGACATCATCGTCGACGCGCTGCGCACGCTCGCACCCTGGGCAGCCGTCATCGCGGGCGTCGCGGTGGCCGCGTCGACCCTGCCGCTCACCACGCGCGTCCTGGGGTTCGTGAACCAGTCCCTGACCGCTCTGCTCATCCTCATCGCCACGCTCAGCGCCGCCCGGGTCATCTCGGGTCTCGTCCAGTCCGTGGCGGGGTCGCGGACCGGAGTGGCCGGATCGGCGACCATCTTCGTGAACATCACGCGGATCGTGGTGCTCGTGATGGGTGTGCTCGTCGCGCTCGAAACCATGGGCGTGTCCATCGCGCCGCTGGTCACCGCCCTCGGCGTCGGCGGTCTGGCGGTGGCCCTGGCGCTGCAGGACACCCTCGCCAACCTCTTCGCCGGCGTTCACATCCTCGCTTCGAAGACCGTCCAGCCCGGTGACTACATCCGTCTCAGCAGTGGTGAGGAGGGATACGTCGTCGACATCAACTGGCGCAACACCGTGGTCCGCAACCTGTCGAACAACCTGGTGATCATCCCGAACGGGCGTCTCGCGCGGACGAACATGACCAACTTCACGCAGCCCGAGCAGCAGTTGTCGATCCCGGTCCAGGTGGGCGTGGGCTACGAGAGCGACCTGGAGCACGTCGAGCGGGTGACCCTCGAGGTGGTCGACAGCGTGATGGCCGACATCAACGGCGCGGTCCCCGACCATGAAGGGGCCGTCCGGTTCCACACGTTCGCGGACTCCAGGATCAACTTCACGGTGATCCTGGGCGTCGGCGAGTTCAGCGACCAGTACCGGATCAAGCACGAGTTCATCAAGCGCCTGCACCAGCGGTTCCGGGCGGAGGACATCTCGATCCCCGCCCCCACCCGGACGGTCGCACTCCACCGGGACGAGCTCCAGACGTCCGGGCCTCACCCCGTCCCGCACCAGCGCGAGGCCCCGACGCGTTCGCCCGCCGCCACCGGCTGACCCGCGCGCCTACGGGTGGTAGAGCGCCCCGGCGCGGTCCGGGTCGACGGGGCCCTCCTGTGGCAGGTGGAGGAAGTGCTCCACCTGCCACGCCTGCGCCCGGTCGGCCTGGCGGTTGGCGGTGGTCACCCAAGGCGGGTAGACGCGGAAGCCCCGCTTCCCGCCGGAACCGTCCACCGATACGACACCGTTCCGGCGGAGCACATCCATCGGGAAGACGAACTGGCCGAAGCCGTCATCGTCCCGGCTGCTGATGACGAAGAGGTCCACGGGATCCGCGGCGTCGAAGGGCTGGATGGGCCCGCCCGGGGACCTCTTCCACACGGTCACGAACTGGCCGACCTTGGTGGGCGTCGTCTTGGCTGCGCGGAACCGGACGAAGCGGCCGTCCACGGTGAATCCATGCGCGGCGTACGCGGCGCCCTCGGCCTCGGGAACCGGCTGTGAGCAGGTGAATCCGCAGGGGTCGTAGAGGCGTGACTTCGCCGCGAGGAGATCGTCGGGGACCCGGGTCGTGTCCGACCACGGTTCGGAGCCGACGGCGGGGTGGTGACGGGCGGAGCTCTCGCGGTGTTTCGTCATCCGTTCACCTTGTCACGGAAGCCGGATGCCCGGGTGCCCGGGTGCCCGGGTGCCCGGACGGACGACGGCTGCCCGGCCGGGGGCTAGAGCCGTGCGAAGTTCTCGGTCTGGTGCGCGAACTCCTCCGCCATGGCGCTGCTGACCGTGGCCTGCGTGCAGCGGATCGCCTCCAGGTAGTCCGCCGTCGTGGGTTCGACCCGGGTACCCGTGTCGTACGACTGCTCGAACATGGCCTGGGAGACGGTCCGCGCCGCATGGGCGATGTCCGCGGGGGTGAAGCCCTCGCTCGCGGCGGCGAGGGCCGCCACGTCGGCCTCGGCTCCCGACCGTGCCAGGTAGCTCTCCCACAGGGCGGCCCTGGCCTCGCGGTCGGGCGGGCCGATGGGGACCACGTAGTCGAAGCGCCCGTGCCGCAGGAAGGCCGAGTCCAGCGTGGTCACGCTGTTCGTGGCACACACGAGCAGCCTGCCGTCCCGCGCGCGGAACCGGACGATCGCCTTGAGCAGCTCGTTGACGACGCCGACGGCGGTCGCGTCGGCTCCGCTGCGCTCGCCGGCGACCTCCTCGACCTCGTCGATGAAGACCAGGACGTGCTCGAGCCGGGCGATCTCGTCGAAGCGTCGGCTCAGCCCTGTCGCCAGCCCGTACTCCGCGGCGAGGCGAGCCGGGAACAGTTCCAGGAAGGGCCATCCGAGGCGGCCCGCGACGGCGTGCGCAAAGGTGCTCTTCCCGGTCCCCGGCGGGCCGAACAGCATGACGGCGCGCGGGAGTTCCACGCCGTGCTGGGCGGCCAGCTCGGGATGGGCGAGCGGGAGTACGAGGCGGCGCTCGATGAACCGCTTCTCCCGTTCCATGCCGGCGACCCGGCTCCACAGGCCCTTGGCGGGCAGCTCCGCCCCGATGGCGGTCAGCAGGCTGATCGCCTGCGGCGTCACCGATGCGTGTTTCTCGAAGAAGACCAGGCCGGAGCGGGTTGCGAAGCCGCGGTTGCGCAGCGCGACGGCCCCGGTCTCGTCCCCGGGCAGGACGGCGTACACCGTGCGGACACCATCGTCGAACAGCCGGCGCTCCAGCGCCGACAGCAGTGCGCTGCCCAGCCCCTGCCCCCGCCAGGAGGGGAGCATGCAGATCCGCAGGATCCACGCCTTGTCGCCTTCGACCCGGCTCACCGCGGCCCCGACCATCACCTCGTCCGCGATGGCGACGACGGCCGGGTCGAGGGACTGGAGGGCAGCGACGGCGTCGGAGAGCCGGAACAGCGGGGACGCGTCGGAGGTTCCGCTCTCCGCCTCGACGCGCACCACCGCTTCGAGATCGTCCACCGAATAGTCCCTGACCTGCCAACCAGCCATGATCAGCTCCGGATCCTCGGTCCCCCTCCCATCATCGACGCGCCCGTGCGGCAGCACGAATCGGGTTTCGGGGACGCACCCGGCCACGTGTCGGCCAACGAGCTCGGTACGGCGGTACCGCCGGCCCACATGGCCGAGGCGGGGGTGGGCAGGCCGCTGCTCCGCGGGGCGATGGTCGTCTACGGCGAGAGGCGGTACGCGTGCTCCGCCCACGGCGTGCTCCACCCACGGCGTGGTCCGGCCCGGCCCGCGTGCCGAGGCCGATCCGGCGGCGGGCCGGTTCGAGCCGCGCTGCCCCGCGACCGGCCCGGCCGCGACATGGCCGAGGCCCCGGCCGCCGCGTGCGGGGCCCTGACCCGGTCGTCACCGGCGAGTACCGGCTGGGCGACGTCAGGCACATCACCGCCGACTCGGCGCGCCTGCGCCGCGAACCGGGCCGGCGTCCGCAGGTGCCGTTCGCCGCCGGGATGACGGAGCCGGCGGCCGGGGCGGACACCCCCTGAGCCTCTAGGCGGGGGCGGGGAGGGTCAGTTCGAAGCGGCACCCGCCGGAGACGTTGCGGACGTGCGCGTGCCCGTCATGGGCCTCGACGATGCCCCGGACGATCGCCAGGCCCAGGCCCGCGCCCGCCGGAGGGGTGCGGGCCTGGGTGCCGCGCCAGCCGGTGTCGAAGACGCGCGGGAGGTCCTCCTCGGGGATGCCGCCGCAGGCATCGGTGACCGACAGCACCACCGCCCCCTCACGGGATTCCGCCGAGATCGCGACCGTACCGTCGGCCGGGGTGTGGCGGATGGCGTTGACCAGCAGGTTCGAGAGGACTCGGGTCATCTCCTTGCCGTCCACCTCCACCGGCAGCGGTGCGATGCCGTCGCCGACCAGCCGTACGCCGTGCTCGCGGGCGAGGGCGTCGGTGCCGGCCAGGACGTCGCCCACCAGGTCGTAGAGGGACATGCGGGTGGGGCTGAGGCTGAGGGCGCCCGCGTGGATGCGGGAGAGCTCGAAGAGGTCGCCGACCATGGAGTTGAGGCGGTCGACCTCGGTGCGCATCTGCCGGTGGTAGCGGGCGGGGTCGGCGGCCATGCCGTCCTCCAGCGCCTCCGACATGGCGCGCAGCCCGGCGAGCGGGGTGCGCAGATCGTGCGAGATCCAGGCCACCAGTTCACGCCGTGAGGTTTCCAGGGCCCGCTCGCGCTCCCGGGACTCGTTCAGACGTTCGCTGGTCAAGGCCAGTTCGCGGCTGAGCGCGGTGAGTTCGGCGGGGGCCGGTACGGAGGGAGTCGTGAAGGTGCCGTCCTCGCCGAACACCCGCGCGGCGGCGACGAGCTCACGGCAGCGCAGGACCACCTGGCGCCCCAGCAGCAGGGCGGTACCCAGCGAGACGGCGGCGGCCACCGCGACGACCACCGTCACCACGGTCAGGTCGTGGGAGGACAGGAACATCGCCCAGGCCACGGCCAGCGTGCCGGCGAGCATCGCGAGCACGGCGACGGCGGTCACGACGGCGAGCGATACGGCGACGCTGCGCCGACGCAGCATCCGCAGGAGGAGGGCGCCCAGCGCTCCGGCGCCGCCCGCGCCGAGGAGCGCGTACAGGGCGATCAGCAGCAGATCCTGGTCACGCATGTTCATGGCCATCCGCCGTTCTCGGGTCCGTGGCGGGCGTCGCCGGGGCGGGGTGGGCGTCGAAGCGGTAGCCGGCGCCCCAGACGGTCTGGATCAGCCGGGGAGTCGCCGGATCGTCCTCGATCTTGCCGCGGAGCCTGCGGACGTGGACGGTGACGGTGGACAGGTCGCCGAAGTCCCAGCCCCAGACCTCGCGCATGAGCCGCTCCCGGTCGCAGACCTGCCCGGGGTGCCGCAGGAAGTAGGCGAGGAGATCGAACTCCCGCAGGGTGAGGGCGAGCTCCCTGCCGTCCTTGCTGACCCTGCGGGCCGCCGGGTCCAGGCTCAGCCCCGCCGCACTGAGACGGGGGCCTTCGGCCGGCGGGGCGGGGACGGCCCGGCGCAGTACGGACTGCACCCGCAGGACGAGCTCGCGCGGGCTGAAGGGCTTGGTCACGTAGTCGTCCGCGCCGACTTCCAGGCCCAGGATCCGGTCGTCCTCGTCGCCGCGTGCCGTGAGCATGATGACCGGGACGGGCGGGACCCGGCCCTGATCACCCCGCTGATCGCCGCCCTGGCCACCGCGCTGACCGGCGCCGCCCTCGCGGGCCCGGAGCCGCCGGCAGACCTCCAGCCCGTCCATGCCCGGCAGCATGAGGTCGAGGACCACCAGGTCCGGACGCTGCTCCTCGGCGGCGCGCAGGGCGGCCGGTCCGTCGGCGGCCCGACGCACGGCGAAGCCGGCCCGGTCGAGATATCCGGCCACGACCTCCGAGACGGTCGGGTCGTCGTCCACGACCAGGACGCTCCCCATGACCCGGTCCGGGGTTCCCGGCCCGCCGGTGTCGAAGGTGCTCTGGCCCTCGTCCGTCGTACTCTGCGCATTGCTGACTGCCATGGCTCCAGCCTGACATCCGCCCGGGCCGGCGTGTACCGCGCCCTCCCCCGAACCGGTACGGCGTCCGCGTTTCGTAAGGAGTGAAAGCCCCTTTCGTCCGCTCCGGCTTCCTACGGTGTGGACCGTGACTGAATCTGCTTCTGTGCCGCCCCGGGCGGACCTCGTACTGCCGTGCCTCGACGAGGCGGAGGCGCTCCCCTGGGTGCTGGCGCGGGTGCCGGACGGATGGCGGGCCATCGTCGTCGACAACGGCTCCACCGACGGCTCCGCCGACATCGCCCGCAGCCTGGGGGCGACCGTGGTGTCCGAACCCCGGCGCGGCTTCGGCGCCGCCTGCCATGCCGGGCTGCTGGCCGCGCGCGCCGACCTCGTGTGCTTCTGCGACTGCGACGCCTCCCTGGACCCCGGGCTACTCGCCCCCATGGCGGCGCGGGTCGCGGCCGGCGAGGCCGACCTGCTGCTCGGCCGACGCCGTCCGCAGGGCCGCGGTGCGTGGCCCGCACACGCCCGCGCCGGGAACCTCGCGCTGGCGGGGATGCTGCGCCGTCGTACGGGGCTGCGGCTGCACGACCTCGGACCGATGCGGGTCGCGCGCCGCAAGGCACTGCTGGGCCTGGACCTGACCGACCGGCGCAGCGGCTACCCGCTCCAGATGGTCGTACGGGCCGCCGACGCGGGCTGGCGCGTGGCCGAGACGGACGTGCCGTACCTGCCGCGCTCCGGGAAGTCGAAGGTCACCGGCACCTGGCGGGGCACCTGGCACGCGGTGCGGGACATGCGGCGGGTGCTGGCCGAGGCGCCCGGTACGCGGTCCGTCCCGGCGGACGAGGTCTCCGCATGAGCACGCACGGCAGCAATCACACGGGCACTCTCCTCGTCGTCGCCAAGGCCCCGCTCGCAGGCCGGGTCAAGACGCGTCTCACCCCGCACTTCACCCCGCAGGAGGCCGCCGGCCTGGCCCGCGCCGCGCTCCAGGACACGCTGGCCGCCGTCCTCGCCACGCCGGCCCGGCGCCGCGTCCTCTACCTCGACGGGGCGCCGGGGCCCTGGCTGCCGGACGGCATCGAGGTCGTCCCGCAGTGCGCGGGCGGGCTCGACGCCCGACTGGCCGCGGCCTTCGCCCTGCACGACGGCCCCGCGCTCCTGATCGGCATGGACACCCCCCAGGTCACTCCGGAACTCCTCGCCCAAGGCCTCGACTTCACCGGTACGAACGCCTGGTTCGGCCCGGCCGTGGACGGCGGCTTCTGGGCCCTGGGGCTCGCCGAACCCGACCCGGCGCTGCTGCTCGGCGTCCCCATGTCCGCAGCGCACACCGGGGAGGTGCAGCGCCGGAGGCTGACCGCGTCCGGGCGGGCCGTACGGGACCTCCCGGCGCTTCGCGACGTCGACACTCCGGACGATGCGGCGCTGGTCGCGGCCGCCGCGCCGGAGACCCGCTTCGCCGCCCTGCACGCCGAGCTGTGCGCGGCCGTACGATGACCGCGCAACTGGTGGAGCCCGCCCAGGCCTGGCGGGCCGACCCGTACTCCGACGCCCTGCGCGCCGGCCAGGGCCCGCTCTACCTGCGCCGCAGCGACGGCTGGCTGCTGCCGCTGGACGTGGAGCGCTGGTGCGCCGAGCCCGACAGCGCCGACGCCACCGTCCTGTCCCGCTGCCACGGCCCGGTCCTGGACATAGGGTGCGGACCGGGCCGCCTGGTCGCGGCGTTGGCGCGCCTCGGGCATGCCGCGCTGGGCGTGGACGTCACCCCGGAGGCAGTGGCCTGTACCGTACGCGCCGGCGGCAGCGCCCTGTGCCGGTCCGTGTTCGACCCGCTGCCCAGCGAGGGCCGCTGGGGCACGGTCCTGCTGATCGACGGAAACATCGGCATCGGCGGCGACCCCGGCGCGCTGCTGCGCCGCGCGGCCGGGCTCGCGGCCCCGGGCGGCTCGCTGCTGGTCGAGGTGGCCACCGTGGACGTCGACGAGCGCGTCGAGGTCCACGTCGAGGACGGTCGGGGCGGCCGCGGGGCGGCGTTCCTGTGGGCCCGGCTCGGTACCCGCGCGCTCCGTGCCGAAGCGGCAGCCGCGGGCTGGACCCGAGCGGTGACATGGCATGCCTCGGGCCGCGCGTTCGTGCAGCTGCGACGCTGACCGGAACGCTGGACGGCGCCGGACGGCGCCGGCGAACACGCGGAAGCGGCTGACGCGGAATGGATCCGCGTCAGCCGCTCTCGTGTGTCCTGTTTCGTGTGTCCTGCCGCTCAGGGCCGCCGGCGCGCCCCGCGCAGCGCCGCCCGCGTCCCGACGTACAGGCCCGCGGCCACGGCGATGGCCGTCATCGTCAGCAGCCAGTTGCGCAGGTAGTCCAGCGGCAGCACCGTCGGGTTGGCCACCCCGCCGGGGCGCAGGAGCGGCGGGAGGGCGATCGCGGTCAGGGAGCCCGCGACGATCAGGGCGGCGCGCGGTATCCCGCGCAGGCGCAGGCCGGCGGCGCCGGTGAGCGCGGCGACCGCGATCACGAGCGGCGCGATCAGCCCGTCGTGCAGCACGACCGCGCCCGCGAGCCACAGGCCGATCCGCCACGGCGAGGGCTGCTCGAGCAGCAGGGCGCCGCCCAGGGCCATCATGACCAGCCCGAGGCCGGCCACCACGTACCGGTACGCCATCACGCCACCTCCAGTCGGCCGACCCACTTGGTCTGGAGCACGCCGGGCCGGTTCGGGGCGATGATCCGCGCGGGGTAGCCGTGGTCCAGGGAGAGCTCCTCGCCGTTCAGGCGCAGCGCGAGCAGGGTGAGCGGGTCCTGGGCGTACTGGCGGCCCATCTCCATCACCCGGTACGCGCCGACCGCCTCCAGCGACACCACCCGGGCTCGTGCGCCCGGGCCGCCTCCGGCGCGGTCCAGCAGGTCGCGCACCCGCACCCCGGTCCACCGGGCGGACCGGCTCCAGCCCTCGACACACGCGATGGGCAGGGTCACCTCGTACTGCGGCATCGCGCGCAGTTCGTCCAGGGTGAGGGTGTACGGGCGCGGGCCGGCGACGGTCAGCCGCCAGTCCTGGACGGAAGCCGCGCTGACCCGGGCCGCGTTCGCCGTACGGTTCACCGGGAGCCCCTGCGGTGCGGCGGCGGGATCGCGCGGGGCGAACAGGTCGAGCCGGCCGAGCGCGGACACGGACTGCCCGGCGGTCGTCAGCGTCACGGCCCCCACCCCCGCGGCGACCGCGGCCAGCAGCGCGCGCCGGTCCGGGCCGTCGGACTCGGGCAGCGCGAGCGTCCCCGGGGAGCGGCGGGTCCAATGGGCGTGGATCTCCGGCCACTTCACGGCGATGTGCACCAGGAGCGCGCCCAGCAGGAGCCAGGACAGCGCGAAGTGCACGGGCACGAAGGAGAACGGCCAGGGGTACCACTGGAAGGTGTTGAGCAGCCCGCTGAACAGCTCGAACACACCGGACGCCACCAACACCGCCACGGAGGCCCGCTCGAGCGCGTGCCGCACCGACCTCAGCGGCGGCCATTCGAACAGCCGTGGGTACACCGCCCACAGTTTCGCCAGCAGCAGTGGTATCGCCGCGATCCCGGAGACCACGTGGAGTCCCTGGGTGAACCGGTATCCCCAGTACGGGCGGCTCGGCAGCCGGTCGGCGAGCCAGTGCGGCGGGTGCTGGAAGAAGTGGCTCAGCACACCGGTCGCGAAGCAGACGGCAAAGGCGAGCCCGAGCCAGCGGCCGATGGCGGTCGCGGTACGGGCGTCGTGCAACCGCGCCTTGAAGGTGACGGGCGGGTCGGGAGGAAGAGGGAAGCGCATGGACCCATGACACCCCGGACACGGCACTCAGAGGCGGTTCGGACACCTTACGAAACACGGACATGGGCGGCGCCGGACCCCGATTGCGGCCGTTCCCTGAAACGCTGCGGACGTGAACTTGCGCACCGCTCTCGGCATCTCCGCCCTCGCCGCCCTCGCGGCCGTCCTCGTGTGGACCATCCGCTACGACGGCTACTTCACCGACCCCGCCGGACTGTCCTGGCGGTACGCCGCCTGCTGGGCACTGTTCGCCGTCGCCCTGCTCGCGCTGCGCCGGGTCCCGGCCGCCCTCGTCGTACCGCTGGTGCTGGCGGGGGCCGTCGCGGTGACGGCGACGGGGCTGGTGGCTGCGCCCCGGACCAGCACCGACTCGTACCGCTACGCCTGGGACGGCCGGGTCCAGTCCGCCGGCATCTCCCCGTACGACCACGCTCCCCAGGACCCCGCGCTGAGGCGGCTGCGCGATCCGTGGCTCTTCCCCACGGGCGCCGCCGCCTGCACCGGCCCGGACCGGGCCCGGATCCCGCAAGCCGAGAACACCGCAGGCACCGGGGGCACTCCGCACTGCACCCGGATCAACCGGCCCGCCGTGCACACCATCTACCCTCCGGTCGCCGAGGCGTACTTCCTGGCCGTCGACCGGCTCTCCCCCGACGGCGCCCGGCACAAGCCGCTCCAGACCGGCGCCGGGGTGCTGTCCCTCGGGGTGACCGGCGCGCTGCTGCTGATCCTGCGCCGCCGGGGCTCGGACCTGCGCAGGGCCGCGTATTGGGCGTGGTGCCCCGCCGTACCGGTCGAGGCGGTGAACAACGCGCACGTCGACGTCCTGGGGGTGCTGCTGGCCGTGGCCGGTCTCGGGCTGGTCGCCGCGCAGAACCTCGGGCGCCGGGCGGCCGGCGGGCTGGTGCTCGGCGCCGCCGTCGCCACGAAGCTGATGCCGGCGATCGTCCTCCCGGGCGCCCTGTCCGGCGTTCGGCGGGTGCGCGATGCGACCGCCGTGCTGCTGCCGGCCGCCGCTTTCACGGCGCTCGCGTACCTGCCGTACGTCCTGCTGTCGCGCGGCTCCGTCTTCGGCTACCTCGGCGGCTACGTGGAGGAGGAAGGGTACGAGGACCCCTCCTCGGGTTCCCGCTACGCACTGCTGCGGCTGGTGCTGCCGGACGACTGGGCGCTGCCGGTGCTGCTCGCCGCGATGGCGGGCGTGTGCGGTTACGTCCTGTGGCGCGGGGATCCCCGCCGTCCGTGGAGCGGCTCCCTGCTGGTGACGGGATGGGCGTTCGCGCTGCTCACGCCCGGCTATTCGTGGTACGCCCTGCTGCTGGTCGCACTCGTGGCGCTGGACGGACGCTGGGAGTGGCTCGGCATCGCGGTCGCGGGCCCCGCGGTCTACGTCACGGGCCAGGTGTTCGGCTCGCGCGAGGCGGTGAGCGCCACGGCGTACGGCCTCGCGGTGCTCCTGGTGCTCGTGGTCACCGCGGTGCGTCGGCGCGGGCGGTCACGACCGGCACGCCGTCCGGGCGGCCGGCCAGCAGGGACGCGATCTGGTCCGCGCAGCGGATCGCCGCTGTCGCCATGGCGCTCCGTGTCATCCCGGCGACATGCGGGGTGAGCAGGGCGTTCGGCAGGCCGAAGAGGGGCGAGGCGAAGGCGGCGTGCTCGTGCGCGAAGGTGTCGACGGCGGCGGCCGCGATGGGGTGTGCCGGATCGCGGAGGGCGTCCGCGAGCGCCTCCTCGTCGACGATCCCGCCCCGGGCGGTGTTCAGCAGGATCGACCCCGGCCGCATCAGCGCCAGTTCCGCCCGGCCGATCAGACCCCGGGTCTGCGGGGTGAGCGGGAGGTGCAGGGAGACCACGTCGCTGGTGGCGAGCAGGGCGGCGAGGGACTCCGCCCGGGGCACCGGAGTCTCGGCCGGGCGCCGCGCGAGGCCCTGCACCGCCATGCCGAGCGCGGCGGCCCGTCCGGCGAGGGCGAGGCCGATCCGGCCCAACCCGACGATGCCCAGCGTCAGGTCCGGCAACTCCACCGCGGGTCCGTCCGGTGAGCTCCAACGACCGTGGTGTGCGGCCTCGTTGTACGCCGGGAGGTTTCGGGTCAGGGCGAGGAGCTGGGCCAGGGCGAACTCCGCGACCGCGTTGGCGTTGGACCCCGGGGTGTGGGTCACGGCGACGCCGTGACGAGCGGCAGCGGCCAGTTCCACGTGGTCCGTGCCCGCCCCGGCCCGGCCGATCACCCGGAGCCGGTGGGCCAAGGCGGGGTCGGTCGCCGCGGCAAGGAAGGCCGCGCGGAGCGGTACGCCCGCGCGGGACTTGACCGCGTCGTGGCCGGACCCGTCCCGGACGGTCTCGGCGATCAGCGCCGGTTCGTCGAAGGGGTCGAAGTCGGTGAAGTCGACCCGGCCGGCCCAAGCGGCCCGCGCCGCGGCCTGGTCGGCCACCCGCCGGAGGTTCAGCGTGACGGCCAGCCCGTGGCCGGTCAGCCGCTCCAGCTCCCGGTCGAGCAGCCCGCCGGGAGCCGCGTCCAGCAACAGAACCCGCACCTGTCCCACGCGATCCCCCTCTCCCTGCACGAGACCCTACAAGCCACGCTGCGCCGGACGTACGGGGGGTGACGCCGAGGGCCTGCCGGCGGCGGCTGCCGCCGACAGGCGCGGCTCGCTGTTCGCTGTTCGCTCACCGTCGCATCGATCCTCGGTCAGGACTCGTCGCACCAGGAGCCGAACTGCCTTCACTGGAGGGTGGAGTGCGCGATCGTGCTCGCACCTCCGGGGTTTCGAGCACCTATTGACATGCATCCGACACTGCGCTGCACTTTGGCCCACTCCCCCGGCGCCCACCGCCGGACGGAGGAGCAAGCCTGAACTCCCCTTCCCTCCCAAGACTTGGGGACTTGCCATGCGTCTGCTCAGATTGCTGACCGCCGCCGTCTGCACGGTGGCCGCACTCTCCTTACCCGGTGTCGCCGCCGCCGGGCCCGCGCAGGCCGCCGCCGGGCCGCCGCAGACCGTTCCGGCACTGCGGCAGTGGACGGCCGGCACCGGTACGTACGCCTTCACCACCGCGAGCCGTATCGTCGTCGACCCCGCCTACACCGCCCAGCTCTCCGACGAGGCCGCCACACTCGCCGAGGATCTGGGCGCGCTGGCCGGGCGTCCCGTCGGCGTCGTCACCGGGAGCGCCGCACCCGGCGACATCGCGCTGAGCCTCGGTGATGCCGGCCTGCCCGCCGAGGGCTACCGGCTGACCGTCGGGCAGTCCGTCGGCATCCGGGCCGGGACCGACACCGGCGCGTTCTACGGCACCCGCACCGTGCTCCAGCTCCTGCACCAGTCGGCCTCGGTGCCCGCCGGCACGGCGGTGGACTGGCCCGCCAAGGCGGAGCGCGGGCTCATGATCGACCAGGGCCGGAAGTTCTTCACCGTCGACTGGGTCAAGCAGCACATCAAGGAACTGGCCTACCTCAAGCTCAACTACTTCCACTTCCACCTGTCGGACACGTTCGGCTTCCGCCTCGAGAGCTCCACCCATCCGGAGATCGTCTCCGCCGACCACTACTCCAAGCAGGACATCGCCGACCTGGTCGCGCTCGGGCTGAAGTACCACGTCACGATCGTTCCGGAGATCGACACCCCGGGGCACATGAACGCGATCCTGGCCGCCCACCCCGAGCTGAGGCTCAAGAACAGCTCCGGCACGGCCAGCCCCGACTTCATCGACCTCTCGCTGCCCGCCTCGTACGCCCTGATCAAGGACCTGGTGGGCGAGTACCTGCCGCTGTTCCCGGCCCCGTACTGGCACATCGGCGCGGACGAATACGTCACCGACTACGCCAAGTACCCGCAGCTGCTCGGCTACGCCCGCGCCCACTACGGCGCGAACGCCACCGCCAAGGACACCTACTACGGGTTCGTGAACTGGGCCGACGACCTGGTCCGGGCGGCCGGCAAGACCACCCGGATGTGGAACGACGGCATCAAGGCCGGGGACGGGACCGTCACCCCGAACGCCGGCATCCTCGTCGAGTACTGGTACAGCTACGGGCTCACCCCGCAGCAGCTGGCCGCGGCCGGCCACACCGTCGCCAACGAGTCCTGGACGCCGACCTATTACGTGCTCGGGGGCGCCAAACCCGACACCAAGTGGATGTACGAGACCTGGACCCCCGACCGCTTCGAGGGCGGGGCCACCCTCACCGACCCCTCGAAGAACCCCGGTTCGCTGATCCACGTGTGGTGCGACAACCCGACCGCCGAGACGGAGGAGCAGATCGCCGCGGGCATCATGTACCCGCTGCGCGCCCTGGCCCAACAGACCTGGGGATCGCCGAAGCCGGCGAGCACGTACGCCGCCTTCACCCCGATCGCGGCCGCGGTCGGACACAATCCCGCCTGGCCGGGCCTCGCCCAGCCCGGCAACCTCGCACGCAACCGGCCGACCACCGCCTCCAGCACCGAGACCGCGGACTTCCCCGCCTCCTCGGCCACCGACGGCGACCCCGGAACCCGCTGGTCCAGCGGCTACAGCGACCCGCAGTGGCTCCAGGTGGACCTCGGTTCCGGCCAGGCCGTGAGCCGTGTGGTGCTGCGCTGGGAGGCGGCGTACGGAAAGGCCTTCCAGATCCAGCTCTCCGACGACGCCGCCACCTGGCGCACCGTGTACTCCACCACGACCGGCGCGGGCGGGGTCCAGGAGCTCACCGGCCTGTCCGGGTCCGGCCGCTACATCCGTGTGTACGGGACGCGGCGCGGCACCGCGTACGGCTATTCGCTGTACGAATTCGAGGTGTACGGAGGCTCGTTGAGCGGCACCAGGACCCTCGGCGCAGCCGGCAAGGCCCTCGACGACCCGGCGAGCTCCGGCGCCTCCGGCACCCAGCTGATCACCTGGACACCGCACGGCGGACCCAACCAGCAGTGGCAGCTGGCCCTCGACGCCGACGGCTCCTACTCCATGGTCAACGGCTCGTCCAGGCTCTGCGCGGACGTCTCGGGCGGCTCCACCGCCGCCGGTGCGGCCGTCGTCCAGGCCGCCTGCACCGGCGGCGACAGCCAGCGCTGGCTGATCAACGCCCTCGGGGGCGGCGACTACTCGGTGGCCAACAAGAAGAGCGCGCTCCTGCTGACCACCGCGTCCGGTTCGGACGGCGCCCTGGTCACCCAGCAGCCGAGTTCCGGTTCGGGCTACCAGCGGTGGCAGATCACCTGACCCCGGGGGCGGGCTCGTGAACGTCTCCCGGCGACGGCCCTCGCCGGGAGACGTTCAGCTCTCCGTGCGGTGCGCCCGCCAGTCCGGGGCGAGGACCGACCAGATCTCCTCGTCGTGCCGCTTCCCGCGGTACGGGTAACTCTCGCGCAGCACGCCGTCCTTGGTCATCCCGAGCCGCCGGGCCACGGCGATGCTGGGCTCGTTCCCGGCCGAGACCACCCACTCCACCCGGTGGATGCCCCGCTCCTCGACGGCCCAGTCGATGATCACGCGCACGGCCCGGGTCACCAGCCCCCTGCCCGCCGCCGACGGCTCCAGCCAGCAGCCCGCCTCGGCGACGCCCTGCGCGACGTCGAACCTGCGGAAGAGGACCGCTCCGACGAGCTTGCCGTCGGTCCGGATGCCGTGGAGCCGCCCGGCGTCGGCCGCGGTCTTCTCCGCGTACGCCCGGAGGAACGCCCGGCTGGAGTCGAGATCCGTGACGACATCGGGGAGCGCGTTGTACTGCCCGATGAACTCCCGCCCTCGGTCCATGTGGGACAGGAACTCCTCGGCCTGCCACGGTTCGAGCGGGCACAGCTCCGCGCCGTCGTCGCCCAGGGATATCGCGAACATCGTCACCTTCCACGATCGGATCCAGCGCACCGGGGAAAGGATCTTCTCACGGGCGGCGTCCCGGACATCCGTATCGCACGCCGCCCCGTCGGCCGCGGCTGCCGTGCCCGCCCCGGAGCCGGGTTCCCGCAGCACGTGGAACACCTTGCCCACCACGCGCGTTGTGGGGGAGGCGGAGGATCCTCCGTACCGCCATGACCTCTTCCGAAGGAATCCCGCGTGAAAGAACCCACCACCCCACTCGTCCTCGATCCCGCCGGCGCCGACCGGCACGCCGAACACCGGCTGCTGCGCGCGCAGGGGCCCGCGGCCCGCGTCGACGTCCTCGGCGTGACGGCCTGGTCCGTCACCGACCCGGCCCTCCTCAAGGAGCTGCTCACCAGCCCCGACGTGTCGAAGGACGCCCGCGCGCACTGGCCGGAGTTCGACCAGGCCGTACAGACCTGGCCGCTCGCCCTCTGGGTCGCCGTGAACAACATGTTCACCGCCTACGGAGCCGACCACCGGCGGCTCCGTCGGATGGTGGCTCCCGCGTTCAGCGCGCGCCGTGTCGCCTTGCTCCGCAGCACCGTCGAGGCCATCGTCACCGGCCTCCTCGACGAGCTCGCCGCCCTCCCGCCCGATGAGGTGACAGACCTGCGCGAACGGCTCGCCTACCCGCTGCCCATCGCGGTCATCGGGCACCTCATGGGCCTCCCCGACGAGCAGCGCGGTGACTTCCGTACCGTGGTGGACGGGGTCTTCGACACGACCCTCACCCCCGAACAGGCCGCCGCGAACACGGTCCGGGTCTACGAGGTCCTCGAACAGCTCATCGCCGCCAAGCGCGCCGTGCCCGGCGACGACATGACCTCGCTCCTCATCGCCGCCCGCGACGAGGAGGGCGACGGCTCCGCGCTCTCCGACGCCGAGCTGAGCGACACCCTGATCCTGATGATCAGCGCCGGGTACGAGACGACCGTCAACGTCATCGACCAGGCGGTCACCGCCCTGCTCACGCACCCCGACCAGCTCGGCCACGTCCGCGCCGGCCGCAGCAGCTGGAGTGACGTCGTCGAGGAGACCCTGCGCCACGAATCGGCCGTCAAGCATCTGCCGATGCGCTTCGCGCTGGCCGACATCCCCCTTCCCGACGGGCGGACCATCGCCAAGGGGGAGGCGATCCTCGCCTCGTACGCCGCCGCCAACCGGCACCCCGACTGGCACGGCCCGGATGCCGATGCCTTCGACGTCACGAGGGTCACGAAGGACCACCTCGCCTTCGGGCACGGCGTCCACTTCTGCCTCGGCGCCCCACTGGCCCGGCTGGAGGTCGCGGCCGCGCTCGAAGCGCTCTTCGACCGCTTCCCGGCGCTCGAGCCGGCGGTGCCCGCCGACCAGCTGCTGCCCGTCCCCTCCCTGATCAGCAACGGCCACCGGACCCTGCCCGTCCGTCTCGGCCCCTCGGCATGACCCGCTGACCGCGTCCCGGCGGAGCCGGCGCCGCCCGCTTACGCGGAGTCGGCCGGCGCGGGGGAGGAACGACCCCCGAAGTTCACTTCCCCGACGCCTCGCGCGGGCCGGTCACCGGCCACGTCCACCCTAGGCTGCCGCCATGGCGGAGGTGGGGGTCACGGTCCGGGGTTGCCGACTGCTCGGAACACTCGGGTCGGTGCTGCTGGCGGCCGGGAGCTGGTCGGCCGGTGCGCTGCCCCTCGGAGTGCCCGACGGGGTGTGGGCGCAGCGGAGTCCGGCGCACACGGTGCTGGGAGCCGCGGCCTCGTACGCCGGGCTGGTGCTGCTCGTGATCGCCTGGTGGCGGCTGGGCGGGCTGCTGCGGGACGGGGAGTCCGTCGGCCGCGGGCAGCTGCACTCGGTGCTGTGGTCTTGGGTTCTGCCCCTCGTACCGGGCCCGTTGCTGTTCAGCAACGACGCGTACAGCTATGTCGCGCAGGGCGCGCTGGCGGGCCGGGGCTGGGACGTGTACCGGCTGGGGCCGGCGGCGCTCGGTGGTCCGCTCGCGGGCAACGTGCCGGAGATGTGGCAGGACGCACCGGCGCCCTACGGGCCGGTGGCCGTCGCGGCGACGCGGGCCGTGGTGGCCGTCACGGGCGAGCACCACACGGTGGCAGCGGTGTTGGGGATGCGGCTGGTGGCCCTGGTGGGGCTGGGGCTGATCGTGTGGGGCATACGGCGTCTCGCGTCCCAGTGGGGCGCCGGAGAGGCCGGGGCGCTGTGGGCGTCGGTGCTCAACCCGCTCGCCCTGGTGCATCTGGTGGGCGGGGCCCACAACGAGGCGCTGATGCTCGGTCTGCTCGTGGCGGGGCTGGTGGCCTTCCGCCGGGGGCACTGGGTGCTGGGCACCGTCGCCCTCGCGTCGGCCGCGCTGGTCAAGCTTCCCGCCGCGGTCGCTCTGCTGTGTGCCGGCGCGTGGTCCGTCGGCGGGCGGCCGGACCGGCGTTCGGGCTGGTCGCGGGCGGCGGGGATCTCGCTGGTGGCCGTCGCGGCGCTGGTGCTGGGCGTGGGTGTGTGCGGTCAGGGCTGGGGATGGCTGTCGACGCTGCGGGGCCCGACGCAGGTGTACACGGTGCTCTCACCCAGTACGGACGTGGGCCGGGTGCTCGGACTGTTCGCCGAGGGCTTCGGCGTGGGTACGGCGGCCGATGCCATCGCCGCCGCGCGGTCGGCGGGGATGCTGCTGGGCGTGTGCGCGGTGGCCTTCTGCGTGTGGCGTGCCCCGCGTACGGGTCCCGAGTACGCGACCGGCATGGCGATGCTGGGTCTGGTGGTGACCGCTCCGGTCGTGCAGCCGTGGTACGTGCTGTGGGGGACGGTTCCGCTGGCGGCGGCCGCCTGGCGCCTGCTGGAGGGCGCCCCGGCGCGGCTGGCGATGCTGGGGCTGCTGGTGATCGTGCTGCCCAGCGGGACGGCGCCCACCGGGGCCTACGCGCTCGCGGCCGTCACGGGGGCGTCCGCAGCCGTGGCGGCACTCGTGGCGTGGGGTCCGCTGGGGCTGGGGACGGTGCCCCGGCTCCGCCTGCAGGAGCGCGCCTTGGTGCGCGCAGCGGCCAGGACGCGCCGATGAGGACGGCGGGAAATTCGCGTTGTCCCGGCCCGTGGTGATCACTAAGGTGGACCGGGTGACTGCCGGGTCGGCCTTGGGCCACACACGAATGGGGTTCCCGGCCTCGGCATGAGCACGAGGCGGGCCAGGAGCCCGCCCCTTCTCCGCGTTTTTGCGCCCAGGCGCCCGCGTGTGGCGCCTTTCCAGCGGATCCCGAAACCCGGAGACACACCCCTCATGCCGAACACTCAGCAGTACCCGTACCCGTACCCGTCCGAACCGTCGGCGAACGCCGTCCAGTTGAACCACACCGTCGTCCACGCCAGGGACCGGCAGCTGTCGGCCGAGTTCATCGCCGCGATCCTGGGGCTGGAGGTCGGCGCTCCGTTCGGCCCGTTCCTGCCCGTCGATCTCGGCAACGGTGTGACGCTCGACTACTACGCGAAGACCGACGAGCCGATTCAGCCGCAGCACTATGCGTTCCTCGTACCCGACGCCCGGTTCGACACCGTGATCGCCCGCCTGGAGACGGTCGGCGTGACCTACTACGCCGACCCCCACCACACCGAACCGGGCCACATCAACCGCCTGTTCGGCGGTCGCGGCGCGTACTTCGCCGATCCGGACGGGCACAACATGGAAATCCTGACCCGCCCCTACATCCGCCCGTAGCGGGTGCCCCAACGGTGGCTGCCGGTGAGCTTGCCGTCGGGGGTGAGGGTGAAGGTGGTCAGGTAGACGGGTGTCGGCGCGATTGCGTTCCGGGCCGCCGCCTCGCCGGCCGAGGCGGCGGCCCCCTCACGGAGGAGACGGAACTGCTCGGGGTCCGGGCCGTGTTCATGGCGGTGGAGGCCGATCGCCCCGGCGTGCGGGAGACCGCCGCGCTCGGCGCTGGGGGCGAACTGCTCCCGCACATCGCGGAGATCCTGCCGCTCGCGCAGGCGGGCACGCCACACGAGGTTTCGCAGTCCGGCCGCACGAGCGGCAAGATCGTCCTGACCACCCGACTCTGAAGAATCCAGGGAGACGACCCACGATGACGACCTACATCCTTGTCCCCGGTGCCTGGCACGGCGCCTGGACCTTCGCACCGCTCGCCCGCGAACTGCGCCGGAGCGGACACGAGGCCTACCCTCTGACGCTTACCGGCCTCGGCAGCCGCAAGCACCTGCTGACCGCCTCGGTGAACCTCGACACCCACATCGAGGACGTGGTGAACCTGTTGTCGGACGAGGACATAACCGACGCCGTACTGGTCGGCCACAGCTACGCCGGCATGGTCATCACAGGCGCGGCCGACCGGGTCCCGGAGCGGGTGAAGGGGCTGGTGTACGTGGACGCGATGGTCCCGGAGGACGGCCAGTCCACCTGGTCCCTGGTGACCGACAACGAGCGCGAGTGGTACCTGTCCGGCACCGCGGAGAACGGCTATACCAGCGCCCCGCTCCCCTTCTTCGACCCGCGCGCCACCCCGCACCCGCTGGCTTCGCTGCTCCAGGCGGTGCGCCTGGAGGGCGACTTGAGCCGCTTCGACCGGAAGTCGTACGTCTACGCCACCCAGTGGCCCACGCCGTCTCCCTTCGCGGAGGTGTACGAGCGGCTGAGCGGTTCGCCGCAATGGCAGACGTACGCCATCGAGAGCGGACACAACGTGATGCGGGAGGCCCCGGAGGAGCTGCTGAAGGTGCTCCTGAGCCACGGCTGAGCAGCCGGGGGCGGCCGCCCCCTCGGAACAGCGCCCGAGGAGCGCGATCAGCGCACCCCGACGACCCGGTGCGGCTGTGCGACCTGGGCCGCCCAGGCCTGGAGGTCGTCGGCCGGATCTTCGAGCGAGTCGGTGGCGTGGCCGGCCCAGGCTATGTAGCCGTCCGGGCGGACCAGGTACAGGCCACGCCCGTAGGCCTCGTACGGGCCTGTCCGCGCGGTACGCAGGCCTGGGAGGGGCGGCAGGCGGTCCGGCAGCGGGGTGTCGACCGCGAGCAGGGTGAAGTGGGGGCCGCGGTAGAGGTCGAAGAGCCGCAGCCCGTCGCGGTTGCCGTCGGGCGCGCGGTCTCCCGCGGTGAGGGCGTCCTCGGCCAGACCTGTGCGTGTCTCGCGGGTGAGCGACGAGTCCCGCTGGTCGAGGCCGAGTTGGCGGGTGGCGGCGCCGCGCCTCTCCTCGCCGCGGTGGATCCGGGTGGACAGCCCGAGCATCGCGGCGGCGTTGGGCAGTCGCTCCTCCTCGTACGTGTCCAGCAGCGCCTCGGGAGCTCCGTCACGCAGGACGGCGGCAAGCTTCCAGCCCAGGTTGTAGGCGTCCTGGACGCTGGTGTTGAGTCCCTGGCCGCCTGCCGGCGAATGGATGTGGGCGGCGTCGCCCGCGAGGAAGACCCTGCCGTCACGGAAGCGGTCGGCGAGAGCGGCATTCACGGTGAAGTCCGATGCCCACCGCACCTCGGTGACGTCCTCGGCGGACATGTGGGTGAATGCGGCAACCAGAGCGCGCACGTCCTGCGCCTCGACCTCGGTACCGGCCGCCGCCGACTGGGCGACGAACTGGAACTCCGGCGCATGCGGCAAGGGGCACAGGGCCGCGAAGCCCGTGCCGTCCGCGGCGGGCGGGAAGATGTGCCAGTTCTCGCGGTCGAGCGCCGGGATGACCACATCGGCCACGAGCATCGGGGCGGCATCGACGCGCTCACCGGTCATCTCGATGCCGACGAGCCGGCGGACCGTGGACCGGCCGCCGTCGGCGGCGACGGCGTACCCCGCGCGGACGGTCACCGGGCTCCCGCCTCCCGCCGGTATCAGGGCGGCCGTGACGGAGTCGGCGTCTTGGGCGAGGCCGGTCAGCTCGAAGCCGAACACGACGTCACCGCCCAGTTCGCGGAGCCGGTCGAGCAGGATCCGCTGGGTGCGCCACTGGGGCAGGATCCAGGGCCCCGTATAGGGCGCGTCCTCGGTCGGCTCCGCCTCGTCGAACATGCGGTACTCCCCGGCGCGGCTGCCGTCCTGCCACGTCATGCCGATCGGCGCCGGGCCGCCCCACCTCAGGACCTCCTCGAGGACGCCGAGATCGTCGAAGACCTCCAGGGTCCGCGGCTGGATGCCCTTGCCGCGGGAACCGGGAAACAGCTCCGGCGACCGCTCGACGACCAGCGCGCGCACTCCGCGCCGGGCGAGGTCACAGGCCAAGACCAGGCCGGTGGGACCGGCGCCCACGATCAGGACGTCGCTCCACCCGCCGCCCAGGGCCGCGGTCCCTGCCGCGCCACCGCGCTGCTGCTGCCCACGCCCACGCTCGCGCTCGCGCCGGTACTCGTGCTGCGTCATCGATCTCCCCGTTCCCCTAACCCAACCCCTCCTTAACAGCGTTAAGGAGCTCGTATCGCAAGAATGCCCTTAACGTTGTTAAGCTGTCAACCCTCGAACGAGTGCACCGTCCCGGGAGACAGGCAGACGATGAACGCCAAGCCGCAGCAGACGCCGCCCCGCGTCCCGCCCCTCAGTCGCTTGACCGTCGCCGAGACCGCGCTGCGGCTGCTCAACGAGAGCGGGCTCGACAAACTCACGCTCCGCGCCATCGCGCAGGAGCTGGACGTGAAGGCGCCCGCGCTGTACTGGCACTTCAAGAACAAGCAAGAGCTGATCGACGAGATGGCCACCGAGATGTTCCGGCGCATGGCCGCGGGCCCGGCCGGATCCGGGGAGGACGGCTCCGCGACGCCGTGGCGCGAGCGGATGCTGGTCGCCAATCGCGGTCTGCGGCGGGCCCTGCTCGCCTATCGCGACGGAGCCCGTGTGTTCACCGGGTCGCGCTTCACCGGAACCGACCACGCGGAGCAGTCCGAGGCCCATCTGCGGGCCCTGCTGGCACAGGGGTTCGAACTGCCGCAGGCCGTACGGGCCATGACGACCGCCTTCTCGTACACGCTCGGGTTCGTGATCGAGGAACAGGGTGTCCAGCCCGTCCCGGGCGAGCGCCGGGAGGGCTACGACGTGGCGGAGCGCAGCGAGCGCCTTGCCGATTTCCCGCTCGCGGCGGCCGCCGGTGCGCATCTGTTCCAGGAGTACGACGAGCACTTCGAAGAGGGCCTGCAGATCGTCGTCGACGGCATCGCCGCGCGGTACGGCATCCACTGACCGCGGCGACCGGAGGCGCCACGGTCTCCGCAGCCGCGGTCGCATACGCGCGCCTCCCCGCCCGCATGGGAGGCGACGAGCGAGAACAGGCTCAGCCGTACGGGGTCACCGAGGGCCTTGAACGTCCTCGACGTCCGCTCGGCCCCCAGCCCCCTCGGCGCTCAGCGGGTGCGCGTGCAGCGGCGGGCAGCGCAGTGCCGCCTGCTCGCCCTTGAGGACGGGCGGCTCCTCGGCCCTCGCATTCGGCATGTAGCGACATTGACAGCGGTCGATGTCGCGGTGCAAGCCCCGAAGCCACGTACGGCTGTCCTCGCCCCGGGGGCCGTCGTGGACGACGGGTACGCCGACGCGGTCACGCGGTCCCCGTGAGCGTCGGCCGCTACGGGATGTTGGTCGTGGTCTCGCAGCGAACGGCGACGTCGCTTCCGTCCGTACCGTCGCAGGTGTCCGTCGCGTCGTCGCCCCCGTCCATGATGTCGTTGCCGCTGCCGGCTGCCGCGACGGGCGCTGCCGGCGCGCTCTGGGCGGGCTTCGCCGAGGGGGTCGGGCGGCTCTGGCGGCCCGGGCGCGCGGGCTTCGCGGCCTGGCCGCTCTCGCCCCTCCCGTGTGCGGCGTGGCCCGAGTTGCTGTCTCCGATCAGGGTGTCGACGCCGGGCCCGCCCAGAAGTACGTCAGCGCCGTGGCCGGTCGCGCTGGCCTCGGCGGAGGAGTCTCCGGTGATGCTGTCGTTGCCGGGCCCACCGTCGATGACGTCCCTGCCGCCGCCCGTCGCGTTGATGCCGCCGCGGCTGTCGCCGATCATGGCGTCGTTCCCCGCCTCGCCGAACATGACGTCGTTGCCCCCGCCGGACGCGCTGGAGCCGAAGGCCATGCTGTCCCCGCCCATACGGTCGTCACCCGGCCCGCCGAAGAGGATGTCGTCGCCCCCGCCCTCGACGGGAACCCCGGTGGCGATCAGGTCACCGCGCAGGAGATCCGCGCCCTCGCCCCCGTCCACCTGGTCGTTGCCCAGGCCTCCGGCGATCGTGTCGTTGCCTGCCAGGCCGCAGATCAGGTCGTCCCCGCCGCGCCCGTCGATGGTGTCCGCATCCGCCGACCCGATGATGACGTCGTTGCCCTCCGTCCCGGTGATCGCGCCCGACCCCGTGATGGTCGCCGGACGCCCGAAGCAGGTGGCTTCGGCAGCCGAGTCGGCGGCCGCTGCCGGAACCCCGAAGGAGAGCAGCGCGGCTGCGGTCAGCATCGTGAGTGTCGTGCGACAAGGCATGGAGACCTCCGGTTGGAATGGGTAAGGCGGCTCCGGCCGTCCAAGGAACCGGGCTCGAATCCCTGGGGAACATATGGTGCAAATGCCTCTAAGGCAATGAAATACATAGCCTTTTGTATGTCTTACGCTCGCTTGGCCCCTCCGAGGTCGAGGCGGCGTGCCCGGACGCGTCCGCCCCGCCTCGAGGGAGCGGGTTGCCGGACGGTCGCCTACCGTCGAGGTATGAGCGGGATCATCGTGGTGCACGAGCTCGACGTGCCGGGGCCGACCCGCGCCGCCAAGGGTCCGGACCATGGCGCCGGGGCACCCGTCCGCCAGGTGCATGCCGCGCCTGCCGCCCCGGGGACGTCCACCGAGCCGGGCCCGAGGACCCTGTGCGGCAAGGACACCTTCGCGATGGAAGCGGCCCGGTGGACCCCGTCCGGGCAGCCGGGCTCCCCGTGGTACCCGCCGCAGGAGGCGAGTCTGGTGTGCTCCTCGTGCGATGCCGTGATGGAAGACAGCTGATCCGGCATCGTCCCGGCGGCCGCCGGGCCGATGCGGCCCAGCGCTCGCCGCCGGTCAGCGAGGCCTTCCACGCCGGGTACTCCCCCGACACCACAGCCCTGCACGACGTACTCTCCCGGCTCGGCGCGCCCGTGCTGTTGCTCGCCGGGGGACGCGATCCGTGGCCCACCGCGGCCGCCGCCGCCCGGGCGGCGGCGCTCCTCCCGGACGCCCGGCCGACCATCCAGCCGTACGCCGGCCACCACCTCGGGCTGGTCGGTCCGCAGGCCTTTCACCCCGGCCGTCGCGGGCTTCCTCGCGTCCGGACGGGGTCCGGGACGCGCCGGTGGCGGCACACCGCATGCGCAGGCGGTGTGCTCGCGTGAAGCTTGAGACCAGCCGACACGCACCACCCGGCACGTACCAGGTCGTGGCCACCGCGCCCTACGGAAAGGTCTGTCCTCATGCCGCTCACGCATCGCAAGGATCTCGGACTGCTCGCCCTGCGCCTGGGGGCGGGCGGTGTGCTGATCGCCCACGGGGCGCAGAAGCTCTTCGGCTGGTTCGGCGGGGCCGGCATCGAGGGCACCGCGCACGCCATGGAGCACATGGGATTCACGCCGGGACGGGAGAGCGCGATCGCGGCCGGACTCGGTGAGGCGGGCGGCGGCGCGCTGCTCGCGCTGGGGCTTGCGACCCCGGCGGCCGGCGCCGCCGCGGCGGGCGCTATGGCGGGCGCCGCCGCGGTGCACGCGCCCGCCGGGTTCTTCGCCCAGGGCGGCGGCTTCGAGTACCCGGCCTTCCTCGGCTTCGTCGCGGCCTGCCTCGGCCTTTCCGGGCCCGGTTGCTTCTCGCTCGACCATGCCACCCGGCACCGGCTGGACCGGCCGGCCACGGTGGTGATGGCCTTCGCGCTCAGTGCGGCCGCAGCCACCGTCGTCCTCAACCGGCGGGCCGCCACGCTCGCCGCCGCGGAGGCGTCCGGCCCGGGCCGGGACGCAGACAGGCAGACGGCGTAGCCGCCATCGCCGGCTCGCGGGGGCTACCAGCCGAAGCGGCGGTCGACCTCCTGGGCGAATTCTTCGAATGTCAGCACGTTGTCACCGTTGCGGTCGGCGGCGTCGAAGAGCGCGGAGGACGCGTCGGCATCACCCAGACCCCAGAACGGCAGGTCGCCGTCGGCGGCCAGGGTCGGGCCCTTCGTCCGCAGGGCGGTGATCACTTCCAAGCGGGTCAGGATGCCGTCATGGTTGAGATCGAGCGCCTCGAACAGTTTGCGGGCCTTCCCACTCATCACGTACGTCCTTCCGGGAGGAATCGGCAGGGACTGCCTGCCGCCAGCCTACGGC
Organism: Streptomyces sp. NPDC050448; assembly: GCF_040655295.1. NCBI lineage: Bacteria > Bacillati > Actinomycetota > Actinomycetes > Kitasatosporales > Streptomycetaceae > Streptomyces > Streptomyces sp. NPDC050448. The sequence goes on along the minus strand of NZ_JBFAJR010000024.1, from coordinate 66,867 downwards.
TCCGCCCGCCCCGGCCGACGGGGGCGGTGCCCCCGGAACGCGGGGGCGACGGACGCCCGGTCCGGTCACGGGCCGTGGGGCCGGCGGGGGGCGGGCTGCGGCACCGCCCTCGGTGGGATCCGGACCTTTCGGCGCACGAGGCCGTGCCCCGTCCCAGGCAATGACGCGCACAACCGGCGCAAGCCGGCCCAGCAGCCGGAGGAATCAGGCGGATGAGCGAGACACCACCCGAGCACGCCACCGCGGAGCAGGCCGTCACGGTCCTGATGGCGGTGGTGCCGTGCGGCGCCGACACCGCGCGCCAGATCCTGGCGGACACCGCGCGGGCCACCCGCGTCACCCCACTCGAGACGGCCGAGGCCGTGCTCACCCTGGGAGGCTGCCGCGAACTGCCGGCCCCCCTCGGCAAGGCCCTGAAGGCCGCGATGGACGCGGCCCGGTCCGCCACCGCGCCCGTGACGCAGCCGTACACGCGGCTGCTCCCGGACCCCCAGGCCATCGGCGAGCTGCTGAAACGGCACCGCGGCCTGCGCCGCCGCGCGCTGGCCGCGCCCCACGAGCTCGACGTGCGCAACGAGCTCGACGACGCCACGTACACGCTCTGCATCCTGATGGGCCAGCGCAACGCCTACATCGCACTGCGCTCGGCCGAACTGCTCGTCGGCGCCGAATGGCTCGGCACCACGGTCCTCGGCAAACCGGACCGGCGTCCGGACCGTCCGCACCTCCGCAGCGTCGACCGCTGGGTGTGAGAGGGAGGGTCCGGGACGCGTCAACGGGACGCCACGGGTTGCGACTTTACGTATCGGAGATGCAGTACGACGGCAGTACGACGGCAACCTCGTCCTCTACGCGGGCGATCGCGCCTGCTGGGCGAGTGGCACCGAAGGGGTGCACGCCGAGTTCTCCGGCGACTGGCGGCCGGACTCCCCGTACCTGTCCCCGGAGTCGCGTGCGAACCCCTGCTGTCCGGCGAGCACCTCTGACCCCGGTACCGGACCCCGGTGATCCGAGCGGGCCCGGGTTTCCGGTGCGGCGCCCGTTCGCGGCGCCGCCGATCTGCTGAACCATCACCGCCGCAGGCGTCACTGCGGCGGCGAGCGGGCACGCAGCACGGGTGAGACCTCTCGAGCTGCGCTCCGCGGCCGCCCGCCGCACCACGTCCCGTCGGGCACTGCTCGCCGGTTCGGTCGGCAACCTCGTCGAGTGGTACGAGTTCGGCGTCTACGGCTGCCTGGCCACCGTCATCGCGGCGAACTTCTTCACGCCGGGCGCGAGCGGAGCCGCCGGGACCGGCGGCGCCGAGGCGCTGGTGGCGACGTACGCCTCCTTCGCGCTGGCGTTCTTCTTCCGGCCCGTCGGCGCCGTACTGTTCGGACGGCTCGGCGACCGCCTCGGGCGACGGCCCACCCTGATCGTGGTCGTCGGCCTCATGACCCTCGCCACCGCGACGATCGGCCTCCTGCCGACCCGCGCCGCCATCGGCGCCGCCGCCCCCTGGCTTCTGACGCTCCTGCGGGTACTGCAAGGACTCTCCGCGGGCGGCGAGTTCGGCGGGGCCGTCTCCCTCATGACGGAGTACGCACCCGTCGGCCGCCGCGGCCTCTACGGCGCGTGGCAGTCCTTCACCGTCGCGCTCGGCCTGCTCACCGGGGCCGGTACGGCCGCGACCCTGGCGACCGCCCTGCCCGCCGAAGCCCTGCACACGTGGGGCTGGCGGATCCCGTTCCTGCTGGCCCTGCCGCTGGGTGCCGTGGCGCTGTGGCTGCGCACGGCACTGGAGGAGCCGCCCGGCGCTCCCCCGGCGCGCAGCGCGGCCGGGAGTGCGGTCGGGGCGGTCCCGGCGGTGGGCGCCCGGGAACTGGCGCGCGCCGTCGTACTCGGCATCGGGCGGATCATGGGCTGGTCTGCGGCCGGGTACACCTTCCTCGTCGTCCTGCCGTCCTATCTGCAGGCGGCTCTCGGTGCCTCCCTCCGCGAGGCCCTGATCGCCACCGCCCTCGCCAATGCCGGGTTCGCGGCGTCGATCCTGCCCGCCGGGGCGCTCAGCGACCGGATCGGCCGGCGCCCGGTGATGCTGTGCGGAGCCCTCGGCGTCGTGGTGCTCGCCCTCCCCCTCGTCCACCTGCTCCAGTCCCCCGGCGCGTCGCCGTGGGCCAGGGCCGGCGCCGTGCTGCTCGCGGGTGCGCTGGTCGGCCTGCTGGCCGGACCCGGGCCGGCCATGCTCGCCGAGATGTTCCCGCGGAGGGTCCGCTGTACCGGGCTCGGACTGGCCTATGCCCTCGCCAATGCGGTGTTCTCCGGCTGCGCCGGACTCGTCATCACCACCCTCATCGCCAGGACGGGAGACACCGCCGTGCCCGCGTACTACGCCGCCGGCGCCTGCGCCCTCAGCTGTCCCGCGCTGCTGGCCCTGCGCGGCCGCGACCACCGGGAACCGCTGCGATGAGGGTGATCGGGCTGATGTCGGGAACCTCGTACGACGCCGTCGACGCCGCTGCCGCCGACCTCGAGCTGTCCGCGGAGGACGGCACGCTGCACCTCGTGCCGCTCGGCATGGTCAGCGAGCCGTACGCGGCCGACGTACGGGAGGCCCTCGCCGCCGCCCTGCCGCCCGCGGCCACCTCCCTGGCCGACGTCTGCCGCCTCGACACCCGGATCGGGCAGGCCTTCGCGGCTCTCGCCGCCCGCGCCGACCGGGAACTGTGCGCAGGGCGGGCCGAGTTGGTCGCCTCCCACGGGCAGACGGTGTACCACTGGGCCGAGGACGGCCAGGTGCACGGCACACTGCAGCTCGGCGAACCGGCCTGGATCGCGGAGCGCAGCGGCTGCCCGGTCGTCTCCGGCTTCCGGACGCGCGACGTGGCGGCGGGCGGGCAGGGGGCGCCGCTGGTCAGCCTGATCGACCTGATGCTCCTGCGCGGGCGCCCCGGGGTGCCCGCGGCCCTGAATATCGGGGGCATCGCCAACGTCACCGTACTGCCGGCGGGCGCCGATCCCGTGGCGTTCGACATCGGCCCGGGCAACGCGCTGATCGACGCCGCGGTCCGTGAACTGACCGCCGGGCGGCTCGCGTACGACGAGGACGGCGTGCGCGCTGCCGCCGGGCGCGTCCACGAGGGGCTGCTGGACCGGCTGCTGTCCGGGGAGCCGTACTACCGGATGCCGGCTCCCCGGACGACGGGCAAGGAGCTGTTTCACGTGGGCTACCTCCGGGCGCGGCTCGCGGGGTTCGGTGAGCTCCGGCCGCAGGATCTCGTCGCCACGCTGACGCGTCTGACCGCCCGCACGGCGGCCGATGCGCTGCGCTCTCTCGCAGCCACCGAGGTCTTCGTGTCGGGTGGAGGGGTGCGCAATCCGACGCTGATGGCGATGCTCCGCGACGAGCTGGCGGGCAGCACGGCGGTACGCGTGTCGCAGGAGCTGGGGCTGCCCGCTGAGGCGAAGGAGGCGTACGCGTTCGCGGTGCTCGGGTACCTCACGCTGCACGGCCTCCCAGGCAATGCCCCGGGGTGCACCGGAGCCGCCGGGCCGCGAGTCCTGGGGTCGCTCACTCCGGGCAGCCGTCCGCTGCGCCTGCCTGCGCATCCGGGCCGCGCTCCGCAGGCCCTGGCCGTACGGGGTCCGGCCGCCGCGGGAGCCACCGTGTGATCGGCTCCCTCACGTCCACCGATCAGCCGGTCAGCCGGTCAGCCGGTCAGCCTGCGGACCGTCGCCACCAGCGCCTCCCGCTGCGCGTCCGGCCCCGCGTCCAGGTTCTCCGGCACCAGGAAACGGGCGAGCTGCGGCAGCGTGAACCACGAGGCGACCACCGACAGCACCGTGTGCAGCAGCCGTGCCGGGCTGGACTCGCCGGTGATGCCGCCGTCCCGCTGGGCCGCGGCGATGGCTGCGATCTTCTCGGCGTAGTGGTCGGTGCGCTCGCACTGGGCGGCCGGCTGGTCCGCGCACTGGAGGCCCTCCCAGGCCAGGAGCCGCATGAAGTGCGGGTGGGCGCGGTGGTAGTCGTAGACCCGGCCGGCGTAATCGCCCAGGTCACGGGCCTGCGCCTCCGTGAGCGGGACGGCTGCGGCGACCTTCGCCAGTTCGGTCTCCAGCACCGCGCAGAACAGCTTCTCCTTGCTGCCGAAATACTGGTAGATCCGCTCCTTGTTGACGCCTGCACCAGTGGCCACGCGCGCAACCCGGGCGCCGTCGAACCCGTGCTCGGCGAACTCTTCCACCGCTGCGTCGAGCAGGAGTTGTTTGGTACGTGCTGTGTCCCAGGCCATGACACGCACTGTAGTGCCCTCGACCGAATTTCCAACCCAATGGTTGGACTTAAGATCAAGTCCGTGCAAGACTCCAACCGCTTGGTTGGAAATTCGATCCGCCAGTCGTCACGCACCCAGGGGGAACCTCATGTCCACAGTTCCGACGACTCCGCCCGCTCCGCCCTCCGCCCACCGCCGCGCCTTCGTCACCTGGCTCGCCGTCTACCCGACGATCACGCTCACCCTCGCCCTCCTGGGCCCGTACATGAACGGCCTGCCGCTGGTCCTGCGCACCCTGATACTCACGGCGGTCGTGGTCCCGACCGTGGCCTACTGGCTGATCCCGGCCCTGATGAAGGCGACGGCATCGCTCCCCCGCCGATCCACCGGAGCCTGACCGGACGACGCAAACGGCAACCGCACACAAAACGTCTACAGCGCGTAGACGAGGGCTGGAGCGAGGTCTATGGTTAGCCCAGCCTTACCTCACTCCGGAGGTGGGTCAACTTTTTGCTGCCCTTCTCCTGTGGAGTCTCCATGTCCGGATCGCAGATCGCGCTGCTCGGCGCCATCGCGGGTCTCACCATCTTCCTCGGACTGCCGATCGGTCGTCTGCGCAATGCGGCGCCCCGGCTCAAGGCCGGGCTGAACGCCGTCGCGATCGGCATTCTGATCTTCCTGGTGTGGGACATACTCAGCCACGCCTGGGAGCCGATCGACGGGGCGCTGGCCGATGGGAAGTGGGGCTCCTCGGTCAGTGGAGGGCTGGTGCTCGCCGCCGGTCTGGCGGCCGGGCTGGGTGGGCTCGTGCACTACGACCGGTGGGCCGCGGGGCGGCGGGCGAAGGCGGCGCTGCCCGCCGGGCCGGGCGCAGCGGCAGCCACCGAGCTCGCTCCCGCCGTACGCTCGCAGGCAGGCCAGCTGGCCCTGATGATCGCCACCGGGATCGGCCTGCACAACTTCGCCGAGGGCCTCGCCATCGGGAACTCCGCCGCGCAGGGCGAGATCTCGCTCGCCGTCCTGCTCGTGGTCGGCTTCGGCCTGCACAACGCCACCGAGGGCTTCGGCATCGTCGCCCCGCTCGCCGCCGAGGGCGAACGCCCGTCGTGGGGCACACTCGCACTGCTGGGCGTCGTCGGCGGCGGACCCACCTTCCTCGGGACCCTGCTCGGACAGCACCTCGTCAACGACACGCTGTCGATCGCCTTCCTCGGCCTGGCCACCGGATCGATCCTGTACGTCGTCATCGAGCTGCTGGCCGTCGCCCGGCGCAGCGCGGCGACCAAGGAACTGACCGCCTGGTGCATCCTGCTCGGCCTGCTCCTCGGCTTCGCGACCGACGCGATCGTCACCGCCGCCGGGGTGTGATCAGGCAGCGCAGCGGAGGCGGGCGATTCGGCCGGCCTCCGCTGCGCGGGCTTGCGGAGCCGCAGGGCCACCACCCCGGGGCCCGAGGGCGCCGGAGCACACGGCCCGGCCGTACGGGCCCGCCGACCGCCCCGGGACGGGACGTGCTCAGGATGGGGCGGGGGCGTCCAGCAGCTCGGGGCCATTGTTACGGACGCTGTTGACCGCCGTGGAGACCGCCCGTACGTCGAGGCGGCCGTCGGCCGGGGTGTGAAGCAGTGCCCTGAGGGCGTGCACGTCCTGGTGGCCGGGATCCAGCCAGGCATCGTGGTCTCCCGGGGCCACCGCCAGGGGCATGCGGGGGTGGATCCGGCCGGCCGCGTCGACGGCCTCCGTCGTGATGATCGTGGCGGTGGTGAGCCAGGCGGCCGGGTCGTCCTCGTCGGTCACGGCCGGGTCGCGCCAGAACTCGTACAGCCCGGCCATGGCCATCACCCCGGCGTCCTCGGGGGCGATGAAGTACGGCTGCTTGTACGCCTTCTCCGTGGCGGTGGCGGCCACGGGCTGCCATTCGTAGAACCCGTCCGCGGGCAGCAGGCACCGGCGCCGGGTGAACGCACGGCGGTAGGCAGGTTTCTCGTGCACCGTCTCGACCCGCGCGTTGATCATCCGGGCGCCCCCGTCCGGGTCCTTCGCCCAGGAAGGGACCAGGCCCCACCGCAGGGTGCGGAGCCGGCGCTCCACCTCCCCGGTCCCGCGGTCGGGGCGCTCGAGGACGGCCCATACCTGGTCGGTGGGGGCCACGTTCCAGCTCGGCGCCAGCGTCTCCCGGGGATCCCAGCGGGCCTCGAACAAGCCGGCCAGGTCTTCGGGGGCCCGGCTGGAGGCATATCGACCGCACATGGCATCCACTCTCCCACCGCGGCGGCTCCCCCGGCCCGCCGGGCCGGCGCCGCGGGCGCGGGATTCAAGGAGGGGTACGTGCCCGCAGCCACCGGGGCGGCCGCCCGGGCCGCTCACCGCGGACGGCCGCCGTCTCCAGCGTAGGCCGCGAAGCCGCCGCCCCGCTCAGTGCCCGGCGTGTTGCCGAGCGGGATCGGCCGGCGCCGGAGCGTGGCGGGACGGGTCGGCCACCCGGCGGGCGGCCGCTCGTACGGGCGCCCCCCGGTCGCCCGCGCCCGCTGACCGAGGGCGCGGCGACGGGTGAGCGTCGAACGGTTGGAGCCCCGGCGGCTGCCCCGGTTCTTGATCCGTTGGGGTTCCAGTACCAGGACTTGAAAGCCTTGGCCTGAGCCGCGGAAGATGCGCACCGCCTCCTGGTGGTACTGCTTGCGGACGACGTCGGCGATGTGGTGGAGTCCGTCGGCGCCGACCTTGTTGACGTCAGCGCTTCGGCTTCGGGCGCGCCTGCATGCCCGACGGGGTCGCGGCCCGGGTGCGCTGACCGCCGTGCCGGGGCAGGTCATTCCTCCCAGGGAATTGCCGGGCGGGTGCGGTGCGGCGGACGATCCACCTGTCCGGTACAGCATCCCCTCGTACCCCGGTCCACCCGCGTCCACGGCGGACCGGCAGCGCCCAGGAGGAAGAACCATGTCGGCATCCGAATCCGTATCCACATCCGTGTCCGCACCCGAACCTGCGCCTGCGCCTGCACCTGCACCGCTGACCACCGCCGAGGTCATCGAGCGCTTCAACGAGGTCTTCCAGCACCACGACCCCTCCGGTCTCGCCGCCCTCGTCGCCGAGGACTGCGTGATGGAGGGCATCTCCCCCGCGCCCGAGGGCAGTCGGCTGGAGGGCGCGGAGGACTGCGTCCGGTTCTGGGCCGGGTTCGCCACCGACCCCGCCCACTCCTTCGTGATCGAGGACGTACTCGTCGCGGGCGAGGTGTCCGTGATCCGCTGGAGGTTCCTGTTCGGCCCCGGGGACAAGGACTACGTCCGCTGCGTGAACGTGATGCGCGTCGAGAACGGCCTGATCACCGAGGCCTCGGGATACGCGAAGACCGGCTGACCGGCTGACCGGGGCATGCCCGCGGTCCGCCGGCGGCGCTCTACGGGGTCATGGCCTGGCCGCCTATGTCGGCCGCCCCGCCGAGCTGCCCCTGCCACCACGACTCCGCCTCTCGGCGGTCCATCGTGGCCCAGACGGGCGGCTGCTCCACCTGACCCCGGCCGAGGCGACGGGCGAGGGCGACCAGCTCCCGCCCTGCCGCACCCCGCGCGGCCTGGTACGCGTGCAGCAGCTCGTCCCAGGTGCCGGCCCGCCGCCAGGCGTCCTCGAACGCGGTGGCGTCCTGGAGGGCCTTGGCCGCCCCGCTGGTGTTGTGCGGGCGCACCACGGTCGCCGCGTCGCCGGCGAGCAGCAGGCGACCGGCCGTCGTACGCGCGGTCTCGAGGTCGTAGATGGGCTGGACGAAGGTGTCGGCCGGATCCGTCAGCGCGATCACCTGGGCCCAGTACGGCGGGAACTCACGGTCGAGCAACGCGCCCAGGTGGGCGGTGAGTTCCTCGGTGACCTGCCCCGGGGGGAAGCTCGTCGGATCGTTGAACGGCAGCCGCCCGGTCTGCGGAGGCATGGCGTACAGGACCCAGTTCACCCGGGGGCCGTCCGGTCCGGGGATGCGGTAGACGACGCAGCTTCCGCCGGCGAAACAGACGGTGGTCACCGACTCGGGGGACCAGCCGCCGTCGCCGAGCGACTCCAGCCGCCGGGCGTCGAAGTTCCCGCGCCAGCAGACGTAACCGGCGTAGGCCGGCCGGGACTCGGGGCAGACCGCCTCACGCACCACCGAGCGGTACCCGTCGGCGCCGACGACCAGGTCGAACGCCTCGGTCGTGCCCTGCGCCAGCCGTACCTCGGCCCGCTCGCCGGCGCCGGCGACGCCCGTCACCGCCGCGCCCTGCCGGTAGACCACCGAAGCGGGTGTCGCCGCCCGCAGCCCCCGCCACAGCAGACCCCAGTGGTACGAGTGGAACAGGAACGGCTGCTCCCAGAACACCCTCCCGGCCGGCCCGGCCGCCGTATCGTCCCGGACCACCCAGCTGCGGCGGGTCAGCCGGTGCGCGGCGATGCCCGTGGGCAGCGCGCCGGTGGCGGCGAGTTCGGCGGCCCGCCCGTCGTGGATGCACAGCCCGAGTCCCCGGTCCGCCAGCCGTCCGTGGGTGCGCTCCAGCACCACCACCTCGTCGGCTCCCGCACGGGCCGCCGCCGACGCCAACGCGCAGCCCGCAATGCTGCCGCCCACCACCGCGACCGTACCGCCTCGCATACCCGCTCCCTCCGCGCGACCTCCCGGAGTCCGCCACCCTACTGAGACTTTCCGGCCGGGGTGGGAGGTTCGTGCGATGCCGGACACCCGACCGGTGCGCGGGTGGAACCGCGCCCTACCGGGCGCAGCCGCCCCGCACTGCCGGGTCCCCTGCCGGGGTGGCCGGAAGCCGTGGGGCCGTCACCGGGGGGCCGTCACCGGGGGGCCGTCACCGGGGGGCCGAGGGGGCTTCCCCCGTCCAACCACGTCCACCACGTCCGCGTTCGGCGCCTCCCGGCCGATTCCCCACAGGCGGAAATCAGTCGGCGAGTGCCGCCGATACGACGGACCGGGCCTCCTCTTGTACGCGGCCCAGGTGGTCGGGGCCCAGGAAGGACTCGGCGTAGATCTTGTAGACGTCCTCCGTGCCCGACGGGCGGGCCGCGAACCAGGCGTGCTCGGTGGTGACCTTGATGCCTCCGATGGCGGCTCCGTTCCCGGGAGCCTCCGTCAGCACCGCCGTGACCGGCTCTCCCGCCAAGGTGTCGGCGGTGACCTGCTCGGGGGACAGCCGGCCCAGTACCGCCTTCTCCTCCCGGGTGGCCGGGGCGTCGATCCGGGCGTACGCCGGCTCGCCGAAGCGGGCCGTGAGGCCGGCGTACCGCTCGCTCGGGGTCTGCCCCGTCACCGCCAGCATCTCGGAGGCCAGCAGGGCCAGGATGATGCCGTCCTTGTCGGTGGTCCACACCGAGCCGTCGCGGCGCAGGAAGGAGGCCCCGGCCGATTCCTCACCGCCGAAGCCGATGGTGCCTGCGCGGAGCCCGTCCACGAACCACTTGAAACCGACGGGCACCTCCACCAGTTCGCGGCCCAGGTCGGCGGCCACCCGGTCGATCATGCCCGAGGACACCAGCGTCTTGCCGATGCCCGCGTCCGCCGGCCACTGCCCGCGGTGGCTGTAGAGGTACTCGATCGCGGTGGCGAGGTAGTGGTTGGGGTTCATCAGACCGCCGTCCGGTGTCACGATGCCGTGCCGGTCGGCGTCCGCGTCGTTGCCGGTGGCGATCCGGAACCGGTCCCGGCCCTCGATCAGCGAGGCCATCGCGTACGGGGAGGAGCAGTCCATCCGGATCTTGCCGTCCCAGTCCAGCGTCATGAACCGCCAGGTGGGGTCGGTGTGCGGGTTGACCACGGTCAGGTCGAGGCGGTGTTCCTCGGCGATCCGCCCCCAGTACGCCACGGAGGCCCCGCCGAGCGGGTCCGCCCCGATGCGCACGCCCGCGGCGCGTACGGCGTCCAGGTCGAGCACGGACGGCAGATCGCGCACGTACGCGCCGAGGAAGTCGTACGTACGCGTGGTCGGCGCCGCCGCGGCCCGTGCGAAGGGCAGCCGCCGAACTTCCTTCATGCCGCCGGTGATGATCTCGTTGGCGCGCTCCTGGATCCAGCCGGTCGCCTCGGAGCCGGCGGGCCCGCCGTGCGGCGGGTTGTACTTGAAGCCGCCGTCCGCCGGCGGATTGTGCGAGGGGGTGACCACCACTCCGTCGGCCAGGGCCGAGGTGCGCCCGCGGTTGTGGGTGAGGATGGCGTGCGAGACCGCGGGCGTCGGGGTGTAGCCGTCGGCTTCGTCGACGAGCACGGTCACGTCGTTGGCGGCGAAGACCTCGAGGGCGGTCACCCGGGCGGGTTCGGACAGGGCATGGGTGTCCGCGCCGAGGAAGAGGGGGCCGTCGATGCCCTGCTGGGCCCGGTACTCGCAGATCGCCTGGCTGGTCGCGGCGATGTGGTCCTCGTTGAAGGCCGTGGAGAGGGAGGAGCCGCGGTGTCCCGACGTGCCGAAGGTGACGCGCTGGCCGGGATCCGCCGGATCGGGGTGCAGGGCGTAGTACGCGGTCACGAGCCGGGCCACGTCGATCAGGTCCTCCGGGCGCGCCTGCTGCCCCGCTCTTTCGTTGAGCATCCGCCCACTCCTCCGTACTGGATCAAAGAGAACAACAGTGGTCATTGTGTCGCCCCCTGAACGTGCCCGCACCGCCGCACCGGCACTCGGCCCGCACGTGTGCGCCGTGTCACGCGGGCCCCCGTCCCCCACGTGGTGACCGCGGGGTCGGCCGGTCGTTGAGCCGGGCGGCAAACCCCTGGCCCCCGGCCCCCGGCCCCCGGCCCCCGACTGCGGAGACGTGGCAGCTGATGAACGCGCACGACGGCATCGACCCGCGGGCCCTGTCCCGCCACCGGCTGCTCGCGGCGGCGGTGCCGTCGGCGCCGCGGAGGTCCTCGGGGCGGGACCCGCGGCGGCGGCCGGGGCCCGGGCCGCAAGGCCGTTCGCGGCGACCGCGCTGCTCGGGGCCGATCCGGGGCTGGCCGACGACCGGCGGGTCACGGCGGTCATGGCGCCCTGGGACGCCGATCTGGTGCGCCGGTCCGCCGGGACCGCCCCGACGGCGGCCCAGTCGGCGACGCTGCGCAGGGAGACCGACATCTACCGGAGGCTGCTGGCCGCGGGAGGCCTCGTCGCCCTCGGCGCGGACGCCCCGCTGGTCCCGGTCGGGCTCTCCCTGCACCTGGGGCTGCGCGCCCTGCACCGGGGCGGGCTGTCCCCGGCCGAGGCCCTGCGCACGGTGACCGTCCTGCCGGCGCGGCTCTTCGGCCTCGGCGGTGAACTCGGCACGGTCCGGCCCGGCAGGATCGCCGACCTCACGGTCGTGGACGGAGACCCGTTCACCGACTTCGACACGCTGGTCCGGACATCCGGCGTGCTCAGGGGCGGCGTACCCCACTCGACCGGCGACCTCGTGGCCGCCTGCACCCCGGAGGCCGACGGCCCGGCCCACCGATGGGCCGACCGCGTGGACTGGCGCCGGGAACGGCACCTGATGCTGCGGGACGGCTGCTGTCACGCCAACGGGTAGGTGTGCGGCCTGCCGTCGACTGGTGTGACGCGGCGTCCGGCGCGCAGGCTCGTGCCATGGAACTCATGGTGGCCGGCCTGGCGCTGGAATGGTGCGAGGGGCCTCGCTGACGCCGGATCATCCACCCGGGCGGCGCCGTGCGAGAGAACGGCCTCCCGCTGCGAGGGCGATCGCGGCGACGATCAGCGCCGCCGCGACGGCGAACGTGATCCGCATCCCGTGGGCCACGGCGTCGGGTTGCGCCGTCGTGACGTCGGTCGTCGCCGACGCGAGCGCGAACACGGCGCCCATCACGGATGCGCCGGTGACGAGCCCGAGGTTGCGGGACAGGTTGAGCACTCCGGAGATGACGCCCCGCTGGTCCGGGCTGACGTCCGCCATGACGGCGGTGTTGTTGGCCGTCTGGAACACCGCGTACCCGGCGGTGGTGACCACGAGGGGAACGATGTAGCCGGCCACCCCGAGCGTCGCCGACGTGAGGGACAGCACGAAGCAGCCTGCGGCCACGCCTGCGAGCCCCGCGATGGTCATGCGCTGTGCGCCGAAACGGTCCGCGATGCGACCGGCCGGCACACCGGTCAGCGCGGCGACGAGCGGACCGGCCGACAGGACGAGTCCCACCAGGGCCTCGTCGAGCCCGAGGGCGCGGGAGAGGTAGAACGGCCCGACCACCAGCGTCGTCATCATCACGGTGGAGACGAGCGTGCTCATGGCGAGGCTCGCACTCAGCAGCGGATCGCGGAAGACGGCCAACCGGATCAACGGGGATGCCGCTCGCGCCTCGGCCCGTACGAACAGGCCCACTCCGAGGGCGGCGGCCGACAGCAGAGCGATGTTGAGCGGACCGAAACTGCCGCGCCCCACGGTCATGGCCAGCGCGTACGCCCCGAGCGTCAGCGCGAGGAGCAGCGTGCCCACGTGGTCGAACCGGCCCCGGCCTGTCTGCGCGTTCCGCCGGTCGACGGGCAGGTGGCGGCGGGCCAGGAGGAGTGCGAGGACGCCCAGCGGCACGTTGACGAGGAAGATCGCCCGCCAGCCCGGGCCGGCGACCAGCAAGCCGCCGAGCGAGGGGCCGAGGGCCGTGCCGACCGAGGACATGGTGCCGAGCAGCCCCATGGCGCTGCCGGTCCGCTCCTTCGGGACCGTCTCGCCGACGAAGGCCATGGTGAGGGCCATCATGGTGGCCGCTCCGAGGCCCTGCGCCGCGCGGGCGGCGATCAGCAGCCAGAGCGAGGGCGCGAGGCCGCACAGCACCGAGGCCACCGTGAACAGGGAGATCCCGGACAGGAGCAGCCTGCGGCGGCCGATCATGTCACCGAGCCGGCCGACGCTGACGATCAGGGTCGTGATGGCGAGGAGATAGGCGAGGACGATCCACTGGACCTGCTGGAACGAGGCGCTGAACGCGTGCGCCAGTGTGGGCAGGCCGACGTTGGCGGTGCTGGTGCCAAGCGAGGACAGCAGCATGGACAAGGAGAGGCCGGCGAGGGCCCACCGGACCGAGGGCATCGTCCTCTCGGCACTCGCGGATACCGCTTGGACGCGCCCCGCACCGAGCGGTTTCATCGTGCACTCCGCTCGCCGGCGGCCGCGCGCACGCCCGTGAAGACGGTGGTGGCGGAAAGGAGGAAGGCGTCGGGCCGGCGCAGGATGCCCTGCTGCGCCTCGGGATCGAGCAGTGCGTCGAGCGTCTCGAGGTCCTCCGCGTCCAGGAGGTCGCTCGCGACCTCCCGCAGTCGGGTCAGCTGGGCGTGCAGGAAGGCGCGGGCCGTCCCGTCCAGCGGGGCCGGCAGGTCGAGGAGGTAGGTGAATCCGCCGCAGCGGGTGAGCCCGGCACGGCCGAGCATCGCGGGCCAGTCCTCGACGACGTCGGTGCTGCCCGGGAGCTCGGCGCGCATGATCTCGAACCAGTGCTCCTGGGCGGCGTCGAGCCGGGCCTGGAGACCCGGTCTGCCGATCCCGATCTCGCGCGGGAGGAAGCGCATCGGCAGACCGCCCTCCGCCACGGCGAGCACCCCGCCGGGCCTCAGCAGACCGGCGAGGGCCTTCAGTGCGCCCTCCTGATCGCCGAGGTGGTGCACGGCTTTGCTGCTCCAGATCAGATCCGCCGTGCCGAGCCCGTCACCGCCGTCCAGGCCGTCGGGCAGTTCCGCGTGCCGTACGGTCACCCTGCCGCCGAGGCCGAGCCGCTCGGCGCGGGCGAGGGTGCGGTCCAGCAGCCCGGGCGTGCCGTCCACGGCGACGGTCTCGGCGTCTGCGAAGGTTTCGGCGAGCACGCAGGTCATCACGCCCGGCCCGCTGCCGATGTCGAGGATGCGCCGGACCTCCGTCGAGGGGCCGAGCAGCTCGCTCAGGTGGGCCGCCGTCCGGCGGAGGACCGGGAGCTGCAGTTCGCCGCTGCTCTCGAGCTGGGCTGCCATGACGGCCCAGTCGATGTCGGTGGAGTGGCGTCCGTCGTCGTGACCGTGTCTGTGCCCGTGTGCATGTGCATGTGCGGGGCTGGAATCACTGTGTGGGCTCATGTCGTGGAGCCTGCCCCCGCGGATCCGTGACGACAATTCTTGTTGCTGTTTCCGGGACGGCGAGGTGGAATGCCCGCATGGAAACACCATCGGACACGCCATCGGACACACCGCCGCCGTACCAGGCGGTGCTCGACGAGGTCGGCCCCCGGCTCAAGCGGCTGCGTGCCAAGCGCGGCCTCACTCTGGCCGCGCTCTCCGAGGCGACCGGCATCTCCAAGAGCACCCTGTCCCGGCTGGAGTCCGGGCAGCGCCGCCCCAGCCTGGAGCTGCTGCTGCCGCTGGCCGGTGCGTACCACGTGCCCCTGGACGACCTGGTGGGCGCGCCCGAAGTGGGCGATCCCCGGGTCCGGCTGACACCCCGTACGCTGGCGAACGGCGGTACGTTCGTCCCGCTGTCGCGGAGCCCGGGCCCGCTCCAGGCGTACAAGATGGTCATCTCAGACCGGGGTGCCGAGCCCGACCTCCGTACGCACGAGGGCTACGAGTGGATGTACGTGCTGGAGGGCCGGCTGCGGCTGGTGCTCGCCGAACACGATCTGGTCCTCGGCCCCGGCGAGGTCGCCGAGTTCGACACCCGGCTGCCCCACTGGTTCAGCAGCGCCGATGGACGGCCCGTCGAGATCCTCAGCCTCTTCGGGAGACAGGGCGAGCGCATGCACGTCCGCGCGAAGCCCCGTCTTTGACGGCATGACGGTGTGACGGCATGACGCGGTGTGCGGGGTCAGCTGCCGGGGCGCAGGGCGGTGAGCTCTTCGTGCAGTGCCGGCAGGCGTGATTCCGCCGCGGCGGCGGTGACCCACTCGTGCTCCGCCAGCGCGCGCAGGGCCTCCCGTACGACCCGGTCGGGCGCCTCGGCCGGCCACGGCTCGAGCGTACGACGGCAGACGGTGCTGTCCTGGTGCTCGCCCAGCAGGTCGTGGAGCGCGGTGAGGCGGCGCAGCGGATGCCGGAGCAGGTCCGGGTACGCCCGGGCCACGCTGCGGCCGGTGTCCAGCAGGGGCTTGGCGGCCCTGCGGACCTCGTGCAGCGCGTCCGCCCGCGCCTCGGCGTCCGTGATGGCCGCCGCTGCCGCGAGCTCGTCGAGGAGCGGCGGCCACGCCGCGCAGAACCGGCCGCCGAGTCCGACGGCGGCCGACTCCGGCACCGGGGCGTCGGCCTTCGCGTCCAGGACCGCGACCAACGAGGCGTAGCGGGCCCCGTCGAGAACGCCCAGCAGTTCCTGCCGCGCGGGGTCCCGCGATCGCGCGAGGCGCTCGATCGCCCAGCGCGCGGGAGGGCCGGCCATCCCCGGGTGCCGCCGTACGCGGTGCGCGGTCTCGTCGAGATGCCGGACCACGCCCAGGTGTTCGCCCAGCCAGGTGCACTCGGCGAGCAGCCCGCCGTTTGCGCCTCCGCTGCCTGCCTCCGTCTCCGTCTCCGTCTCCGTCAGCGTGTGCCAGACGCTGCGCAGCCGGCGCGAGGCACTGCGCATCGCCTTCACCGCCCCCGGCCGGTCCCGCCGTACGAGCGGTTCCCGTGAGACCAGCCGGTCCCGCTCCCGCCGTAGGTACGCGCCGACGGCCACCGCGGCCTCCACCTTCATCAGCATCCCTCCACCGGGAGACGTCCGCGTCGGCCGGTCGGGCCGGAACCGTCCGCGATGCGCACGGTCTACCCGGGGGGCGCGCCGGTGAACGCGGGCCGGAGGCAGTGCGCCCGATCGGGTGTCGCGGCCGGCCGGTGCGGCCGGACGCGAAAGCCCCGCACGGCGGAAGCGGCCGTACGGGGTACTCGTGCCGTCGGTTCGTGACGCCGCGCGCCGGTCCCTATTCGTTGACCAGGACCGGGAGGGAGAGGACGGCGCTGGACGGGGTGCCGGTGAGCTGATCCGCGGGCACGGTGAAGTCGATCCCGTTCTCGGCCGCGCGCGGGCCGTCGTGGTGGTCACCGCCGGGCCCGTCCGTGCCTTCCTCCTGGTAGTGGAAGGTGCCGGTCCCCAGGAGCCGGCCGTCCGCGTCGTAGTACGCGGCGCGCAGGTCCAGGCTCAGTACGTCGCTGACGTCCGAGGTGATGGCCAGGTGCCCGGTGACGCCCGGCTTCCCGGCGGGCACGAGCGTGAGCGCCGTCAGCTGCACCCGGTCGGTGAACGGGCCCGGCTCGAGGCGGATTTCACCCGGCTTGGCCGGCGGGGCGAGGACCGCCGCAGGTGCGGGTGCGCCGCTGGGCGCGGGCATCGCGACCTGGGCGGCGGAGCCGGCCGGCTTCCCGGCGCCGCCCTTGGCGCCGTCGGCGTCCGGGCTGCCGGAGCAGCCGGCGGCGAACACGAGGAAGGCGGTGGCGGCCAGCGCGGCGGCCGCTCCGCGGGGGAGGATTCTCATCGGTACGCTCCTGAAGGGGCCGGGGCCGGGAGGGACCTGCCCTCCCGGCCCCGGCTGCCCGAGGGTCAGTGCTGCTGGGGAGCCCGGTTGAACAGAGCGCGGTACATCTTCCCGTACAGCTCCGTGTTGTTCTGGCTGGCGGCGAAGGCGCTGCCGCCGGGGCCGTAGGCGAAGATCGGCACGTCGGCGCCGGTGTGGTTGCCGGACAGGTACGTCAGCCACAGGCTCGCGTCAGTGCTGCCGTCCTTGACGCCCGCCGGGTCGTCGGGCGTACGGAACGTGGCCGGGGCGAAGTTCTTCGCGTCGCCCGAACCCGCGCCGTTGACGGCACCGCTGGAGCGGGCCGGGTCCTTGGCACCCGAAACGGTGCGCGAGGGGGCGCTGTTGTTCGCCGGGTTGCCCGCGTCCACGTTGGCCGGAGGCGCGACGGCCTCGGCGTTGGTGTAGGTGCCGTGCTCGATGATGTTGAAGCCGGCGCACTCGTGGTCCGCCGTGACGATCACGAGGGTGTGGCCGTCCTTCTTCGCGAACTCGTACGCGGCCTTGACCGCGTCGTCGAAGGCCTTGACCTCGCCGAGCGTCTGCGCGGCGTCGTTGGCGTGCGAGCGCTTGTCGATCTGGGCGCCCTCGACCTGGAGGAAGAAGCCCTTGTTCTTCCTGCGGTCCTGCTGCTTGCGGTCGGTCAGCAGCGAGATCGACTTCTTGGTCATGTCCGCGAGCGTCGGCTCCTGCTTCTGCGGGGCGTCCGCGGGCAGGGAGGCCTTGGCCTGCTCGACGGTCAGGTTGCCGCGGTTGAACAGACCGACGACCTTCTTGCCGTTGGCCTTGTCCAGGTCGCTCTTGGTGGCGGCCTTCTGGCTGGCGGCGGTCTGGGCGGGCAGCGCCGGGTCGCCGAAGCTGCCGAGGACCTGGTAGCCCTGGGCCTGCAGCGCCTTCTGGTCGTCCGGCTCGAAGCGGGCGAGGCCGCCGCCGAGGATGACGTCGGCGGTGCCGTTGCGGGCGATCTGCTCGGCGATCGGCGTGATCAGCGTCTTGTCCTGGGGCGCCGGCTCGTACGTGCCGTCCTCCTTCTTGGGGAGGCAGGCGGCGTCGGAGTAGACCGGGCCCTGGCAGCCGCGCAGCAGCGCGTGGCTGAACTGCGCCGCCGGGGTGGCGTCGGTGACCTCGGCGGTGGAGACGTCGCCGGTGGCGAAGCCGGCCGCCTTGGCCTGCTCCATCAGCGTGGCGGTCTTCTTCTCGTACGCGTCGACGCCGATGGCGGCGTTGTACGTCTTGACGCCGGAGGACCAGGCGGTGGCGGAGCTGGCGGAGTCGGTGACCAGCGCGGGCTTCTGGCTGCCCTTCTCCACGGCGTACGTGGCGACCGCGCCCGTGAACGGGAGGGTCTCCATGGTGAGCTTGCCGCCGGCCCCGTAGTAGCGGTCGCGGGCGGCGGTGACATGGGTGCGGCCCATGCCGTCGCCGAGGAGGTAGATGACGTTGTGGATCTCCCTCCCCTGATCGCCCTGCTGGGTGGCGGAGTTGGCGGCGACGGCCGTACCGGCGGCCACGGCGCCGGCAAGGGCCAGGACGGTCAGTGTCTTCGCTGTATTTGCGGAACTGCGACGCATGTGCGGGAGGTCCCCCTCGGAAGTGCTGCTCGGGCACGCCGACCGTAGGAGGGCGACATGAACATGCCCCTATCGAGGGATGGCGCACAGTCGAACTGCGCAAGCCCGTGCTCCCCTCACGGCGACGGCCGGCCCGGGGGCCGGCCGTCGCGGTCATCGAGGTGTGCGGTCAGGCCGGCAGGGCGAGGAGGAGCAGGGGGCGGCTGGTGGGCTGGGCGGAGCCGCCGGCTGGTTCGAGGGTGAGCCCCACCCCGGAGGCTCCCTGGATGCCGCCCTGCATGAGCGTGGCCCCGTCGTGCGCGAGGAGCCCGGCGGGGCGCATGGTGCCGTGGTCGTCGAACCAGAGCTGGTACGTCCTGCCTTCACCGGGGTCGGGGAGCCCGGCACCGATGAACACCGCCCTGTTCTGCAGCTTGGAGCTGACCACGGAGGTGGTGGCGCCGCCGGTGGTGCGGCCGTGCACCGTACGGGCGTCGGGGGCGGCCATCACGGCGCTGAAGTCCTGGAGGCGCTGTTCGGAGGCCTCCGCCTGCTGCCGTGCCTGATCGGTGCGCTGGCTCTGCCAGACGGTGACGCCCCCGAGCACGGCCGCCGCGGCGAGGCTCGCGGCGAGGGCCAGCGAAACGGCCCTGCGGCGCAGGACGGCGGTGAGCGTCATCGGCTTGCCCGCCGCCGAGGGCAGCAGCGGCGGCAGTTGGCGGACCGAGTCGATGCCGTCCAGGACCGCGTCCTTCATGCGCGCGGGCGGCGGCAGGGCGGCCCCGGCGGCCAGGCGGGCGGCGGTGGCGGAGAATTCTGCCACTTCCTGCCCGCAGGACGGGCAGTCGGCGAGGTGCGCCGTGAACGCCTCGTGCTCCGCCGGTGTGAGTGCGTGGAGGGCGTACGCGCCGGTGAGGGTGTGCAGTTCCCCGTCGTGCTTCATGTGGTCACCCCCATGCAGTCGCGCAGCCGGATGAGCCCGTCGCGCATGCGTGTCTTGATCGTGGGCAGCGGAGTGCGCAGGGTCTCGGCGACCTCGCGGTAAGTCAGGCCCTGGTAGTAGGCCAGGGTGACGGCCTGGCGCTGAATCTCGGTCAGGCCGCGCATGCAGCGCCGTACCTGTTCGCTCTCCAGACGGGTTTCCACCTGTTCCGCGACCTCGTCGAACGGACGCGCCTGGTCACGGGCGGCCTGGTCGTGTTCACGGTTGATCGCGGCCTGGGCGGAGCGGACGCGGTCGACGGCCCGGCGGTGGGCCAGTGTGGCGGCCCAGGTGCGCACGCTGCCCTGTTCGGGGCGGTAGCGGGCGGCTTGCCGCCACAGGTCGATCATCACCTCCTGCGCCACCTCCTCGGACTGGGCGCGGTCGCGTACGACCCGGACGACTATGCCGAAGACGGTCCCGGACAGGGCGTCGTAGAGGGCGGAGAACGCGTCCTTGTCCCCGCGGGCCACCCGGGACATCAGGTCTTCGAGCCGGGGGCCCACGGCGTCGGGAACGCCGAAGGGCAGCGGTTGCCTCACCGGGTCCTCGCCCCTCCCTGCGGTTGCGGATGCGGTTGCAGCCGCGGGTGCGGGTGAGGGGTGCAGTGACGCCCGGTGGTGGCGGATGGTCCGCCGGGGTCCGTCCATCGCATGACAGTCCTTCGGTGTCGAAAGGACCGGCCCTTCACGAAGAGGGCCGACCGCTCCGGATGGTGCCAGATTCTCGTTCTTGACCGGTCTTCGGAGCGGACATCCGTACGGATTGGCCTGCCCTTCCCGCAATGGTCGATACGGACCACGGCAGGTGCCGCTGCCGGCCTCCTGTCGGGTTGCGCAGCCCTTGCCGCCGCCGAGTTGGCGGCCTCGCTGCTCCGGCCGGGGCCCCGGCCCGCCGGCCGTCTCGTCCGGCTTCCGCTTCCGCTTCCCCTCCTGCTCCTGCCTTCCGCTCCCGGTTCCGTGTCTCGGCAACTGCCACCAATCCGCGGACGCCCCGGCTGCGAAGCAAAGGTGAACCGCCGTCACGGACGACGGCGTGGCGACCGGTGGGGAGTGTGGAACTGTGCGTACGAAGAGTGTGGCCGTGATCGGCGGCGGGGTGGCGGGACTGACCGCCGCCTACGTCCTGCAAAAGGCGTGCGACGTCACGCTGTACGAGGCGGACCCCCGGCTGGGAGGCCACGCCCACACCCATGAACTGCCCGCCCGGGGCGGCGGAACGGTGCGCGTGGACTCCGGGTTCATCGTCCACAACGCGCGCACCTACCCCCTGCTGCTCCGGCTCTTCCGCGAGCTCGGCGTGGCCACGCAGGACTCCGAGATGAGCATGTCGGTGCGGTGCGACGGCTGCGGCCTGGAGTACGCCGGCGCCCGCGGGCCCGCCGGCCTGTTCACCGGGCGGGCGGCCCTGCGCGCCCGCTACCTGCGGCTGCTGGCGGAGGTACCGCTCTTCCACCGACGCGCGCGCCGTCTGCTGGCCGGGGGCAGACCGGTCGGCGGCGGCCCGGAGCGGTACACCCTGCGCGCCTTCCTCGCCGACGGCGGGTTCTCCCCGTACTTCGTCACGCACTTCATCACCCCGCTGGTGTCGGCCGTGTGGTCCTGCCCCGCCGACACCGCGCTGGAGTACCCGGCCACGTACCTGTTCCGTTTCCTCGACCACCACGGGCTGCTGTCCGTGGCGGGCTCCCCGCGGTGGCGGACCGTCACCGGCGGCAGCGCGGCCTACGTGGACAAGGCCGCCAAGGAGATCAGCAACGTCCGGACCGCCACCCCGGTCGTCCGGGTGGACCGCATACCGAGCGGCGTGCTGGTGGGCACCGAGGACGGCATCACCGACGCCTACGACGCGGTCGTCATCGCCACGCACCCCGACCAGGCCCTGCGGCTGCTGGCCGACGCCACGCGGGACGAGCAGCGGATCCTCGGCGCCTTCCGGTACGAGGCGAACCCGACCGTGCTGCACACCGACACCACGCTGCTGCCCCGCTCGCGCAGCGCCCGGGCCTCCTGGAACTACCACCTCCCCGACTGCCGCCCGGGGGCGGAAGGGGTCCGCGTCAGCTACGACATGACGCGGCTGCAGCGGCTGCCGGGCGACACCGGCTACGTCGTCACCCTGAACGCGGGCGGGCGGATCGACCCCGAGCGCGTCCTCGCCCGAATGGAGTACGCGCACCCGGTCTACACGCCCGAATCGGTGGCCGCGCAGCGTGCCCTGCCCCGCCTCAACACGTCCGTCACCGCCTTCGCCGGGGCGTACCACGGGTGGGGGTTCCACGAGGACGGCTGCCGCTCGGGCGTGCAGGCCGCCGCCGCGCTGGGTGTCCGATGGTGACCCCGGCCATGGCGCCGGGAACGAGCCCGGCGGGCCCGGCAGCCCCGGAGGCCCCGGAGGCCCCGACAGCCCCGGCCCTCCCGGCCGTCGCCGTGCCGGCCCTGTACGACTGCGTCGTCTCGCACGCGCGGACGGCCCCGGTGCGGCACTCCTTCCGGCACCGCACGTACATGTGGCTCGTGGACCTGGACGCGCTCCCCCGGCTCCCGTGGCCGCTGCGCCCCCTGGCCCGCTTCGACGCCCGCGACCACTTCACCGCCGCCGCACCGGGCATCCGGGCCGGCCTCGACGCGTACCTGGCCTCCCGGGACGTGCACCTCGACGGCGGCCGGGTCCTGATGCTGGCCCACGCCCGGGTCCTCGGGTACGTCTTCAACCCGCTGACCCTGTACTGGTGCCACGACCGCGCCGGAACTCTCGTCTGCGTCGTGGCCGAGGTCCACAACACGTACGGGCAGCGGCACTGTTACCTGCTGCGGACCGACGGCGCCGGCCGGGCCGAGGCGGCGAAGGAGCTGTACGTCTCGCCGTTCTTCCCCGTCGACGGCCACTACCGCATGCGCCTGCCGGAGCCGCGGGAGCGGCTCGAGCTCGCCGTCCAGCTCGAGCGCGCCGGGCAGCGGCCCTTCACCGCGACCCTGCACGGCCGGCACCGCCCCGCCTCCTCCCTCGCCCTGCTGCGCGCGGTCGCCCGGCGGCCGTGGTCCACGGCCGCCGTCTGGGCCGGGATCCGCCGCCACGCCATCCGCCTGCTGCTCCGCGGGCTGCCCGTCCAGCCCCGACCCGACCGCGCACCCCAGGAAGGCATCGCCCCGTGACCCTTTCCCTTCCCCGCACCGCCGACGAACCCGCGGAGCGGTACTCCGCCGACGCACAGGCGTGGCCGGACGTGGCGCGGCCGCCGGCGGCTCCCTTCGGGCACACGGCGGCCGCCCGCCGGCTGGTCCGCCGCGCCGTGACGGCGCTCCCCCTGCGCTGCCGGTTCGGCGCCGAGCCGCCCCGCGGGAGCGGCCCGTCGCTGACCGTCCACGACCCGGACGCTTTCTTCCGCCGGATCGGGGCGCACGGCCTGATCGGCTTCGGCGAGTCCTACATGGCGGGCGAATGGGACAGCGACGACCTGACCGGCCTGCTGACCGTCCTCGCCGCGCACGTGGACGACCTCGTGCCCGCCCCGCTGCGCCGGCTGCGCGGAGCGTGGGCGCAGCGCAGGCCCGAGGCGCAGCTGAACTCCCGGGCGGGGGCCCGGCAGAACATCCACCGCCACTACGACCTGTCGAACGAGCTGTTCGCGCTCTTCCTCGACGAGACCCTCTCGTACTCGTCCGCCGTCTTCACCGCGTTCCCCGCGCGCCGCGAGAGCCTGGCGGCCGCGCAGCACCGGAAGATCGACCGGCTGCTGGACCTCGCGTGCGTCGGCCCGGGCAAGCGCCTGCTGGAGATCGGCACCGGCTGGGGCGAACTCGCCCTGCGCGCGGCCGCCCGCGGGGCACGCGTGACGACCGTGACCCTCTCCGCCGAGCAGCAGCACCTCGCCCGCCGCCGTATCGCCGCCGCGGGGCTGGCCGACCAGGTGGACGTGGAACTGCGGGACTACCGCGACCTGGAGGGCCGGTACGACGCGGTGGTGAGCGTGGAGATGATCGAGGCGGTCGGCAGGGACTTCTGGCCGACGTACTTCGCCGCCCTGCGCGATGCGGTGGCGCCCGGCGGCCGGATCGCGCTCCAGTCCATCACCATGGGGCACGAACAGATGCTGCACACGTCCCGTACGCACACCTGGATCAGCAAGTACGTCTTTCCCGGCGGCCTCATTCCCTCCCGCGAGGCCATTGAGGCGCACTCGGCCGGCGCGGGGTTGCGGATCGTCTCCGACCAGGGGTATGGCGACCACTACGCGCAGACCCTGTGCCTGTGGCGGGAACGCTTCGCGGAACGGGCGGACGCCGTGGCGGCGCTCGGCTTCGACGCGACGTTCCGGCGCATGTGGGAGTTCTACCTCGCCTACTCCGAAGCCGGGTTCCGGGCCCGCTACCTCGATGTCCGGCAACTGCTCCTGACGGAGGACATCTCGACGGGGGCACGGCAGTGAACCCCGCCTCCTGGGAGGCCCTCCGGAGCAATCTGGCCGCTGCCGCCGCCACGGCCGCCGCCGTGCTGCTCCTGGCCTTCGCGGTCGGTACGGCCCGACGCCTGCACCGGACCGTGGACATCGCCTGGGGACTCGCCTTCGCCGCGGTCGCGACGGTCTCGTACGCCCTGTCGTCCGGGTACGGGGACGGCGGCCGGCGGCTCCTGGTCGCCGCCGCGACCGTCGTCTGGGGGGTGCGGCTGGCGGTGCACATCGCGTGGCGCGGCCGCGGGCACGGCGAGGACCCCCGCTACACGAAGCTGCTCGCCCGGGGGCCGGGCCATCGGCATGTGCGCGCCCTGCTCAAGGTGTACCTGCTCCAGGCGGGCCTGGTCTGGCTGGTCTCCCTGCCCGTCCAGGGCGCCTCGTACGCGGGCTCCCCCATCGGCGTCATCACGGTGCTCGGCGGCGGGCTGTGGGCGCTGGGCCTGGCCTTCGAGGCCGTGGGGGACTTTCAGCTCGCCCGCTTCAAGGCCGATCCCGCGCACCGCGGCACGGTCATGGACCGGGGTCTGTGGGCCTGGACCCGCCACCCCAACTACTTCGGCGACTTCCTGGTCTGGTGGGGGCTCTACCTGATGGCATGCGGCACCTGGCAGGCTGCCCTGCTGTGCCTGGTGTCCCCGGTGGCCATGACGCTGCTGCTGACCAAGGGGAGCGGCAAACGCCTGTTGGAGGCCCACATGGCAGAGCGTCCCGGCTACGGCGCCTACATCGCCCGAACCAGCGGGTTCCTCCCGCTGCCGCCCCGGCGAGGTCACGTATGAGGAAGCCGACGGGCGCGCTGGCGCTGCGCCGGGTGCCGCGGGACGCGACCGCCGCGGTGCTCCTGCTGCACGGTGGCCGTCCGGTGGGGCTGGAAGCGCCGCCGCGGCCGAACCTGCCGGGGCTGCGGATGCGTCCCTTCGCGGGGGCGATCGCGGCCGCCGCGCCGGCGCGGGGCGTGGTGGTGGCGGAGGTCCGCTACGTGCACCAGGGCTGGAACGGCCACCGCGCGGACCCGGTCCACGATGTCTGGCAGGCCCTGCGCGAACTGCGCTGCGTTGCGGGGCCGCTGCCCGTGGTGCTGGTCGGGCATTCCATGGGAGGGCGTGCCGCGTTGCGGGCCGCAGCCGACCCGCTGGTACGCGGCGTGGTCGGGCTCGCGCCGTGGTGCCCGCCGGGTGAACCGGTCATGCATCTCGGTGACACGGCCGTGGTGCTCCTGCACGACGAAGCGGACCGTGTCACCGGGGCGCAGGCGTCGTGGGACTACGTGCGGCGCGCCCGTGCGCGGGGGGCGCCGGCCGGAGGCATCGTCATGCCGTTCGGGCGGCACACGATGCTCCGTCAGGCGCGCGCCTGGCACCGGGTCACCACCGACACCGCGCTGGGCCTTCTCGGCCTGACCGCCCTCCCGGACGAGCTGTTCACCGGCCGGGTTCCCGGGGCGCGGCCGGGTCCGGGCGCGCCGCTGGCAGCCGGTGGTCAGCGCCGGGTGTGAGCAGCGGTGATCGAGGGGCGGTCGCGAAGTTTGGTCCGGAGCCTGGTCAAAGGGGCTGTCGGTGCGCAAGGATCACGGCCGCAACCCCGCCAATCCCCACTACGGGAGGATGCACATGGCTCGCCGCACATCCCGCGGCCTGATCGCCGCGGCCACCACCACCGCAGCGCTGTTCACTCTGGCCGGCCCGGTCTCGGCCGCGCCCTCGACGGCCGCCACCCCCGCGGCCGGGCTGCCCCAGGCCCGCCTCTTCATGGTCAACCCCGTCCAGTCCTCGGGCGATCAGACGCTCGCCGACGACAAGGACTCCGCCGGGGCCGTGCCCGCTTCCGCCTACACCCTGGCCGCGCTGCGGAACCTGGACGGCAGCGGCTCGCTCTCGGGGAAGTGGGCGTACGTCCGTTCGGACACCGGCACCTCTGCGAAGCTCGCGGACGTGGGTGCGTACAACCGCGCCGACGACCAGTTCGAGCAGGTCATGGCCTACTTCTGGGTCAACGAGGCGCAGGAGTACCTGCAGGGCCTGGGCTTCGGGAGCGAGCTGCCGGGCGCCAACGACCGCGCGCAGCCGGTCCGCATCAACCAATGGGGGGCCGACAACTCGTTCTTCAGCGACACGAAGGCCGAGATCCGCTTCGGCAAGGGCGGGGTCGACGACGCCGAGGACGCCGAGGTCATCGTCCACGAGTACGGCCACGCGGTGCACAACGCGCAGGTCCCGGGCTTCGGTACGTCGCCGGAGGCCGGGGCGATCGGCGAGGCGTTCGGGGACTACCTGGCGGTCGAGGTCGGTGCGTACGCGGACGCGGCGTACGGATGGCCGCGCAAGGCGGACCTGGCCTGTGTGGGCGACTGGGACTCAAGCTCCTACAGCACCGCTCCGCACTGCCTGCGCCGGGTGGACGGGAACAAGGTGTACGCCGACCGGGTCGGCGAGGTCCACGCGGACGGTGAGATCTGGTCCCGCGCCCTCTTCGACATCCGCGGGGCGCTGGGCGCACGGACTGCCGACCGGATCATCGTGAACGCGCAGTTCGGCTTCCGCCCCGACACGTCCTTCCAGGACGCGGCGCTGACGACGATAGCAACGGCGCAGCGCATGTACGGACAGGGCGCCGGGGACACCGTCCGCGCCGCCTTCAAGGCCCGGCAGATACCCGGGGTCCAATAGCCCGGTGGCCCAGTGGCCCTGTCCGTCGGCTCCGGGCTCCGGCCCGGAGCCGACGGCGTTGTCAGTGGTCGGCGGTACCGTCACCGGCTTCGTATGTCCCCCAGACCTGGCTCGGCCCGCTCCTTGGCTGCGGTGCTCCGGAGCTCGTGGCCAGGGCGCTGACGGACGGTGCCCGCAGGATGGCAGTGCGGTATGCCCTGCTGCGGGTGTGGGAGCGCCGCGGCCCCGACGCCGTCCGGACCGTGTCAAACGGCTGCGCCGGAGCGAAGGGCTCTGGCAGACGGACTCGGTGATCGGGAGCTTCCCCGCGAACCGGACTGGGCGGGTCTGGAGGCCGAGCACCTGCGCGAGCCGATCCCGTACCGGGACCGGCTGGTGAACCGGCCGGAAGCCCCGCGCGATCTCAAGCTGCGGTACGCGGAGCAGCTCGCCGAGCCGGCGTCCGGGCAGACGTACGACCCGGAGCCGTGCCCGCGCCCGCCACGCGCTGGGCGGCGTCTACCGCGAGCCGCTGACCGTGCGGGTGGACCGGCTGCTGACAACCGGCGGGCTCACGGGACGGGACCTGGTCCACGAGGCCGCTCCGGCCGCCCGGATCCTGTCCTACCTCAATGCCGCGCGGCGGCGCGGCGACGCGCCCGCGGAGATACGCGCCGCCGTGGACGAGGTCGCCGCCCTGGTCGGGGACCGGCTCGGTACGGATCCCGCGGCCTGGGGGCGGGTGACCGCCCGGCTCACCGAGCGCGATCCGGACCGGGACCCGGTGTGCCCGGTCAGTTGCCTGATGGAGCCGTAGCCGTGAGGGGGCGGCGGTCCGGATCACCGGCCTGCCGCCCCAGGGGTGCGAACGCGAGGAGGAACAACAGCCCTGCCGGCGGCAGCAGGTCCAGGCTGACGCCCGTGGCCACGATGCCCGCCACCACCGCGGCGGGCTGCCAGGCGGCGATCCGCCGAAGCGCCGCGAGCTGGGCCATGAGCAGCAACAGGCCGACGTAGAACAGGAGCGGACCGACGGTGTAGACGGCGGGCTCCACACCCGTGTGGCTCTTGACGCGCCGGAAGAGCTCGCGCATGGCCTCGTGGTCCTCACTGAGGAACCCGACGAAGAGATCGACGACCGCCTGCGCGACGACCGCCGCGGTGCCGAGCAGGCCCGTCACCGCCCCGGCGCCGGCCAGCCCCCGGGCGGCCGGGCCGCGCCCCCGCACCGCCATCCGCCGCATCTCCAGCACGATCGGGATGAAGCACAACACGCTGGCCAGAAAACAGAGATGGCCCAGAGACCAGGCGAATCCGGGGCCGTGTTCCTCGTCGGTCAGCCGGATGAGCCCGTAGGCCGTCATGCAGAGCGGACCGGCTGTGAACGCCGTCCGCTGCCAAGGTGTGTTCGACATGCCCTGATCATGTCGGCGCCGGGATCGCCCCGCCCTCGGGGAACGCCCTGATACGCCCCTGAGGCGCCCCCGAGATCCACAGGAGAGTCGGCCCCGCTCAACGGTGCGGGCCGGTGGTGCCGGTGCCCGCCCGGGGACCTCGACGCACCGGAGGACTGCCCGCCGCGTCGGCGGCGGCCCTCACAGGGCGTCGGCCGGGCCGGGGGCCCTGATGACAGGGCCCCCGATCGGGACTACTCGATCACCAGCTCGACCGGGATGTTGCCGCGGGTGGCCTTGGAGTAGGGGCAGACCTCGTGGGCCTGCTTGACCAGCAGCGCGCCCGTCTCGCCGGCGAGGGACTCCGGGAGCTCGACGCGCAGGGTGACGGCCAGGCCGAAGCCCGTGTCGTCCTTGCCGATCGAGGCTTCCGCGGTGACCGACACCTCACCGGTGTCGACCTTGGCCTGCCGGCCGACCAGGCCGAGCGCGCTGGCGAAGCAGGCCGCGTAGCCCGCCGCGAAGAGCTGCTCGGGGTTGGTGCCCTGGCCGTTGCCGCCGAGCGCCGGAGGCATGGCGAGCGCGAGGTCGATCTGGCCGTCCGAGCTGACCGTGCGGCCTTCGCGGCCGTTGGCAGTGGCGACAGCGGTGTACAGCGCGTCCATCGGGGGTTCCTCTCGCGGTGGTGACCGTGTCAGCCGGTGATCGGCTGACCTCCACCACTAGAGCACACAATTCAGTTGTGCACAACTAAATGACTCGCAAGTCGCGCCCGGCTACACTTGCGTCCATGACCGAGCAGCCCACCGAAACCCTCCGCGAGGAGGACTTCCTCCGCCTGGACGGCCAGATCTGCTTCGCGCTGAACGCAGCGAGCAGGGCCTTCGGCGGCCTCTACCGCGTGGTCCTCAAGGACCTCGGCCTGACCTACCCCCAGTACCTGGTGATGCTGGTGCTCTGGGAGCACGGCACGACGCCCGTCAAGGAGCTCGGGAACCACCTGAGGCTCGACTCGGGGACGCTGTCCCCCCTGCTCAAGCGCCTCGAGGCCGCGGGTCTGGTCCACCGCGAGCGCAGCACCGAGGACGAGCGGTCCGTACACGTCGGCCCCACCGAGGCCGGTACGGCGCTGCGCGCACGCGCGGCGGAGGTACCGCGCCGGATCGCGGCCGCCACCGGTTTCGAGCTCGCCGAGATCCGCGACCTCCAGACCCGGCTGCACCGCCTCACCGCCGCGCTCGACGCCGCCGTCCCGGAGCTGTGACGCGGCGGCCGGCCCGGCGGGGCCGGCCACCGCACTCGGTCGAAGCGGGCCAGGACCCGGTCCGGATCCCGCTCCCCGCCCCCTCCCGGACCCGCGAGGCGCCCCGCGCGCTCGCCCGGCTGCGGGATGCCCGAAAGTCCGGATGTGCGGGCGGCCGGTGCACGACAATGGACCGATGAACGTTCCGGCACCTGCCCTGGACCGGCTGCGGGAGCAACTCGGCCGCAGTCTGTTCGCCCGTGTCGCCGGGCCCTCGGGCCCGGAGAACCGCGCCCGCATCCACGGCACCCCCGGCCCCCGCTGGTTCGGCCCGGACCGCCCGATCCGTACCGTCCACGGCGACGCCTCGATGTTCATCGGCGGGCTCAGCGCCCTGCTGCTGCAGTCGCTGCACCCGCTGGCCATGGCTGCCGTCGCCGCGCACTCCGGCTACCGCGGGGACCCGTGGGGACGGCTCCAGCGCACCAGCACCTTCCTCGCCGTGACGACGTACGGCACCGCGGACGACGCCGAGCAGGCGGTCGCCCAGGTGCGCGCCGTCCACGAACAGGTGCGCGGGGTGTCCGCCGACGGGCGGCCGTACCGGGCCTCCGACCCGCATCTCCTGGGCTGGGTCCACATCGCCGAGGTCTACTCCTTCCTGCGGGCGCACCAGCGGTACGGCGCCCACCCCCTCGACGGCGCCGGCTGCGACGCCTACCTCGCCGACACCGCCCGGGTGGCCGTGGCCCTGGGCGCGGTCGACCCGCCGCGCGACCGGGCCGCGCTCACCGCCCGGCTCGCGGCGTACCGGCCGGAGCTGCGGGCCACCCGCGAGGCGCGCGAGGCCGCCCGCTTCATCCTGTACCGCCCGCCCCTGCCGCCGGCCGCCCGCGGTCCGTACGCCGTCCTGGCCGCGAACGCCGTGGGGATGCTGCCGCCGTGGGCCCGCGATCTCCTCGGCGTCCCGTACCTGCCGCTCCTGGACCGGGCGTGCATACGGCCGGCCGGGCACGCCCTGACCGGGGGCATCCGCTGGGCCATGCGGCCCCTGCGTGCGGCGCACGTTCCGGAGAGGCCTTAGGTTCGCCGGCATGGTGCACGTACTGGGCAGCAGGATCCTGCTGACCCCCACGGACCCGGAGCGCTCGCGCGCCTTCTACGGCGGCACGCTGGGGCTCGCGGTCTACCGGGAGTTCGGCACCGGGCCGGAACGCGGCACGGTCTACTTCCTCGGCGGCGGCTTCCTCGAGGTCTCGGGCCGCGCGGAGAGCCCGCCGTCGCCCGGGCTCCGGCTGTGGCTCCAAGTCGCCGACGTGCAGGCGGTGTACGAGGAGCTGCGGATGCGGGAGGCCGAGGTGCTGCGGCCGCCCCTGCGGGAGCCCTGGGGCCTGATCGAGATGTGGATCGCCGATCCGGACGGTGTCCGCATCGCCGTGGTGGAGGTCCCGGCGGACCATCCGCTGCGGTTCCGCCCCTGAGCCCCGCCGGCCCCGCGGCAGCCTTCACCGCGGAAGTCCTGACCTGCGTCCCGGACGACGACGCGCAGCGCGATCCGGTCGCCGAGCCGGTCCGGGTGCAGGCCCCCCGGGTGCCTGCTGTACGCCAGCGACATGGTCCTCCAGGACGACGCACGCAACCGGGCCGCTACGCCGCCCACGCCGCGGAGTTCGGCACCCCGTGCGGGGTGTCCACCACCAGTGACGGCGCCGTGTGCCGGCACCACGACCCGGCCCGGCTGCGCGCGCTGCCGTCCGGTCTCGACCTCGTGCACGAGCGCCCGATCGACGTCACCACGATGAGTGGCCACGGCTCACGATGACCCGGCTCGCGCGTCGGCCGAAGTCGGCGCGCCCCGCCGTGGGGTGAATGCGCGCGTCCACCCATCGGGGGGACATCCGGCCCGGCCCGTGGACGCGGCGTCAACCACGCCCGGCCGCACGGCCGGTACCGAGGCGGGTCCGCAGCGGGGGCATAGCAGGCGCGGGTGGACCGTGGAGGCCTTTTGTAAAGATCAACTCAGTGTGCTGGATTGATCACCGACAGTGCCCCCGGCTGCGCGGAAGGACACCCCATGCGCACGGTTCGCGAATCAGTCCTGGACGTTCTACGAGCACGTGGTGTCACCACGGTCTTCGGCAACCCCGGCTCGACCGAACTGCCGATGCTCAAGCGGTTCCCCGATGACTTCCGGTACGTGCTCGGCCTCCAGGAGGCCGTCGTCGTCGGTATGGCCGACGGTTTCGCACTCGCCTCCGGAACCACCGCCCTCGTCAACCTGCACACCGGTCCCGGCACCGGCAATGCGATGGGCGCCATCCTCAATGCCCGCGCGAACCGGACCCCGATGGTCGTCACCGCCGGCCAGCAGGTGCGCGCCATGCTCACCATGGAGGCCCTGCTCTCCAACCCCCAGGCCACGCTGCTCCCCCAGCCCGCCGTCAAGTGGGCGTACGAGCCCCCGCGCCCCGCGGATGTCCCCGCCGCGCTGGCCCGCGCCGTGCAGATCGCCGAAACCCCGCCCCACGGGCCGGTGTTCCTGTCCCTCCCCATGGACGACTTCGACGCGGAGCTCACCGAGGCGCAGGACCGGGCCGGCCAGGCGGCCGCAGCTCGCCGGATCACGCACGCCGCCGCGCCCGACGCGGCCACGGTCGCCGCACTCGCCGACCGGATCTCCGGCGCCCGCTCCGCCGTCCTCGTCGTGGGCGACGACGTCGACGCCTCCGGCGCCTGGGACGCGGTCCTCGCGCTCGCCGAGCGCACCGGACTGCCCGTGTGGGCGGCGCCCGTTTCGGCCCGCGTCTCCTTCCCCCGCAGCCATCCGCAGTTCCGCGGGGAGCTGGTCCCGGCGATCGACCCGCTCGGCCGGCAGCTCTCGGGGCACGACCTGGTCGTCGTGGTCGGCGCGCCCGTGTTCCGCTACTACCCGTACATCCCCGGCTCCCACCTGCCCGAGGGCGCCGAGCTCGTCCTCCTCACCCGGGACGCCGAGGAGGCCGCCAAGGCCCCCGTCGGGGATGCGGTCGTCGCGGACCTGGCGCTGACCGTACGGGCGCTCGCGGACCGGCTCCCGGCCGGCGGCGGGACCGCGCCCGCGCCGCACGAGCAGGTGCGGTTCCCCGAGGCCGCCGACGGCGTCCTCAGCCCGCTCGCCGCCATGACCGCCATCGCGCAGGGCGCCCCGGAGAACACCCTCTGGATCAACGAATCGCCCTCCAACGTCCCGCAGTTCCACGAGGCCACCCGGATCAGCACCCCGGGCTCCTACCTGTTCTCCGCGGGCGGCGGACTCGGCTTCGGGGCCGCCGCGGCCGTCGGCGCCCAGCTCGGCGCGCCCGACCGGCCCGTGGTCTGCGTCATCGGCGACGGCTCCATCCACTACGCCGTCCAGGCCCTGTGGACGGCGGCCACGTACAAGGTCCCCGTCACCTTCGTCGTCCTCAGCAACGCCAAATACGCGATCCTCCAGTGGTTCGCGCAGCTCGAACACGCCCAGGGCGCCCCCGGCCTCGACATCCCCGGTCTCGACATCACGGCCGTCGCCGACGGCTACGGAGTGCGCACCCACCGGGCCCACGGCGCGAGTGAACTCACCAAGCTCGTACGGGACTCCGCGGCCCAGCAGGACGGACCGGTGCTCATCGACGTGCCCGTGACCACCGAGCTCCCCTCCCTCTGAGCCCGGACTCCAGCCCCTCCACCACCAGAAGGCCCACATGTCCCCCGACACCCCCCTGCTGTCCCGCCTGCGCACCCTCCTCACCGACCACGCCGACGTCCTGCACACCGACCCCGAGACCCTCGCCGCGCACGCACGCGACGCGGCGCCGTTCTCCGAGGCCGGCACCCCCGCCGTCGTCGCCTTCCCGCGCACCGCCGAGCAGGTGCGGCACATCATGCGCACCGCGTACGAGCTCGGCGTCCCCGTCGTCCCGCAGGGCGCCCGCACCGGTCTCGCGGGCGCCGCGAACGCGATCGACGGCTGCGTCGTCCTGAGCACCGCCCGGATGGACCGCATCCTCGAGATCGACCCCGCCAACCGGCTCGTGCGCTGCGAGCCCGGCGTGGTCACCAAGCGCCTCAGCGACGCGGCCGCCGAGCACGGCCTCTCCTACCCGCCCGACCCCGCCTCCTGGGAGCACTGCACCATCGGCGGGAACATCGCCACCGGCGCCGGCGGCATCTGCTGCGTCAAGTACGGGGTCACCGCCGACTACGTCCGCGGCCTGGACCTCGTCCTCCCCGACGGCCGCCGGATGCGGACCGGGCGGGACACCGCCAAGGGGGTCGCCGGCTACGACCTGACCCGCCTGCTCGTCGGCTCCGAGGGCACCCTCGCCGTCATCGTCGGCGCCACGCTCGCGCTGCGTCCCGTACGGCCGCCCGCCCTGGCCCTGCTCGCCCAGTTCCCGACCCTCACGGCGGCCGGGAACGCCGTCGCCGCGATCACCGCGGCCGGCCACGTCCCGTCCGCCCTCGAACTCCTCGACCGGGCCACCTCCCAGGCCGTCGCCGACCACGGGCACCCCATGCTCGCCCCGGGCGCCGCCGCCACCCTCATCATCGAGAGCGACACCGCCGATCCCGGCCACGACCTCGCGGCCATGGCCCTCCTGTGCAAGGAGGCCGGGGCCCAGAACCTGGTCACCGCCGCCGGAGCCGAGGAGTCCCGGCAGATCATCGAGGCCCGGCGGCTGGTCACCCCGGCCCTGGGGGCGTTCGCCGCGACCCTCGGCGGGAAGCCGACCGCCTTCATCGAGGACGTGGCCGTGCCACGCTCCGAACTGGCCAAGTTCATGGGCACCATCGAGGAGATCGCCGTACGGAACCGGCTGCGGATCTTCACCCTCGGCCACGCGGGAGACGGCAACCTGCACCCGACCGTCGTCTTCGACGAATCGGACGCGGACGAGTTCCGCCGCGCCCAGACCGCGTACGACGACATCATGGCCGCGGGCCTCGCCCTCGGCGGCACCAGCACCGGCGAGCACGGCATCGGCACCCTCAAGCGGGAATGGCTGACCCGCGAGCTCGACCCGGTCAGCCTGGAACTGCAGCGCGGGCTCAAGCGGCTCTTCGACCCCGAAAACCTGCTCAACCCCGGCAAGGTCGTGGAGGCATGACCGAGGCCATGCCGAACACCGCCGCCGATTCCACCGCCGGGGCCCCGGCCGGCGCCGCGGGCCCCGCAGCCCTCGCCGTGCCGCAGCCCGCCCGGGCCGGGCGCGCCGAGACCGTCCGCTTCGCCGCCAC
Source organism: Streptomyces sp. NPDC050448 (assembly GCF_040655295.1). Classification (NCBI taxonomy): domain Bacteria; kingdom Bacillati; phylum Actinomycetota; class Actinomycetes; order Kitasatosporales; family Streptomycetaceae; genus Streptomyces; species Streptomyces sp. NPDC050448. The sequence continues at coordinate 32,658 of NZ_JBFAJR010000024.1, read as the reverse complement.
CCACACGCTGCCCGCGTTCGTCCGGGGGGCCTTCCACCTGCGGCCCCGGGTCGTCGCGGCGTACGCGGCCCTCGGCCAGCAGGGCTGGTCGGCCGCGACCCTGCGGGCCATGCGGGCCCGGCACGGCGGGGCGCCCGTGGAGGTGCGCGGCCTGTCCGGGCCGCTGCTGGTCCTGCTCGACCAGGCCGACGTACGGCGGTTCTACGAACTGCCGGTGCGCACCCTCGCCATGGACGCGCCCGACAAGTACAGGGGGCTGTCCCTGCTGGAGCCCACGGGCGTCATCTGCTCCCACGGCGACATCCGCGAGGAGCGCCGGCGCGTCAACGACGAGGTGCTCGCGGCCGACCGGCCCGTGCACCCCTCGTGCAAGGAGTTCCAGGCCCTGATCGCCGAGGAGGCGCCCGCCCTGGTCCAGCGCTGCGAGCTCGGCTTCCCGCTGCTGCGCCGTACGGTGGCCCGGATCGGGCGCCGGATGGTCCTCGGCGACGCGGCCGCGGGCGACGAGGAGCTCGCCCGGTGGCTGCTCGCGATCCGCGAGGAGGCCAACTGGATGCGGATGCGCAAGGGTCGGGCCACGGCCGCCGAGGCGCTGTACCGCAAGGCCGCCGCCCGCGTCGAGGAGTACGCCGCCCGGGCGGAGCCGCACACCCTGGCCGCGCTCGCCCGCAGCCACCCGGCCGCCGCGGGACCGGGCGCCGCCGCACTGGACGCCGTGGGCCAGGCTCACCACTGGCTGCTCGCCCTCGACACCGTCGGCCCGACCGTGGCCCGTACCCTGCTGCTGCTCGCCGCGCATCCGGCCGAGCAGGAGGCCCTGCGGGCCGAGGTGGACGGCGGGGGCGCGGACCTGCCCCGGATGCGGGCCTGCGTACAGGAGACGCTGAGGCTGTTCCCGCTCGTGCCGGACCTCGTACGGGTCACCCGTGCCGAGACCGAGTGGCGCGGGGTCCACTATCCGGCGGGAACAGCGGTGCTGGTCCCCGCCCTGTTCCATCAGCGGGATCCCGAACACGTCCCGGCGGCGCACCAGTTCGTGCCCGCCCGCTGGCTGCGGCCCGGGGCGGCGCAGGACGTCCGGATGGCGCCCTTCAGCCACGGTGGCGGGCGCTGCCCCGGCGAGCACCTGGGCGTGCTGACGGCGGCCGAGCTGACCGCGGCGGTGCTGCGGGGGCGTCGGGTCAGCGGCGGCCGGCCCGCGGTGGACCCCTGTCTTCCGCTGCCCGGCATCCTCTCCTCGGCCGGCATCCGGCTCACCCTCGCCCTGCGCTGAGCCCGTGCGGCGGGGCGGTGCGGGGCAGCCGCCGGGCCCGCACCGCACGTCCAGCGCACGCCGCGGGCACCCCACCCGCACTCACCCCCACCTCCCCACCATGCCCCGGAGGGCACCTGCATGACCGATGCCACGACCGCCGTCACCGGGCACGAACCGGAGATCGACTCCCTGCACCACCTGTGCCGCCTGCTCGCGGAGGCCGCCGAAGGAGTGGGGGAGGCCTCCCGGTACGCCTCCGAACTCGCCCTCGGCACACGGCTGCCGCTGGCCGCCCGCGGCGGCGCCGTCCGGCGCAGCCTGCTGCGGACCATCACCGACCCCAAGGGGCTGGGCTGGGCCCCGCGCGGCCGCGGCCTCGCACGGATCGGCTGGCTCGCCGGGGTGTTCACCAGCCGGGAGAGCCTCGCGGTGAGCCTGGCCGTGACGGGCCTCAAGGCCCGGATCCGGGCCGCCGCCGTGACCCACCCCGAGCTGCTCGGCGATCCCGACACCGGGCGCGTGCTGAGAGCGATCGAGGCGGACCGTCAGCGGGAGGCGATCCGCGTCTTCCGCTCCATCCTCGGCAGCAAGGGCGCCGAGCGCACCTTCGCCCTGCTGGCCCCCTCGTTCGCCGACATCCTGGCGTGGAACGCCCTCACCGACGAGAACCCCCTCAACGACGGGGCGGGCTGGGAGGTCGCCACCGGCCGCACTCTGACCGGCGCCGAACCGATCCTCGGCGTCAGCGCCCGGGTCTGGGCCTTCCTCGACCGCGGCCCCGGACGGGCCGAACCGTTCGTCCCCTCCCCCGCCCTCGCCGAACGCCTCGACACCACCGGCACCATCGCCGGGTACGTCCGCAACATCGACGCGGTGGGCACCGACGGAACGCTGCTCGTCCAGCAGGTCGTGGGACCCGACGCAGTGGTGCGGTACGTCGTCCAGCTCGCCGGGATGTCCGGCGTCAGCGACGAGAGCCCCCAGGACCTGCTGGGCGCCGTACACGCGGTCGCGAGGCCTGCCACCCCGTACTCCAGGGCCGTCTCCAAGGCGCTGCGCCAGCTGATCCCCTCGGGCTCCGAACTGGCCCTGGTGGGCCACAGCCTGGGCGGGATCACCGCCATGAACCTGGCCGCCGACCGGGACTTCTGCGCCGTCCACCAGGTCACGCACGTCGTCGCGGTCGGCTCCCCCATCGACGGCAAGCGCCCCGCGGACCCGCGGACCCGCGGACCCGCGTGTACTCGCTGGTCAACGAGCACGACGTGGTGCCCAGCCTGGAGGGCCGCTCCTCGGTCTCGCCTTACGCGCTCCCGGACCGGTTCACCGAGTTCACCTGGACCGACGACACGCACGCCTTCCCGCTGTGCCATGCCGCCGAGAGGTACGCGCACAACCTCGAGCACGAGGTCCCCGAGGCGAGCGCGCTCGTGGACGCGGACCTCGCACCGTTCCGGGGCCGGGTGACCGCCGCCCGCTTCTTCCGGCTCTACGACCGCTGACCGCGCACCGCCGCCCCCTGCCCGCCGACCGCTGAGGAACACCATGACCGACACCACCTCCACCGAGCAGACCGCGGCCCCGGGCGAGGGGACCCCGGCGGCCCCGGCCGGCGCGGACGTCCCCTCGCAGGCCGCCCGCCCCGGCCAGGCCCCCGGGTACGGCCCGCCCGGGCTCCTCGAACGCCTCGGCTCGGCCGCCTTCGCCCGCGTCAACCGCACCCGCGAATGGCACGAACTGCCGCTCCCCCTGGGGCTGCTGAACCTCCGGGTGCTCCGCGACGACCTGCGCCGCCGGAACCTGTACGACACGTACGGCGCCGGCGGGGAGCGCCGCCGGCGCCCGACCTCCGCACTCGCGCCCTTCCGCTCGTACGACGGCTCGGGCTACGACCCGTACGACGAGGACATGGGCCGGGTCGGCACCCGGCTCGACCGCAACGCCCCGCTGCACCTCGTCTTCCCGGACTCCGACGAGGAGCTGATGTCGCCGAGCCCGCGCGAGATCAGCAGGCAGCTGCTGGCCCGCAAGGGGTTCGTGCCCGCGCCCACGCTCAACCTCCTCGCCGCCGCCTGGATCCAGTTCGAAAACCACGGCTGGGCCCACCACGGAGACAACGAGGAGGCCGAGCCGTTCACCGTCCCGCTCGCCGGGGACGACGACTGGGCCGAGCACGGCGGCAGCTGCCCGATGCGCGTGAACCGCACCCGCCCCGACCCGGTCGCCCACACCGCGGCCGACGCGCCGCCCACGTACGAGAACACCGTCACGCACTGGTGGGACGGCTCGCAGATCTACGGCTCCGACGAGGCCCGCTGCCGCTCCCTGCGCACGGGCGAACACGGGCGGCTCGTCGTCGAGGACGGCAGGCTGCCCGCCGATCCGCGGCCCGGGATGTCCTGCCTGGACCGGACCGGTATGAACAGCGACTACTGGACCGGCCTGTCACTGCTGCACACGCTCTTCGCCAAGGAGCACAACGCGATCTGCGACTACCTGCGCGCCCACTACCCGACCTGGGACGACGAACGGCTCTTCCACACCGCGCGGCTGGTCAACACCGCGCTCATGGCGAAGATCCACACGGTGGAGTGGACGCCGGGCATCCTCGACACCCCGGTCCTGCGCCGCGCGATGGACGCCAACTGGTACGGGGTGCTGCCGCGCTGGGTGAGCCGGACGTACGGGCGCTTCGGCAAGGGCGAGATGCTCAGCGGCATCCTCGGCTCCCCGACCGACCACCACGCGGCGCCCTTCTCGATGACGGAGGAGTTCGTCTCCGCGTACCGGCTGCACCCGCTGATCCCCGACGAGCTGGCCGTCCGCGACCACCGTGCGGGCGCCCTCCGGGCGACCATCGGCTTCGACGACATGCAGGGTGCGACCACCCGTGCGGCGATCAACGCGTACGGCATGAGCGACCTCTTCTACAGCTTCGGCACCGCCCACCCCGGCGCCCTCGTCCTGCACAACCACCCCGACGCGCTGCGCAATCTGGCGCGGCTCACCGGCGAGCACATCGACCTCGGCACCGTCGACATCCTGCGCGACCGCGAGCGCGGGATCCCCCGCTACAACGCGTACCGGCAGATGCTGCGCAAGCGCCCGGTCACCTCTTTCGAGGAGCTGACCGGCGGGCACCCGGGCGACACCCCGCTGCTGAAGGAGCTGTACGAGGGGCGCCTCGACCGGGTGGACACGCTGGTCGGCAATCTCGCCGAGCCGCGGCCGGCCGGATTCGGCTTCAGCGACTCCTTGTTCCGGATCTTCATCCTGATGGCCAGCAGGCGGCTCAAGAGCGACCGGTTCTTCACCACCGACTACCGGCCCGAGGTCTACACGGCGGAGGGCCTGGAGTGGGTGGACCGGGGCGGCATGGTCTCCGTCCTCCTGCGCCACCACCCCGAACTGGCCCCGGCCCTCGACGGTGTGACCAACGCGTTCGCCCCCTGGAGGGCCCTGTGAGCGCGATTCCCCCGCCGCGCACGGAGCGGCAGGAGCGGCGGTACGAGCCCGCGGAGGGGCTGCGGGCCCACTCGGTGGAGCTGCTCCGACACGCGGAACGGCTGCGGGCGGGGTCCGTGGCGCTGGACTGGAAGGGGCCGCAGGCCGAGGCCTTCCGGTGGCGGATCGAGGCCCTGGCCGACCGCTGCGCCACGGCGGCGGCCGGCCTGGCCCGGTCCGCGGAGCAGCTGGACGCGGTCGTACGCACCCGCTGACGGGCGGGCCCGGCCCGCCCTGTCCGGCGAGCCGGGCCCGCCGGGCTCCGCACTTGTTTCCGCGCCTGGTCCACCACCGCGTGGATGGCTCCCGGGGCGGTCGTAGGCGCACACCCGGGTGAACCGGGCGACCGTCGGAAGCGCCGCCGCAGCACCGGGTTTCAGGCCGGCCGCGGGGTGGGAGGGGTCCACGACGTGGGTCCACTCGTCCGCGGCCCCTCCCGTCCGGACACGAGCACGACGGTCGGGGATCCGGTTCCCCCGCACTCCAGGCGGATGCCGCGGCCGCCACCGATGGGCACCATGCGCGCGAAATCCCCGGAAGGGCCGTCCGGGGGCACGGTCGTCGCCGTGGCCGTGGCCGTCGTGACGGTGACCGTGCCACCGCCTGCGACGGGCGCAAGCGGTGCCGCGACGGTGACCGCACCAGCCAGGACCCCGTGTCCTGCGGACATCCACCCGGTCTCACACCCGGAGCCGGCCGGGACGACCAAGCTCGGCTGCGGCGAGCGCCTCGGCGACCAGGCGCCGCAGGTGGCCGTCGGCCAGGGCGTAGACCACGCGGCGGCCCTCCTTGCGGGTGGTCACCAGCCCCGACATCCGCAGCCGGGCCAGGTGCTGGCTGACCGCCGGCCGGGCCGCTCCCACCGCCGCGGCCAGCGTGCCGACATCGGCCTCGTCCGAGGCCAGGGCGTGCAGGAGGGCGAGGCGGGTGCGGTCGGCCAGCAGCCCCAGGATCTCGGCCGCGGCCTCGAAGGCCCGCGGGCCCGGTTCTTGCGGGTGCGAATCCTGCGCAGGTGATAGGTGCATGCGTGCGCTCATACGCACACAATAGGCGGGTGGGTGTCCGCGTCCACCCCTTCCCTGTCGTCCTCGTCGAAAGCGAGCGCGCTGTGAGCCACCACCACGAGCACCACGAGCACCACGACGGATCGTCCCGGGCGGGGCTCCGCCGCCGGCTCGCCCGTCTCGCCCACGCGTTCGCCCCACACGGCCACGCGGCGACGGACAAGGTCGATCCGGTGATGGAGACCTCCCGCCAGGGCATGCGCACGCTGTGGCTGTCCCTGGGCGTCCTGGGCCTGACCACGGCCGTCCAGGCCGCAGTCGTCGCCCTGTCCGGGTCGGTGGCCCTGCTCGGCGACACGGTCCACAACGCCGCCGACGCACTGACCGCGGTACCCCTCGGCATCGCCTTCGTCCTCGGACGGCGCGCGGCGAACCGCCGCTACACCTACGGCTACGGCCGCGCCGAGGACCTGGCCGGCATCGTCGTCGTCCTCACCATCGCCGCCTCCTGCGCCCTGGCCGCCTACCAGGCCGTGGACCGGCTCCTCCACCCCCGCGAGATCACCGGACTGTGGGCCGTCGCGGGCGCCGCGGTGGTCGGCTTCCTCGGCAACGAATGGGTGGCCCGGCAGCGGATCCGCACCGGCCGCCGGATCGGTTCCGCCGCGCTCGTCGCCGACGGCCTGCACGCCCGCACCGACGGGTTCACCTCCCTCGCCGTCCTCCTCGGCGCCGGCGGCGCCGCGATCGGCTGGCAGAGCGCCGACCCGGTCGTCGGCCTGTTCATCACCGCGGCCATCCTCATGGTGGTGCGGGATGCCGCGCGCGAGGTCTGCCGGCGCCTGATGGACTCGGTCGATCCGGCCCTGGTCGACGCCGCGCACGACGCGCTGCTCGCCGTGACCGGCGTACGGGGCACCGGGCAGGTGCGCATGCGGTGGATCGGGCACGCGCTGCGCGCCGAGGCCGACATCGTCGTCGACCCGCACCTCACGGTGGTGCAGGCGCACGCCCTGGCCGTCGAAGCCGAGCACGCGCTCATCCACGCCGTGCCCCGGCTGACCGCCGCCACCGTGCACATCGACCACACCGCCGACCACGGCGACCCGCACGCGGCCCTGGCCCACCACGGCGGCCGGTGAGAACCAGGGAACCGGTGGGGAACGGTGGGGAGCGGGCGACCGGACCGATCAGGATTCGAGAAGCGCGGGCCCGCCGGCCACAGCTAGCGTGATCGCCATGGACGTCACCGTCCCCGCACCCCCGCGACGTCAGGAGTGACCATGACCAGCTCTTCCACCCAGGGAATCAAGACCGTGCTGCATCCCGTCTCCGACCTGGCGAAGGCCAAGGAGGTCTACGCCGCGCTGCTCGGCGTACCGCCCCAGACCGACGAGTCCTACTACGTCGGCTTCGAGACCGCGGGCCAGCACATCGGGCTGGTGCCGTCCGGTGGACCGCAGGGCATGACCTCACCGGTGGCCTACTGGCACGTGCCGGACATCGAGGCGAAGCTCGCCGAGGTGACCGCCGCGGGTGCCACCGTGAAGGAGCCCGCCCGCGACGTCGGTGGCGGCCGCCTGGTGGCCACCGTCACCGACCCCGACGGCAACGTCCTCGGGCTGCTCCAGGACCGATGACCGCCGCTGTCCTCTGACGGCCCCGGCCGTCACAGGACAGCGTGGCCGGGGCCGTCAGAGGCTGCACGGGCCGAAGCGCAGAAGGACCGGACGTACGTGCCGGAAGCTGGTTGGATCGAGCCGGGCGACGGCGGCAGAGACCGTGAAGGCGGGCCCGCGAAGCAGATGGAGACACGATGGGCAAGGCCACGAGGACGGATACGCAGTCGCCTGCGCTGCACGGCGCCGACAGCCACGACCTGATCCGCGTGCACGGCGCGCGCGAGAACAATCTCAAGGACGTCAGCATCGAGCTCCCGAAGCGCCGCCTGACGGTGTTCACCGGCGTCTCCGGCTCGGGCAAGAGCTCCCTGGTGTTCGACACGATCGCCGCGGAGTCGCAGCGGCTGATCAACGAGACCTACAGCGCCTTCGTGCAGGGCTTCATGCCGACGCTGGCGCGGCCCGAGGTCGACGTCCTCGAGGGACTGACGACCGCGATCATCGTCGACCAGCAGCGGATGGGCGCCGACCCCCGCTCCACCGTCGGCACCGCCACCGACGCCAACGCGATGCTCCGCATCCTCTTCAGCCGACTCGGCACACCGCACATCGGGCCGCCCAGCGCGTACGCCTTCAACGTCCCCTCCGTCCGGGCGAGCGGTGCGATCACCGTCGAGCGCGGCGCCAGGAAGACGGTGAAGGCGACCTTCAACCGCACCGGCGGCATGTGCACCCGCTGCGAGGGCCGCGGTTGCGTCTCCGACATCGATCTCACCCAGCTCTACGACGACTCCAAGTCGCTCGCCGAGGGCGCGTTCACCATCCCCGGCTGGACGTCGGACAGCCAGTGGACCGTGCAGGTCTACGCCCAGTCCGGCTTCGTCGACCCGGACAAGCCGATCCGCAAGTACACCAAGAAGGAGATGCAGGACTTCCTCTACGGGGAGCCGGTCAAGGTGAAGGTCAACGGCGTCAACCTCACCTACGAGGGGCTGATCCCCAAGCTGCAGAAGTCGATGCTGTCCAAGGACAAGGAGGCGATGCAGCCGCACATCCGGGCGTTCGTGGAGCGGGCGGTCACCTTCACCACCTGCCCCGAATGCGACGGCACCCGGCTCAGCGAGGGGGCCCGGTCGTCGAAGATCGAGCGGATCAGCATCGCCGACGCATGCTCGATGCAGATCAGCGACCTGGCCGAATGGGTCCGCGGCCTCGACGAGCCCTCGGTGGCGCCGCTGCTCGCCGCGCTGCGGCAGACCCTCGACTCGTTCGTGGAGATCGGGCTCGGCTACCTCGCGCTCGACCGGCCGGCGGGCACGCTGTCCGGCGGCGAGGCGCAGCGCGTCAAGATGATCCGCCACCTCGGCTCCTCGCTCACCGACGTCACGTACGTCTTCGACGAGCCCACGGCCGGCCTGCACCCCCATGACATCCAGCGGATGAACGGCCTGCTGTTGCGGCTGCGGGACAAGGGCAACACGGTGCTCGTCGTGGAGCACAAGCCGGAGATGATCGCGATCGCCGACCATGTCGTCGACCTCGGCCCCGGCGCAGGTCAAGCGGGCGGCGCCGTCTGCTTCGAGGGCACCGTCGAGGGGCTGCGGGCCGGCGGCACGCTCACCGGCCGCCACCTCGACGACCGGGCCCGCGTCAAGGAGAAGGTGCGTACGCCCACCGGCACGCTGGAGATCCGCGGCGCGACGGCGAACAACCTGAAGGACGTCGACGTCGACATCCCGCTCGGGGTGCTCGCGGTCGTCACCGGCGTCGCCGGTTCCGGCAAGAGCTCGCTCGTACACGGATCACTGCCTGTCCGGTCGGGGGCTTCCGGCGAGGGCGTGGTGTCGATCGACCAGACCGCGATCCGCGGCTCGCGGCGGAGCAACCCGGCGACGTACACCGGACTGCTCGACCCGATCCGCAAGGCGTTCGCGAAGGCCAACGGCGTGAAACCGGCGCTGTTCAGCGCCAACTCCGAGGGCGCCTGCCCCACGTGCAACGGCGCGGGCGTCATCTACACCGACCTGGCGATGATGGCCGGCGTCGCCACCCCGTGCGAGGAGTGCGAGGGGAAGCGGTACCAGGCGTCGGTGCTGGAGTACCACCTCGGCGGACGCGACATCAGCGAGGTGCTGGCGATGTCGGTGACCGAGGCCGAGGAGTTCTTCGGCGCCGGCGAGGCCCACACTCCGGCCGCGCACCGCATCCTGGTCAGGCTCGCCGACGTCGGGCTCGGCTACCTCAGCCTCGGCCAGCCGCTCACCACCCTGTCCGGCGGGGAGCGGCAGCGGCTCAAGCTGGCCACCCATCTGTCCGACAAGGGCGGCGTCTACGTCCTCGACGAGCCCACCAACGGCCTGCACCTCGCCGACGTCGAGCAGCTGCTCGGCCTGCTCGACCGGCTCGTCGACTCCGGGAAGTCGGTCATCGTCGTCGAGCACCACCAAGCGGTCATGGCGCACGCCGACTGGATCATCGACCTCGGCCCCGGCGCCGGCCACGACGGCGGCCGGATCGTCTTCGAGGGCACACCCGCCGACCTCGTCGCCGCCCGCTCGACGCTCACGGGCGAGCACCTCGCCGCCTACGTCGGCAGCTGACCGCGCACGTACCGGCCCCGCTCGGAGGGTGTGAACACCGAGCGGGCCGTCTGCCGTCGACGGGTCGGGAGCCCTGCCGACGGGCTTCGGGTTCCGGAGCCGGAGCCGGAGCCGGAACCCTGACGGGTTTCTTATGCCGTGGCCCGGCGCGCGTCAGCGGCGTGTATGAAGTCGGCCGCTCGCCGTCAAGGTGGCGTCAGGGAGCGACGCGAAGGGTGGGCGCGCGGGGATAGCTTCGGTGTCGCGCCCCGGACCGCCTCCCCGCGCTCGGGGCGTCACCCGTCGCTTCTCGTGGTTCCTCAGGGAGGGCCCCATGTGTCTGTTCCGGTACGAAGACGATCCCGAGCCCGAGGAACGGGTCCCGGCCGGGCTTCTGTACGTACCCGTCCGGCCGGGAAGAGGAGCGGAGGCGGTGATCCGGCTGTTCCGCACTCCGCTGGGCGCCCGGACGGCCGTCGGTTTCACCAGCACGGACCGGCTGGCGGCCACGCTCGGCGAGGGCCGGCCGTACATCCGGCTGTCGGAGTCCCTGCTGCGCGAGCTGTGCGAACCGCTCGGCGCGGGCCTGGTCACCATCGATCCGACGCTCTCGGCTGCGCCGGCCGCCCCGGCGGCCGCTCCGGCGGAACCGCGCCAGCCGGGCCGGCTCCCGGCCCGGGCCGTCTGAGGGGGGAGAGTTCCATGACCACTGCCACACGGTCCGAGCTCGCCGCCGACGCGGACGAGCTGTCCGTCTGGCCGGCGTCGACGACCCGGCTGCCGCACGGCGGCCTCGCGGTCGGCGGGGTCTCGCTGACCGAGATCGCCAGCCGCTTCGACACCCCGGCCTACGTACTGGACGAGGGCGAGGTGCGAGCGCGCTGCCGCACCTATCGCCACGCCTTCCCCGACGCCGAAGTGCTCTACGCCGCCAAGGCCTTCCTGTCCCGGGCCATGGTCCACCGGATCGCCGAGGAAGGCCTGGGTCTCGACGTCTGCTCGGCCGGCGAGCTCGAACTCGCCGTCACCGCCGGGTTCCCGCCGGACCGCATCCTCCTGCACGGCAACGCCAAATCGCCCCGCGACATCGAAACGGCGCTACGGCTCGGCGTCGGCCGGATCGTCATCGACGGCCCGTCGGAGATCGCCCGCCTGGCCGCCGCCGTCGGCCCGAACGGGCACCAGAAGGTACTGGTCCGCGTGGTCCCCGGCATCTCGGCCGGCGGCCACGAGAAGATCCGCACCGGCACCGACGGCCAGAAGTTCGGCCTGTCCCTCACCGACGGCTCCGCGCAGCACGCCATCACCCGGATCCTCGGCCGGCCACAGCTCGAACTCGTCGGCCTGCACTGCCACATCGGCTCCCAGATCACCGAGGTCAAACCGTACGTGTGCGCGCTGCGCCGCGTGGTGGGCCTGATGGCCCGCATCCGCGAGGCCCACGGCATCGCGCTCCCCGAGCTGGACATGGGCGGCGGCCACGGCATCGCGTACCGCCCCGGCGAGCCCGCGCTCGACCTCACCGCCCTCGCCCGCAGACTCCGCGCCGAGCTCGTCGAGAGCTGCGCGGCGGCCGGACTGCCCGTGCCCCGGCTCGCCATCGAGCCCGGCCGGGCCATCGTCGGCCCCGCCGGGGTGGCGCTCTACCGGGTCCTCTCCGTGAAACGCACCGGGGACCGGTTGTTCGTGGCCGTGGACGGCGGCATGAGCGACAACCCCCGCCCCGCCTTGTACGGGGTGCGCTACGCACCCCGCCTGATCGGCCGCCACTCCACCGCCGGTCCCTGCACGGCCACCGTCGTCGGCCGCCACTGCGAGGCGGGCGACATCCTCGCCGCCGACGTACGACTGCCCGGCGACGTCCGCCCCGGAGACCTCCTGGCCGTCCCCGTGGCGGGCGCGTACCAGCTGTCCATGGCCTCCGGCTACAACATGGTCGGCCGTCCCCCGGTCGTCGCGGTCGACGACGGCGCGGCCCGCCTGCTCGTACGCCGCGAGACGCTGGACGACTTCCGCCGCCGGGACATCGGCGACTGAGGAACGGGCCGGTACCGGTCGGTCCGCCGGCCGGCCGGTATCCCCGCCCGCCTGCGGAGCGCGGCGCTCGATGTGCCGACCCTGATCCCCTCGGCCCGCGGCGCCGCGCAGGACGTCGTCGTGGCCGCGGTCGCCGCGATCGCCGGGTTCGGGCCCCCGGGCCACCATGGAGAGAGATCCGTTCGTTCGGGGACCCCGCCCGGGAGGAACCGATGGTGCACACCGATGGAGCGGCCGCGGACGTCCTGGTGGCAGGCGCCGGCCCGGTCGGGCTGACGGCGGCCGCCGAGCTGCGGCGGCGCGGGATCGCCTGCCGTGTCGTCGACCGGCTCCCGGCGCGGCTGCCGTACGCGAAGGCGGTGGGTATCCAGCCGCGGACCCTGGAGATCTGGGACCGGATGGGCTTCGTCCGGGCCGCCTTGGAGGCGGCCGTCCCGATGCGCGGGCAGCTGACGTACGTGAACGGCGTCGAGCAGCCCCGGCTGGACCTGGTGCTGCCGCCCGAGGTGCCGTACGGCTTCGCCGCGCTGCCGCAGTACGAAACAGAGCGGATCATCGAGGAGTTCCTGGAGCGCTTCGGGACGCGCATCGAGCGGGGCACCGAGCTGGTGTCGTTCGCCCAGGACGCCGACGGGGTGACCTGCCGGCTCGCCACTCCCTCCGGGGAGGAGGAGGTCCGGACCCGGTTCCTGGTCGGCTGCGACGGCGCCCACAGCATCGTCCGCAAGGGGCTCGGCCTGAGCTTCGAGGGAGGCGCCTTCCCCGAGGAGTTCATGCTCGCCGACGTGGAGGTCGACTGGGACCTGCCGTACGGGTACGGGGTGCGGGCCATGCACCGCGATGCCGAGGGCGCCGTCGACGACGTGCTGGTGTGCATCCCGCTGCCGGGCGCCTGCCGCTACCGGGTGTCGATGATGGTGCCGCCCGAGCTCTCCGCCGCTCCGCCGCAGGGCGGTGACGCGGTGGCGCACGGCCTGGAGGGCGGCCGGGCGCCCGAACTCGGCCACATCCAGGCCGTCCTGGACCGGATGTCGCCGCAGCCCACGACGGCGTCGGCCATGCGCTGGTCCTCCGTGTTCCGGATCAGCCACCGGCTGGTGGACCGGTACGGGGACGGGCGGGTCTTCGTGGCCGGGGACGCGGCGCACATCCACCCGCCGACCGGTGCGCAGGGCATGAACACCGGGATCCAGGACGCCTGGAACCTGGCCTGGAAGCTGGCGCTGGCCGTGGAGGGTGCCGCGGCTCCGGGGCTGCTCGCGAGTTACGACGCCGAGCGCCGGCCGGTGGGCGAGGAGGTCGTCGGCCGTACCGTGCGGCACTCCGCCGAGGGCGTCCAGGCCGATCCGGAGGACGCGCAGACGCTGATGATGCGCCAGGCGCAGCTGCTCGTCGGCTACCGGGGCAGCCCCCTGGTGCAGCGGGCGGAGCCGGACGGCGGGCCCGGGCCGCGGCCCGGCGACCGGGCACCGGACTGCGGCGGGCTCGCCGGGCACATCGCCGCCCATCCACTGCGGCTGTACGACCTGCTGCGCGGCCGCGAGCACATGCTGCTGCTGTACGGGCCCGGCCCGGCGCTGGGCAGCCTCGCCGAACTCACCTCCGCGGTGCGCGGTTTCGCGACGGGCCGGGTCGGGGTGTGCGCGATCCTCGCCGAGACCGAGGCCGACCGGGCGACGCCGGTACCCGTGTACCGGGACGGCCGGGGCGAGTTCGCCCGGATGTACGGCGTGCGGGAGCCTGCGGCGTTCGTGGTCCGGCCGGACGGCTACCTCGGCGCCAGGCTGTGCCCGCCGACCTCTTCGGGGCTGCTCGCCCACTTCTCGGAGGTGTTCGGGGGCTGAACGGGCCGGGTGAACCCCTTGGCGAGGAGCCAGACGGCCAAGGTCACCTCCCAGCCGAACACCGGGAGGGCGGCGAGCGATCCGGCGACCGAGACCTGCTCGTAGAGGCCGAACAGCACGGCGGCCGCCGAGGCGCAGATCATGGCGCCGCCGACCAGTCCCAGCACGGCGATGGGCCGCGGGACGAGGCGTGAGCGGTACATCAGGCAGGCCAGTACCAGGGTGTTCGCTCCCAGGACGAAGTTGGGCCCGAAGAGGAACGTCCAGTCGTGAATCGCCACGAGCGTGTCGGCGGCCGTGACGAGAGACGGGGCGTCGCCGCTCGCCGCTCCCGCGGATTCCCTCCGCAACGTCACCACCGACAGCACGCTGATGATGCCGACCACGATGACGGCGGCCTCCAGCAGGCGCCCGCAGACGTAGCCGAGCGCGGCGCCTTCGTTCTGTCGCTTGAGGACCGGGAACAGGGCGACACCGGTGCCGACGACCGCCAGCGCGAGGACGAACTCGAACAGCGCTCCGAGGAACACCCGGGTGTCGGCACCGGGGCCGACGACATAGCCGGCGTCGTGCAGCACAGGGCCGTACAGCGTGAGTCCGGCGATCGCGGCGGCCTCGGTGACGAGGAACAGCACACCGGTGACGACGGCGGTCTTCCTGGTTGAGCTCATGCGGAACCGACCCTTCTCCTCAGGTGTACGGCGTACACCTGAGGAGTACGTTAGGTGTACGCCGTACACTCGTCAAGCCGGGAGTCCGGCCCGCGGATTGACCACGAGGGAGCTGATCGAAATGACCCGGCAGACGGAAGCAGCGCACCGGGCGCCACTGAGCAGGGACCGGGTGCTGCGCGCCGCCGTCGCGCTGGCCGACGGCATCGGGATCGAGGCACTGAGCATGCGCAGGCTCGCCCAGGAGCTGGGGGTGGTGCCGATGGCGCTCTACAAGCACGTCGCCAACAAGGAACAGCTCCTGGACGGCATGGTGGAGACCGTGGTGGGCGAGATCGATCCCCCGGCCCCCGGGGCCGACTGGCGGAGCGCGGTGCGGCAGCGGATCCTCTCGGCGCGAGCGGCCCTGCTGGGGCATCCGTGGGCGGCTCAGGTGATCCGGTCGCGCTCCGGCCCGACCCCGGCGGTGCTCGCGTACATGGACTCGGTGATCGGAATGTTCCGCACCGGCGGTTTCTCGGTCGATCTCACCCACCACGTGATGCACGCGCTCGGCAGCCGCATCCTGGGGTTCACCCAGGAGCTGTTCGACGCCCCCCCGGACCCGGATCCGCAGGGGCGGGCGACCATTCCCCCGGAGGCCGCGGCGGCCTACCCCCACGTCACGGAACTGGCCATGGCCGCGGCCCACGACGGGGACTCCGTCGTGGGCCGCGGCTGCGACGATCAGTTCGAGTTCGAGTTCGCGCTGGACCTCCTCCTGGACGGCTTCGAACGCCTCCACCGGCAGGGCTGGACGTCCGGCCCGGCCGGCCGCCCCGTACCGGGCGGTGATCTTGCGCCGGGTCCGTGATGCCGTACCGCGGGTCGCCGGTCGATCGTCCGGCGGTGGCCTGATCGCGTAGGCTCGGCCAATGGCCAAGTACCTCGACGTGCACCCCGAAAACCCCCAGCAGCGCACCATCGGCAGTGTCGCTGACAGCATCCGCTCCGGCGCGCTCGTCGCGTACCCCACGGACTCCTGCTACGCGCTGGGCTGCCAGCTCGGCAACCGTGAGGGCCTCGCCCGGATCCGGTCCATCCGCAACCTCGACGACCGGCACCACTTCACGCTGGTGTGCGAGAACTTCGCCCAGCTGGGCCAGTTCGTACAGATCGACAACGACGTGTTCCGCGCGATCAAGGCGTCCACGCCCGGCAGTTACACCTTCATCCTTCCCGCGACGAAGGAAGTGCCGCGCCAGCTGCTGCACCCCAAGAAGAAGACGGTCG
Source organism: Streptomyces sp. NPDC050448 (assembly GCF_040655295.1). NCBI lineage: Bacteria > Bacillati > Actinomycetota > Actinomycetes > Kitasatosporales > Streptomycetaceae > Streptomyces > Streptomyces sp. NPDC050448. Next base: position 16,870 of record NZ_JBFAJR010000024.1, on the reverse strand, counting down.
GCGTACGCATTCCCGACCACGCGGTGACCCAGGCCCTGCTCGCCGACCTCGGTGAGCCTCTGCTGTCCAGCACCCTGCTCCTGCCCGACGAGCCCGAGCCGCTGACCCAGGGCTGGGAGATCAAGGAGCGGCTCGACTACCTGGTCGACATCGTGGTCGACTCGGGCGACTGCGGCACCGAGCCGACCACCGTCATCGACTTCTCCGGTGGCGACGCCGAGATCGTACGGCGGGGAGCGGGCGACACCACGCGGTTCGAATGACACCGCCCGGAGGCGGGCGCCCGGAGCGGGGGTTCCCGCTCCAGGGCCCGCCGGGACGGCGTGCGGACAGGCTGCTCAGCAGCCGAAGTTGACGCGCCGGAACGTCGCGTAGTGGTCGGAGGTGTAGTAGTCCTCCTCCCACTGCTGTCCGGTGATGATCCGCCGTGCCCCGCGCGTCGGCGAGCCGGGGGTGATGACGGTGTACTCGTGGTAGTAGCCGGTGCCGTGGATCGGCAGCAGCCCCTCGCGGTTCTGGAAGACGACGCCGTCCTGCGAGTAGGGGAACGGCCCGCCCTGGTCGATGAGGTCGAGGGTGTCGTGCGCCTGGGACGGCAGCGCCGAGTAGCAGATGCTGCCGACCGAGGCCGAGGCGGCCGCGGCGACGGAGACGGGCGCGGAGGCGGGAGCGGGGGCCGCCGAGGCGGCCGGTCCGGCGAGGAGGGCGGCGGCGACTGCCGCGGCGCCGGCGAGGGCCACGAAGCGTGGGGGGATTCTCATGCGGCCCATGATGACGCGCGTAGAGCAGTGCCCGTCAACGCCAACTCCTTTGAGTTTCCTGCCTGTTCACCGGGGGTGTACAGCACTTGGCACAGATGCCGCCGCCGCTTAAGCCGGACGCAACCTGAGGCCGCGGCGACGCCGGTGGCAGGATGATCACCAGTCAACCGAGAGAGGTGCCGCACCATGGCCGTCGTCCACCGGACCACGATGACCCCCGGCAAGCTGGAGCTGCTCGCTTCCTGGCTTCCCGCTCAACCCTGGTACCAGAGCCCGGACGCGGGAAGCGCGCCCCAGCCGGCCAAGGCCGGGGGCTTCCGTCTCGACGACCCGCAGGGCGAGGTCGGGATCGAGTTCATGGCGGTCACCGACGGTGCGGGAGACCGGCCGGTCACCTACCACGTACCGCTCACCTACCGGGGAGCCCCGCTCGACGGGGCGGAGCACGCCCTCATCGGCACCTCCGAGCACGGGGTGCTGGGGCGCCGGTGGATCTACGACGGGACCCACGACCCGGTCCTCGTGGACCGGCTGTACGCGCTCGTGCTCGGCGAGGCGGAACCGCAGGCCCAGAGCGAGAGCGGCATGCCCGACCCGACCGTCACGGGCTGGTCCGCCGGGGCCGGCCACCCGGGGCCGGTCGCGCTCCTGGACGTGTCCGCCGGGCGTGACACGTCCGATCTGCTCGTGCAGACGCCTGCCGGGAAGCTGACCATCAGCGTGCAGCGCGTCCTGCGTCCCGCACCGGAGGAGGCCGACACCGCCGGGCAGCCGCTGGGGCACGTCACCGCGGACTGGACGCTGCCGGACGGCGCGAAGGCCCGCGGCAGGTACGCCGTCGTCCACGCGTAAGCGGCGCGGACCGGCCGCCGCGCGCATCATGGAGGTGGGGGACGCTCTTACGCCCGGCAGAGGAGGGCACGGATGAGTTCCGAGCGCTACGAGCTGGTGTTCTCCGAGGGACCGGACACGAGCGAGGACGTCGTCGTGGTGACGGCCACCGGCCAGGCCGGCCCGGGCGGCCACCCGGTCTACACGGACGCGACCGGCATCGTCCGGGCGGAGATCAGCGACCAGGACGAGGTACGCATCCTGGCCTCCGGCGGCGGCCAGGACCCGGCCCGCGTGGTCCGGGTCCGGCCGCTGCCCTGATCGCGCCTGCGGCCGCACCGGCAAGTGGCCGCCGGGCCGCCGACGTTGCTCCGTACGAGTTCTCTTGCGTGCCCGTTCGGTCGCACCGGCCGGGCGCATGATCATCATTTAGCCGCGCAATCGTTTTGATGCTCCCAACGGGCCGTGGGCGAGCTGGGAAAGGCTGCGTGGCGATGTCATCGACGCACCGTGCACAACAGGAACGACGGGCACGACGGAGCAGGGCGTGGAGTGTGGTGGCCGCCATGACCGGCGCCGCCCTCGCCGTCGCGGCGGCGCCGGGCCGGGCGCCGGAGCAGGACGCCGAGGGGCCCAAGGACGGCAGCCCCGAGGCCTCCGTGACCCTGCTGGTCGGCCGGGCCCTGGACGAGGGGGACGGCGGCATCGCCGCCCGGTGCGCGGTGGAGGGCTTCCGGGACGGCCTGTGCACCGGCTGGCGGCAGCAGCGCGTACGGGCCACCGCCCGGGGAGCCGGGTCGGTGCTGCGGGGGCCCGCGTCCCGCGAGGCCGGCGGGCCGGCGCGGACGGTCGTCCTCCCCACGAACTCCGGAGGTCCGCTCGAGATCGCGCTCGCCGAAGCGGGGCAGCTCACCGATGTCACCGTCCGCGACGGGCACGGGCGCTACGTGGGCGGCGAACTCGCCCCGAGGAGCCGCCACTGGACCAACACCGAGCCGCTGCGGGCCGGCGAGCTCTACACCGTCCGCGTCGGCGCGCAGGACGCGGCCGGCACACCGGTCGGCGTGACCATGGCGTTCCGGACCTCCCCGGCCCCGGACGAGGGCAGGCTCACGGTGGAGTTCGGGCCGCGGCCCGGCACGTACGGCGCGGGACAGATCGTGACGGCTGCCTTGAGCCGGCCGGTTCCCGCCGCCGACCGGACCTCCCGGGCGCGGGTGGAGCGGGCACTCCAGGTGACCTCGGAGCCGGCGGTCGAGGGCGGCTGGCACTGGGTGGACGACTCGACGCTGCACTACCGGCCGCGTACGTACTGGCCGGCGCACGCCGAGGTGCACATGACGAGCGGTCTCGACGGGGTCGAGGTCGGCGACCACGACTACGGCGGCCCCTCCGGCTCCGCGGAGTTCACCATCGGGGACCGGATCGAGGCGGTCACCGACTCCGCCGCCCACAAGATGACCGTACGCCGCAACGGCCGGGTCATCCGGACGATCCCGGTCACCACCGGCAAGGCGGGGTTCCGGACCCGTACCGGCGTCAAGGTCGTGCTGGGCAAGGAGTACCAGGTGCGGATGCGCGGGGACACCGTCGGCATCAAGCCCGGCACGAGCGAGTTCTACGACCTGCCGGTGTTCTACGCGACGCGGGTGACGTGGAGCGGCGAGTACGTGCACGCCGCACCCTGGTCGGTCGAGGCGCAGGGCGAGGAGAACGTGAGCCACGGCTGTACGGGCATGAGCACGGCGGACGCCGCCTGGTTCTTCCAGACGGTACGCGAGGGGGACATCGTGCAGGTGGTGAACAGCGGCGGCGAGCCGATGGCGCCGTTCGACAACGGCTTCGGCGACTGGAATCTGGGCTGGCGGGCCTGGCAGGCGGGCAGCGCCCACACGTCCGCCCCCGTCCCCGTCGCAGCCCTCCCGGCGACGGCCCCCCACGCCTCGTCCCGGCTGCGCCCCCTGACGTGAGCGCACCATGAGGCCCATGCGCTGTACCCGGCGATTCCGCCGGGTACAGTGCACGCCGTCAGAGGCGCAGGCGGGGGCGCGAGCGGGAGCGGGCCGTCAGGGGGTGGGCCGTTTCGGGGTGGGGCAGACCTGCCACGCGAGGTGGTAGAGGGTGCTCACGCTCGTGTCCGTGGAGTCCATGGCCATGAAGCTGGTGGAGGTCTGCGGGTTGGACGTGCCCGCATTCACGCGCAGTTCCGTATTGATGTTGAAGTTTCGTTTCTCACCACACGGCGCCCAGACCAGATCCGCATACTCCGTGCGGTCGGTCGCCTGCCAGTTGTCGTTGTGCGGCCCGTTGAACTGATGGGTGCGCTGAGTCGTCTGGGGCATTCCCTGGAAGTAGTAGTTCGCCCGCTCCTGCCCCCACGCACCGGGCTGGAGAAATGCGAATCCGCGGTAGTCCGCCTGGACGATCGCGTAGGTGAATCCCGAAGGAACGTGGACGCGGAGATTGAGCTGGCAGTTCTTGCGGAATGCCGTCGGCGGCGCACTGGGTCCCACCTGCGCGAGGTACTCACTGTAGGTGACCGTGAAGGCCGTGTTGTCCGGCGCGACGGCCACTTCGGCGGTGCCTTCCCGGCAGCCGGATCCGTTCACCGTGGCGAGTTCGATCACGATCTTGTCGGGGGGTGCGGTGATCTGCGGGGCATGGCCGGTGGCTCCGGCCGAGGTCGCCGCCGTGGCGATCAGCACGGCCGCCGCGCCGCCGGTGAGCAGGGTGCGAGACAGGGGATGAGACATCGTTGTCACTCCTGACCATCAATCGGTGTTTCCTGCGCTCACGCCACGTCAGGCCGCGGGACATTCCTTCCACGCGAAGTGGTAGACCGTGCTGACGCTGCCGTCCGTCGAGTCCATGCTCATGAAGCTCAGGGCCTGCGGGTTCGACGTCCCCGAGTAGACGCGCAGTTCGCTGTTGACGTTGAGGTTGCGCTCCTCGCCGCAGGGCGCCCAGACCAGGTCCGCGTACTCGGTCTGGTCGCTCGCCTGCCAGTTGTCGGAGTACGGGCCGTTGAACTGGTGGCTCGTGCGGGCCGTCTGCGCCATTCCCTGGAAGTAGTAGTTCGCGCGCTCCTGGCCGTAGGCCCCGCGCTGGAGGTGGGCGAAGCCGCGGTAGTCGGCGCGGGCGATGGCGAACGTGAACCCCTGCGGCACGTGGATCTGCAGGGCGAGCTGACAGTTCTTGCGGAACTCGGTACCGCCGGAGCCGGAGCCGGCCTGGGCAAGGTAGTCGCTGTACGTGACGGTGAACGACGTGTTGTCGGAGGCCGCGGCGACACTCGCGGTCCCCTGGGGGCATCCCGAGCCGTTGACGCCGACGACGTCGACGGTGATTCTTCCGGGCGGCGTGTATGCGCTATTGGCCTGCGCGGGCACGGCCAGGGCGGATAACGCCGCCACCGCCGCGCCGACGGTGAGTCTGCGGAGCAACATCTTCGTTTCTCCATTCCTTCGTCCTGCGGAACCGGAACCGAAACCGAAACCGGCTCCCATTTCGGCATGCACATGCCACCACAGCGGATGCGTGCTGGGAAGGACGCGATACGGACAACACCCCCCGCCCGCACGCCCTGGCCGAATTCCGCAATCCCCCGCAACCGTCCCCGCCCCCGCCCATCAGCCCCACTCCCCCGCCCCGGCCCGTCATCCCGACGCGCGGCCGGGCACGACAATGACCAGATCCGCCACGGGGCCTCCCGGAGGACCGGGCCCGTCAGGGCGAGGTCAGCCGCCGGAAGGCCCTGGCGTCCTCGACGGCGGCCCCGCCGCGGTCGTTGTTGAAGTAGGCGAACACGTCCGCGTCCCGTGGCCAGGTGCCGGCGATCCGGCCCGCCCACGACCGCAGCGCGGTGGCCCCGTACCGCGGCGCCGGCCGCGCCCGGCCCTCGTGGAACCGGACGTAGCCCCAGTCGGCGGTGCGCCACAGCGGGGCCACCGGCCGCGATCCCCTGTCCGCCCAGCAGAGCGCCGCCCCGCGTTCGGTCAGGACCGAGCGCACGTCCGGGTTCCACCAGGAGTCGTGCCGGGGCTCCACCGCCACCCGCGTGCCGGCCGGAAAGCACCTGAGGCAGGCGTCCAGCGCCGGTGCGTCGGCGTGCAGAGTGGGTGGCAGCTGCAGGAGGACCGGGCCCATCCGGTCGCCGAGGGCGCTGCAGTGGGCCATGAGCCGCCGGACCGGCTCCTCGGGCTCGCGCAGGCGTCTGACGTGGGTCAGGAAGCGGCTGGCCTTCACCGCGAAGACGAATCCGTCCGGCGTGCGCTCGCGCCAGGCCGCGAACGTCTCCGGCGCGGGCAGCCGGTAGAAGGCGCTGTTGCTCTCCACCGTGCGGAAGTGGCGGCCGTACTCCTCCAGCCACAGCCGTTGCGGCCGGTCGGCGGGGTAGAGGACTCCCGCCCACTCCCGGTACTGCCATCCGGAGGTTCCGACGAGCACGGGCACAGTGCCGATGATGCACACAGGACGGCTGCGGCGCACCCGGCCGCGGGGCAGTGGGAGCCCGGCCGCGATAGGCTCGTACGAGGCCCAGGAGAGGGATGATGCTGATGTGTCGATGGCTCGCCTACTCCGGTTCGCCGATGCTGCTCGACGCGGTCCTCTACCAGCCGGAACACTCGCTGATCGACCAGAGCCTCCACGCGAAGATGGGTGTCGAGTCGACCAACGGCGACGGTTTCGGCATCGGCTGGTACAGCGCCGACGGTGGCGCCACCCCGGCGATCTTCCGGGACATCGGCCCCGCCTGGAACAACCGCAACCTGCGGGAGCTAGCCGCCCACGTCCGCTCGACGCTGTTCTTCGCCCATGTGCGCGCCACCACCGGTTCGGCCATTCAGCAGACGAACTGCCACCCCTTCCGGCACGGCCGCTGGCTGTGGATGCACAACGGAGCGATCACCGACTTCCACCGCCTGCAGCGCGACCTCTGCATGGCCGTCGACCCCGCCCTGTTCCCGTGCATCGAGGGCTCCACCGACTCCGAGGTGATGTTCTACCTGGCCGTCACGTTCGGCCTCGACCAGGACGTGCCCGGCGCGGTCGCCCGGATGACGGGCCTGGTGGAACGCCTCGGCAAGGAGCACGGCGTGGCCGACCCGATGCAGATGACGATCGCGGTCAGCGACGGCGAGCGCGTATGGGCCTTCCGCTACTCCAGCGCGGGCCGGTCGCGTTCGCTGTACTACAGCAGCAAGGCCGAGACCGTACGGCAGCTGTACCCGGAGCTGCCGTTCCTGCGGCAGGTCTCCGATGCGACGCGGCTGGTGGTGTCCGAACCGCTGGGCGACCTCCCGGGCGTGTGGAACGAACTCCCCGAGGCCAGCTACGCCGTCCTGCCCTCCCCGGAGACGGAGGACTATCACCCGTTCATCCCCGAGCTCCCGTGATGTCACAGATCACCGCCGCAGGATGAAGCTGCCACCGCGGCACGACGGGCGGCCTGACCACCCAGCAGCCCGTCAGGCGGCGCCGGACGTGCTCGGGCCGCCCCCGTCGCGGTCGTGGGCCGTCTCATCCGGGTCGTGCCGGGGTCAGCCCGGCGTCAGCAGATGCGGGGCAGCTGCTCCCCGATCGGCAGGTCGACCACGCGGGTGCCGCCCAGACCGGTGCGGGCCACGACGAGGCCCGGGTGGGCCTCGACCGCCTCGCCGATCACCGTGGCGCGGCGGCCCAGCGGGTGGGCGCGCATCGCGTCGAGGACGGCGTCGGCGTGCTCGCGGGGTACGAAGGCGACCAGCTTGCCCTCGTTCGCCACGTAGAACGGGTCGAGGCCGAGGATCGCGCAGGCGTTGCCCACGGCCTCGGGGACCGGCACCCGGCGCTCGTGGACGACGACCCCGGTGCCCGAGGCGGCCGCGATCTCGTTCAGAGCGGCCGCCAGCCCGCCGCGCGTGGGATCGCGCAGCACGTGCAGGTCGGGGGTGACCGCGAGCATGGCCTGAACGAGCCCGCCCAGCGCCGCGCAGTCGCTCTCGATCTCCACACCGAAGCCGAGCCCCTCACGGACACTCATGATGGCCACGCCGTGCAGGCCGATCTCGCCGCTGACGATGACCACGTCACCCGGTACGACACGCTGCGGACGCAGGTCCACCCCGTCGGGGATGAGCCCGATACCCGCGGTGTTGAGGTAGATGCCGTCGCCGTGGCCGGCCTCCACGACCTTGGTGTCGCCGGTCGCCACCTCGACGCCCGCGGCGCGCGCGGCCGCCCCGAGGGCCTCGGCGACCCGGGCCACGACCGAGATCTCGACACCCTCCTCGAGGATGAACCCGCAGGAGAGGTAGGCGGCCCGGGCTCCGCTCATGGCCAGGTCGTTGACCGTGCCGTTGACCGCGAGGTCGCCGATGCTGCCGCCGGGGAAGAACAGCGGCCGCACCACGTACGAATCGGTCGAGAAGGCCAGTCGGGCCCCGCCCAGGGTGACCGCTGCGGAGTCGCCGAGCCGGGCGAGGACCTCGCCGCCGAACGCGGGTGCGAAGACGTGCTGGACGAGCTCGGCGGAGAGCGCGCCGCCGCCTCCGTGGCCCATCACCACCCGGGGGCGGTCGCGCAGCGGGGCGGGACAGGTCCAGCCGGTGACGTCGAGCGGGGCCCCGGACCCGGCGTCGGACCCGGCGTCGGACAGGTCGTCGGACAGGGTGTCGGACACGGTCTCAGACAACGGGGCTCGCCTCCAGCGGTGCGGTCCGGGCCGGCGCGAGGTCGAGGCGCCGGTAGAGGTAGTACGCGGCGCACGCGCCCTCGCTGGAGACCATCGTGGCGCCGAGCGGATTGCGCGGGGTGCAGGTGGTGCCGAAGGCCTCGCACTCGTGCGGCTTGATCAGGCCCTGGAGGACCTCCCCGCTGCGGCACTCGGCGGGTTCCTGCGTGGCGATGTCCGTCACCGAGAAGCGGTGCTCGGCGTCGTAGGCGCGATAGCGGGGGGACAGCCGCCAGCCGCTGCCGGGGATGACGCCGATGCCGCGCCAGGCGCGGTCGGTGACCTCGAAGACGTCCTCCAGCATGGCGAGGGCGGCCGGGTTCCCCTCCGGGCGGACGGCACGGGCGTACGCGTTGTCGACGGTGTGCTCGCCCCGCTCCAGCTGCCGTACGGCCCGGCGTACGCCTTCGAGGATGTCCAGCGGTTCGAAGCCGGTGACCACGATGGGGACCCGGTGGCGCGCGGCCAGCTCCGGGTACTCCCCCATGCCCATCACGCTGCACACGTGCCCGGCGGCGAGGAAGGCCTGGACCCGGCAGCTCGGGGAGGTCATGATCGCCTCGATGGCCGGGGGGACCCGGACGTGGGAGACCAGCAGGCTGAAGTTGGCGATGCCGAGCTTCTTCGCCTGATACACCGTCATGGCGTTGGGCGGAGCGGTGGTTTCGAAGCCGATGCCGAAGAACACCACCTCGCGCGCCGGGTTCTGCTGCGCGATCCGCAGGGCGTCGAGCGGGGAGTACACCACCCGCACGTCGCCGCCTTCGCTGCGCACCTGGAAGAGGTCGCGGCCGGTCCCGGGGACGCGGAGCATGTCGCCGAACGAGCAGAAGATCACCTCGGGGCGGGAGGCGATCTCCAGCGCCTTGTCGATCACCTCCAGCGGGGTCACGCACACCGGGCAGCCCGGACCGTGGATCAACTCGACTTGTTCGGGCAGCAGTTGGTCGATGCCGTGCCGGATGATGGTGTGGGTCTGGCCGCCGCAGACCTCCATCAGCGCCCAGGGGCGGGTGACGGTCGCGTGGATGTCGTCGAGCAGGCGGCGGGCCAGCTCGGGGTCCTGGAACTCCTCGATGTACTTCACTGCTGCTGCGCCTCCTGTACGGCGTCCCCGGCCTGCTGCTGCGCGATGTCGTCGGCGAAGGGCCAGTCCTGCGCGCCCGCCTCGGCCGCCGCCCGCTCCCACGGGTCGCCGAACTCCTCCTGGAGCATGCCGAGTTGGGCGAAGAGGTCGAGTGTCTGCCGGGCCGACTCCTCGTCGAGGCGCTGGAGGGCGAAGCCGACGTGGACGATGGCGTACTCGCCGACCTGGAGGTCCGGCAGGTACTCCAGGCACACCTCCTTGACCACCCCGCCGAAATCGACGGTCGCCATGCGGGTGCCGTCCTTCTCCCCGATGTCAAGCACTCTGCCGGGTACCGCCAGGCACATGGCCCTCTCCTTGCTGTGGGTTTTGCGGGGCGCAGGCCGCCACCATGAGCTGGCCGAGGGCCAGCCCCCCGTCGTTCGGCGGGACGCGGTGGTGGCGCAGTACGGTGAAGCCGCGCTCGCGCAGTACGCGGGCGCAGGCGCAGGAGAGCACGGTGTTGGCGAACACCCCGCCCGTGAGGGCGACGGTCTCGAGCCCGTGCCGCTCGCGCGCCAGGGCGGCGAGGGCGCCCACGAGGCCGGCGACCGCGGCATGGAAGCGCACGGCGATCAGCGGGGGGGGCGTGCCCGCCCGTACGTCGGCCACGACCGCCGCCAGGACGGGGGCCGGGTCGGCCCTGACCGGCGTCTCGCCGCCGGGTTCTGCGCGGTGCAGCGCGAAGGCGTACCGGCCGTCCGCCTCCGCCCCGGGCACCGCGAGGGCGGCGGACTCCAGCTCGATCGCGGCCTGGGCCTCGTACCCGGCGAGGTGGCAGACGCCCGCCAGTGAGGAGACGGCGTCGAAGAGCCGCCCCATGCTGGAGGTCGGGGCGCAGTGCAGGCCCAGCTCCAACTGGCGTTCCAGTACGCGCAGTTCCTCGGGCGGACAGGCCGCCGTACAGGGCAGGTCCGGCGACCAGGGGATGCCTGCGGCCCGCAGATGGGACAGGGCCATGCGGTACGGCCGCAGTACGGCGGCGTCGCCGCCCGGCAGCGGCACGTAGGCGAGGTGGGCGAACCGGCGGTACCCGCCGTAGCCGGCGAGGAGGACCTCCCCGCCCCACACGGCCCCGTCGTCCCCGTACCCGGTGCCGTCGAAGGCGATGCCGATGACGCGGCTGCCTTCGCCGAGGCCGTGTTCGGCCATCGCGGAGGCGATGTGGGCGTGGTGGTGCTGGACGCGGACCAGCGGGCGGCCTCCGGCTGCGCGCTGCGCCCATCCGGCGGAGCGGTAGCCGGGGTGCCGGTCGGCGGCGAGCAGGACGGGGCTCACGCCGGTGATGGACTCCAGCTGCTGCTCGGCGCGCTCGAAGGCGTACTGCGTGGCCAGGTCGTCCATGTCTCCGATGTGCGCGGACAGCCAGGCCTTGCGGCCCTCGCCGAGGCAGAAGGCGTTCTTGAGGTCTCCCCCGGCGGCGAGCGCGGCCGGTACGGACAGCGGCAGGTGCAGGGGCAGCGGGGCGTACCCGCGCGAGCGGCGCACGGTCAGCGGCTCGCCGTCGCAGACGCGCACCACGGAGTCGTCGCAGGGCACGTGGATGGGGCGGTCGTGGGTGAGCCAGGCGTCGGCGAGGTGGCCGAGCCGGTCCAGGGCCTCGGCGTCGTCGGTGACGATGGGCTCGCCCGACAGGTTGCCGCTGGTCATGACGAGCAGCCGCGGGCCGGGCGGGTCGCCGGGGAGCCCGAGCAGCAGATGGTGCACGGGCGTGTACGGGAGCAGCACGCCGAGGTCGGGGCAGCGCGGGGCGACGGCGTCGGCTACGAGGTCCCCCGCGGCGGCTCCGGGGCGGCGGCGCAGCAGGACGATGGGCCGGACGGGCCCGGTGAGCAGGTCCCGTTCGGCCGGGCCGAGGTGGACCAGGTGCTCGATGTCGGCGAGGTCGCGGGCCATCAGGGCGAACGGCTTGTCCCCGCGGGCCTTGCGGCGCCGCAGCTCGGCCACGGCGCCGACGTGGGTGGCGTCGCAGGCGAGGTGGTAGCCGCCGAGGCCCTTGACCGCGAGGATCGCCCCGCCGGCCAGCAGCCGGCGGGCCTCGGCCACCGGGTCGGCGCCGGCCGCCTCGCCCGGCGGCGACCCGGCGAGGAGGCGCAGCCGGGGTCCGCAGGCGGGGCAGGCCACCGGCTGGGCGTGGAAGCGCCGGTCGGCGGGGTCGGCGTATTCGCGGGCACAGTCGGGGCACATCGGGAAGCGGGCCATGGTGGTGTGCGCCCGGTCGTAGGGCAGCCCGGTGACGATGGTGAAGCGGGGTCCGCAGTGCGTGCAGGTGATGAACGGGTGGCGGTGGTGCCGGTCGGCCGGATCGGCCAGCTCCGCGAGGCAGTCGGCGCAGGTGGCCACGTCCGGGGAGACGAGGGTGCGCGCGGGTCCGCCGGAGCGGGAGGCGACGATGGTGAAGCCCGCGCCGCCGGCGACGGGGACCTCGCAGTGGTCGACGGTGTCGACGACCGCGAGCGGCGGGGCATCGGCCGCGAGCCGCTCGCAGAAGGCCGATACGGCCGCCGGTGCGCCCTCGACCTCGGCGACGACCCCCTCGGGGGTGTTCGTGACGTGCCCGGCGAGGCCGAGTCCGGTCGCGCGGGTGTACACGTACGGCCGGAAGCCCACGCCCTGCACCACTCCGCGCACGACGACCCGGCGGCGCTGTACGGCTTCCATCAGCGGGTCTGCACCACGCCGGAGTGCGGGGGCGTGTGCCGGGAGGCGGGGCCGTGCTCCTGTCCGGGGCCGTGCTCGTGTTCGTGCCCGCGGCCGCGCCCGGGACCGTGGTCGTGGTCGTGGCCGGCGCCGTGGTCATGGCCGGGACTCTGGGCGTGGTGATGGTGGTGCGTGTGGTGCTGGCGGGCCATGACCGGGGCGTGCACCGCGGCGCCGTCGCCGACCGCCAGCGCCCGGTCCAGCAGCACGCCCGCGCCCGCGCCCGCGCGGGCCGAGGTCAGCACCACCTCCACCCCGGGGTTGACCTGCTGGACGTGCGCGCGGAAGGCGGCCTCGTCGAACTCCACGGCCTGCGCGATGTCCGTCTTCGTCACCACGACCAGGTGGGCGAGCCCGAACGCCGTCGGGTACTTGAGCGGCTTGTCCTCGCCCTCCGTCACCGAAGCCAGGACGACGCGCAGCGACTCCCCCAGGTCGTACGAGGCGGGGCAGACGAGGTTGCCGACGTTCTCCACGAACAGCAGCCGGGTGTCCTCGGGCATCCAGCCGTCGAGGTGGCGGCCCAGCATCCCGGCCTCGAGGTGGCAGAGCCCGTCGGTGAGGACCTGCTTGACGGGGACGCCCGAACGCGCCAGCCGTACCGCGTCGTTCTCGGTGGCGAGGTCGGCGGTCAGGGCGGCGACGGGCACGCCGCGCTCGCGCGCCAGGCCGAGTTCACGCTCCAGCAGGGCGGTCTTCCCGCTCCCCGGGCTGGACAGCAGATTGACCACCGTCGTGCCGCGGGCGGTGAGTTCGGCGCGCAGGGACTGCGCGACCGAGTCGTTCTTGGCGAGGACCGCCTGCTTCAGGTCGACCACACGGCACATGGTTCAGTGCTCCTCGGAGATCGGTTCGCGGGTGGGGGCGGTGGGCCGGACGCCGCCGGGGCCGTCCTCCCAGTGCACGCTGAGGATCTGCAGCTCGCGCCCGGAGCGGAGTTCGACCTCCGTCGCCCGCCCGCAGCCGGGGCAGAGCAGGCGGGGCGGCATGCCGACCGCCCAGTCACCCGTACAGGCGCGGCAGTGCGCGCGGGCGGCGACCGGCTCCGTCACGAGCTCGGCTCCTTCGAGGAGCGTTCCGGCGCAGGCCAGTTCGAAGCAGAAGGCGAGGGCGTCGGGTACCACGCCGGCCAACTCCCCGATCTGGAGCCGGACGGAGGTGACGGCGGTCGCGCCGCCGGCCCCGGCGGCTTCCTCCACCTGGCCCACCACGGCCATGGCGATCGACATCTCGTGCATGGGACTCCGTCCTGCCGGGCCTCATTAGACCGGCCTGCGCCGTACGGGGCGGTCGGGCACGCCGACGCGCCGACGCCCCGTACGCCATTCGGGCTCCGGGGCGGCGGACTACGAGCGGCGGGCGGCCGGGCGGCCGCCCGCCGGGTCACATGCGGCGGATCTTCAGATAGCGCTGGATGTCGGGAAGCACCATGGTCAGTGCGGCGGCGAGGACGGCGGCGGCCGCGCCGCCGATGATGGCCTTCTTCATGGGGTTCTCCTCAGTTGGCGGCGGCGTTGTGTTCTTCGTCGAGCAGTTCCCCGACCGGGCGGCGGACCAGGTCCAGCACCATCCGTACGGCCTCCGGGACCGCTGCGGCCACCGGGGCGCTCAGGCCGATGCCCTCGTCCAGGCAGCCGGGTTCGCAGCCGACGACCCAGATCCGCCTCGGCGGCGTGCCGCCGGTTCCGGCGCACAGGGTGTCCAGCAGGGCCAGCACCGCGTCGGGCGACATCTGGTGCCCGTCGAGTACGGGGCTCTGCGGGGCGATGGAGCCGGCTTCGGCGGCCTCGATCAGGTACAGGGTGCCGGGGGCTCCGCCGCGCGCGGTGGCGTCCACCAGGACGAGCGTGTCGTAGCCGTCGAGAAGCTGGTAGGCGAGGTGGACCCCGCGTACGCCGATGTCCGCCACCTCGACGTGGTCGGGCGGCCGGCACCCGGGCTCGGACAGCCTCCGGACGGTCTCGACGCCGAAGCCGTCGTCGCCGAGGAAGACGTTGCCGATGCCGGCGATCAGGATGCGGCCGCTCACGCGTCCTCCAGGGGGGCGACCTCGTCGGGCTGGAAGTACAGGAACCGGCCCTGTTCGCGCCTGATGTCGGCGCCGGGGTCGCCCTCGACGGTGACGGCGAGGTGCACTCCGCCGTCCACGTCGTGGAGGACGGCTTCGACCTGGGCGGTGCGGCCCCGGAGGAACAGGTCCTGGGCGTCGGTGCGCCGCAGGCCCGGCCGCAGGAGGATCCGGCTTCCGGGGCCCACCGAGGTCCCGTCGATCAGGATCCGGTCGCGCGCCGGGCCGGCGGGGTCCGCGTGCGCCGGGTCCCACCAGGGGGTGTCCGGCCTGAACACGGCGTCCTCGTCGAAGCGTTCGGGGAACGACTCGGGGGTCGGCGCACCGGGTCCGGTGATCTCCCGGAGGGCCCGGACGGCGCCGTGCAGGCGTTCCAGCACCTCGGGGGGCATGGTGTCGGCCAGGTCGATCACGGCGGCCGCCCGGGGGTCGGTCCCGCGGGCCTCCCGCTTCTCCTGGTCGGTCAGGGCCGCCGTGCGCAGGGCGAGGATCTCGTCGATCTCGGTGGCGTCGTACATGGCCCCGATGCTCTCGGGGGCGATGCCGGGGTGGTCCTCGAGGATGATCGGCGAGGACAGGACCACGTCCGTGCTGCCGGGTTCGCCGGCGAGCACGGGCCAGGTGTGCCGGTTGGCGCAGGTCGCGACGGAGGCCTTGGCCCACTCGGGCGGGTCGGTCATCGAGAGGAAGGATCCGGCGCTGAGGGCCAGCAGGAGGTGGGCCGCGACCAGCGAGCGCGGCAGGGCGGCGTCGCGGTCGGCGCCGTCGGCGTCCGGGGCCCAGTCGCTCGTGTTCTCGACCACCGCCGTGAGCTTGAACGCCCGGTACGGGACGTCCAGTTGCTCGGCGCGCAGCCGTAGCACGCCGTCGGCGCGCTCGGTGTGCCGGACCAGGCGGCCCACTTCACGGCCGGCGGCGTCGAGGACGGGTTCGGTCTCCTCGCGGGCGGGCCGTACGAAGGGCAGGGTGACCTCGCCCTCCTCCAGCTCCGCGACGGGGACGGTCATCTCGACCCGCTCCTCGGTGCCCTCGTCCCAGGGGACGAGCACCCGGTCGGGCAGGTGCAGCTCGGGCACGGCCGCGAACGAGCCGTCCGCGCGGGCCTCCTCGACCGTTCGCCGCTGCGCGTGCAGGAAGCGCAGCTCGACGGCGAGGGTGGCCGCACCGCGCGGTTCCATCACCAGCTCGGTGCGCTGGAAGGAGTGCTCGTCGTGCGCGGCGCCCCAGGCGGGCGGGACCAGTACGCCGAACTGCCAGCGCAGCCGGTTCTTCGCCGCCGAGGCCCGGTACGGGTAGAGCACGTAGCCCTCGAAGAGGACGGCGTCGGCGACCTGGCGGGCGACGGCGAACCGGGATTCGGGCAGGGCCGTCGTGGTCATGGCGCCGTCCTCCCGGCGGCCCGCGGCAGTACGGCGCCGGTCCAGGCGGGGTCCGGGGGCGACGGCTGCGCCTGCGCCGCCGTGTCCAGCAGGGCGCGTACGGTCGCCTCCCAGGAGGCGAGCGCGTGGCGGGAGCGGTAGGCGAGGAGGTCCGCCATGGTGTCGCGGGGCAGCCGCAGCCAGCCGCAGCCCGGGAAGTGCTGCTCGACCATCTCCCGCCACACCTCGGCGGGCATCCGGAACGGGGCTTCGCGGTCCCAGGGGACGGGCTCGACGTGGAAGCCCCCGGCCCCGGTGAAGGCCGTCCCGGAGAACAGCATCAGCAGGGGTGCCTCGCCGTCCTCGAGGGCGCTGAGGTAGCGGCCGGCGGCGATGTCCATGTCGTACGTGCACGGCACGGCGACGTCGGTCTCGGTCTCCCCGGTGAAGCTGGGGACCATCACCGCGACCTGGGCGAACTGGAGGGGCTGCAGGGTGGTTCCCCAGCGGGCCCGCTCACCGAACAGGTCGTGGAGCGCGGCGGCCTCGCCGGTGCCGTAGCCGCGCCGGGCCGGCTCGATGCGGATCTGGCAGCGCAGCGCGAGGGCGTGGACGCGGACCGCCTCGCCGGGCACGGCGGCGGAGGCGGTGATGCGCAGCCGGAACACGAGGGTGGGGCCGGCCGCGTACGGGTCGGCGCGCACCCCGGTGCAGGCGAAGGTGAAGTCGGTCACGGCCGCCCCTCCCCCACTGCGGCCGGGACTCCGGCCCGGCGCTCCACCTGCTCGAAGAAGGTCTTCAGCGCGGCGCGCGCCTCGGCCCCGCCGTCGAAGCCCTGCCACAGCAGCCGCATCCGCCCCACCAGCTCGTAGCAGATGTCGATGGGCACGAGGTAGCACTCGGTGCGGCCCTCGGTCCGGCGCAGCAGCAGCGCTTCCACGTCGGGTTCGAGCAGCGGGGCGAGCGCCCCGTCGCCGAGTACGTGGTGCCAGGTGGCCGGGTCGAGTTCGCTCTCGGTGGCGCCGGCCGGGCTCGGGTAGAGCGCGACCAGGCGGTCGAGGGCGGCGTTGCGGAAGAAGAAGGCGACGCCGACCGGGATCTGAAGCTGTTCCCAGGCACCTTCGTCGAGCCGGTGCTCCGGGTCGGTGAGGTAGCGGTCGGGGACGGCGCGGAAGCGTCCGCCGGCGGCGCCGGGCCGGTCGAACAGGAGGGCGCACGCGGTGCAGGCGCAGACCAGCGCCCGCTTCTCGATCTCCACCAGGTGGCGGTGGCCGTCCTCGGAAGATCTACCCGAACTACGTGATCACCTGGGCG
>NZ_JBFAJR010000023.1:0-121457 GCF_040655295.1 Streptomyces sp. NPDC050448 | reverse complement strand
CCAGATGTGGAAGCCCGGTAACGGGTGGAGCTGACTGGTACTAATAGGCCGAGGGCTTGTCCTCAGTTGCTCGCGTCCACTGTGTTAGTTCTGAAATAACGAACAGCTGTGTTGCCGTCCAGTGTTCAAATTTCATAGTGTTTCGGTGGTCATAGCGTTAGGGAAACGCCCGGTTACATTCCGAACCCGGAAGCTAAGCCTTTCAGCGCCGATGGTACTGCAGGGGGGACCCTGTGGGAGAGTAGGACGCCGCCGAACAATCATTGTGGGAAAGCCCCGCACCTTATGGTGCGGGGCTTTTCTGCGTTTGCGGCCATATTCTGCGTTGCGTCGGGGCCTGTGTAGAGCCGGGGCCTGCGTAGGGTCGGGGCCATGGGCTATGACCTCGTCATCTTCGACAACGACGGCGTGCTGGTGGACAGCGAGCCGGTCGCCAACACCATCCTCGCCGGGTACCTGACCGAGCTGGGGCACCCCACCTCGTACGAGGACTCGCTCCGCGACTACATGGGCGCCGCCGTGCACCGGGTGCACGATCTCGTGCTCGAGCGGACCGGGGAGCGGCTGCCCGCCGCGTTCGACGCGACCCTGCACGCGCGGACCTTCAGCGCGTTCGAGCGGGAACTGACGCCCGTCGCCGGCGTGGTGGACGTACTCGGTGCGCTGACCGCCCACGGGGTGCCGTACTGCCTGGCCTCCTCCGGGAGTCACGAGCGGATCCGGGTCGGACACCGGGCGGCCGGGCTCGACGGGTGGTTCGAAGAGGAGTGGATCTTCAGCTCCCAGGATGTGGGGAAGGGGAAGCCCGCTCCCGATCTGTTCCTGCACGCGGCGCGGGCCATGGGCGTCGATCCGTCCCGGTGCGTGGTGATCGAGGACAGCCCGCTCGGGGTGCAGGCCGCCGTCGCCGCCGGGATGGACGTGTACGGCTTCACCGGGATGATGCCCGCCGAGCGGCTGGCCGGGGCCACCGGCTTCTTCGGGGACATGAAGGAGCTGACGGGCCTTCTGGAACTCCCTGTGTGATCTCTCTACCCGCGGGTAGCCCGCAGGCCTACGCTGTGCCGCCATGACAGAAGACGTGCGGCTGCGCCGGGGCCGGGGCTCCCTGGGGTTCAGCTTCTTCGTGCAGGGCGTGACCTTCGCCCTCCTCGTGACGCGGATCCCCGCCGTCCAGGACCGCTACGGGATATCCGACGGGCTGCTGCCCGCCTTCCTCGCCGCCGTGCCGGTTCTCGCCGGGGTCTCCAGCGTCGCCACCGAGCACCTTGTCAAACGGATCGGGCCCGCCGCCGTACTGCGGTGGGCGCAGCCGCTGGTCCTGCTCTCCCTGCTGGGGGTCGGGGCCGGCAGCCGGATGTGGCACGTGGCGCTGGCGCTGGGGGCGTTCGGGCTGTCCGTCGGTGCGCTCGACGCGTCGATGAACATGCTGGGCGTCAGCCTGCAGCGGGCGTACGGGCGAAGCATCATGCTCGGCTTCCACGCCGCGTACAGCCTCGGCGGGATCGTCGGGGCGTCCGCCGCCTGGGCCGGGGCGCACTGGCATCTGTCGCTGTTCACCTCGTACCTGCCGGCCGTGGTCGTGCTGCTGCCGCTCGCCCTCTACGGGAGCCGCTTCTACGCCGACCGGCGGGGCGAGGGGGACATCCCCGAGAAGGGGCTGGGGGCCGGGGGGTTCAAGCTGCTGCTGCCGCTGTGCCTGGTGATGGCGTGTGCGTACATCGGGGACTCGACCGTCTCGAACTGGAGCGCCAAGTACCTCCAGGACGTGCTGGGGAGCTCGGAGCAGCTGTCGACGGTCCCGTACAACGTGTACATGGTGACCACGCTGATCGGGCGGGCCGTCGGGGACCTGGGCGTGCGGCGCTTCGGGGCGGTGGCCGTCGTACGGATCGGGACGCTGGTCGCCGCCGGCGGGTTCGCGGTCGTGGCGGCCGCGCCCGGGGCGTGGGCGGGGATGCTCGGGTTCACGCTGCTGGGGATCGGGTTGTGCGTGATCGTGCCGCAGACCTTCGCGGCCGCGGGGCGGCGCGCGGTTGAACATAACGGTCCGGGGGCTTCCGATACCGCCGTCGCGCGGCTCAACATCTTCAACTACGTCGGCTTCCTGATCGGCTCGCCGCTCGTCGGCGGGATCGGGGACGCCTGGAGCTATCGGGGCGCGATGCTCGTGCCGATGGCGCTGGTCCTCGTGACGCTGTTCCACGCCCGTTCGTTCGGCGCGGAGGGCGCCCGATACGGTGTCGGGCATGAGCGGCGAGCCGGTGACCGGGCTGTTGATGTGGGACGAGGCGGTAACGAGGTATGACTTCGGACCGAGCCATCCGATGGACCCGGTGCGCCTGGCGCTGACGATGGGCCTGGTGCGCGCCTTCGGGCTGGACCGGGAGATGCAGGTACGGGCGGCCCGCGCGGCGGGGGACTCCACGCTGCGGCTGGTCCACCGGGAGGACTACGTGGCCGCGGTGCGCGAGGTGTCCGCGGATCCGGGGGTGGCCGACGGGTCGTACGGGCTGGGGACGATGGACGATCCGGCCTTCCACGGGATGCACGAGGCCTCGGCGCTGATCGCGGGACAGTCGGTGGCGGCCGCGGAGGCGGTCTGGCGCGGGGAGGCCGAGCACGCGGTGAACTTCGCGGGCGGGCTGCACCATGCGATGCCGGGCGGGGCCGCCGGGTTCTGCGTGTACAACGACGCGGCGCTGGCGATCGCGCGGCTGCTGGAACTGGGGGCCGAGCGGGTCGCGTACGTGGATGTGGACGTGCACCACGGGGACGGGGTCCAGGCGGCGTTCTGGGACGACCCGCGGGTGCTGACGATCTCCCTGCACGAGCATCCTCGGACGCTGTTCCCGCAGACCGGCTGGCCGGAGGAGACGGGCGGGCCGGCGGCGGAGGGCTCGGCGGTGAATGTGGCGCTGCCCGCGGGGACCGGGGACGAGGGGTGGCTCCGGGCCTTCCACGCGACGGTGCCCGAGCTGCTGGCGGAGTTCCGGCCACAGGTGCTGGTGACCCAGCACGGCGCGGATACGCATTTCGAGGATCCCCTCGCCCATCTCGCGGTGTCGCTGGACGCCCAGCGGGCGGTGCAGGAGGCGTGTCACCGGCTCGCGCACGAGCATGCGGGGGGCCGGTGGCTGGCGCTGGGCGGCGGCGGGTACGCGGTGGTGGAGGTCGTACCGCGGTCGTGGACGCATCTGGTGGGCATCGCGGCGCACCACCCGGTCGATCCGGAGTCGGCGGTGCCGCAGTCGTGGCGGGACGAGGTGTACGCGCGGACGCGGCAGCCGGCGCCGGCCCGGATGACGGACGGGCGGACGGTCGCGTGGCGGGACTGGGAGGCGGGCTACGATCCGGCCGACCGGATCGATCAGGCCGTTCTGGCGACCCGGCGGGCGGTGTTCCCGTTGCGTGGCCTGCTCACGTAAGGCCTGAGAGCGGCGACGCATCGTTACGCCAAGTGTGGGGCTGTTCGCCGTAATTGATGATCCGCCAGGTGCGGTGCGGCAGCATCGGAGGGTGTTGAGCACCGGCGCGCTGCGTGCGCATCTGCTGGCCGCCCGGTTGGCCGGGCCCGTCGCCACGTCACGGGAGGAGAGCCTGCGCAGCTACCGGTTGTTCGCGGCGCGGGATCCGCGGGTGCTGCTCGGACTGGATCCGGAGTGGGGCTGGGGCGAGGGTGACCTGCTGAGGCTGATGGCGGACAAGTGCGGGGTCTCGGCGGATCCGGCGCACGTCAGCGGGCCGGACGTGATCGATCCGGAGCGGACGCTGGCGGCGTTGGCGTCGTTCGCGGAGCGGCTGGGCGAGGCGGCCGGGGCGAGGTCGCCCGTGTTGTTCGGGACGGGGCATCCGCACCGTCTCCTGGGGTTCTACGCCAGTTTGGCGCGGGCGCTGTCGGCGGCAGGATGTGTTGTGCTCACCCCGGCGCAGGGGGCAAGTGTCGACATGACGACCCGGTTCGGCGTACGCAGGCACAGCATCGATTACGTACGGGGAGTCGCGTTGGTGCGGGAACCCGGCGCGCGGCCACCCGGGAGTGCCACCGGCGTGCACACCCATTCACCCCTGCCGGTTCGGATGGCGCTCGGGGCGCTCGCGGAGGCCGACGGGCCGTTGCCGGAATTGGTGGTGGGGGATCACGGCTGGGTCTGCGGCGCAGGTCAGCTGGGTGTGGAGGCGATCGGGCTGGCGGATACGGACGACCCGGCCCTGTTCGTCGGCGAGGCGGAGGGGCGCGTGGCGGTGACCGTTCCGCTTGATGATGCGGTGCGCGCGGACTACTACAGACCGCTCATTCGCTATCTACTCGATCGGGCGAGTCTGCCGGGCGTGCAGGAGTGGCCGTAGCTCCTCTTCCCCACTCGTATCACACGCCCCTACTCTGGGGAGTGAGCGTGCGACGACGAGGAGTAACCGGAGGGGAAGCCGGTGCCCGTCATGCGCGGAAGGTCAAGGTGTGTCATGGCTGCTGGCGAGAGGCCTCTCAGTGAGGTGCAGTTCCTGACCGTGGCGGAGGTCGCCTCGGTGATGCGAGTGTCGAAGATGACCGTGTACCGCCTGGTGCACAACGGCCATCTGCCCGCAATCCGGGTGGGCCGGTCCTTCCGGGTCCCCGAGAACGCGGTTCACGAGTACCTCCGAGAGTCCTATGTGGGGGTGGAGTCGGCCTGAGACTGACGCTTCGGACACCCTCGGATCGGCTCGGATTACAAGCTCAGAGCTCGGGCGGGTAGGCTAGGCCGACGTAGGTCGTGTGGGCCCAGACGCCCCGCACCGAGTGAAGAGAAGTGAGCGAGGGTAGTCGTGGGCTCTGTTATCAAGAAGCGGCGCAAGCGGATGGCTAAGAAGAAGCACCGCAAGCTGCTCAAGCGCACCCGCGTCCAGCGTCGTAACAAGAAGTAAACGGCAGCTGTACGTGTTCTCCGCAGCCCCTCCACCATCCTGGTGGAGGGGCTGCGGTGTAGCCGGGGGACGACGAGGAAGGCGCTGAGCTCGTGGGGAAGGTCGTGCTCGTTACCGGGGCAGCCCGGCAGCTGGGGGGCCGCTTCGTGCGGCGCGTCCAGCGTGATCCTGAGGTCGAGCGGGTCATCGCGGTCGATGGGGTGGCGCCGCCGCACCGGCTGGGGTCGGCGGAGTTCGTCCGTATGGACATCAGGCAGTCGTCCATCGCCCGGGTGCTGGCCGAGCACGCCGTGGACACGGTGGTCCATCTCGCGGTGACCGGGAGCGGCGCGGGGCCGGGCGGCGCGGGGAGTGCCGTCAAGGAGACCAACGTCATCGGGACGATGCAGCTGCTGGGGGCCTGCCAGAAGTCGCCGACGGTACGGCGGCTGGTGGTGAAGTCCAGTACGAGCGTGTACGGGGGCGCCTCGCGGGATCCGGCCGTTTTCACGGAGACCACGCACCCCAAGTCGCTGCCGGCGGGGGGCTTCGCCAAGGACGCCGTCGAGGTCGAGTCGTACGTACGGGGCTTCGCGCGCAGGCGGCCCGACGTGGCGGTGTGCGTGCTCCGGTTCGCGAACATCCTGGGCCCGTACGCGGACTCCTCGCTCGCCGAGTACTTCTCGATGTCCGTGATGCCGACGGTGCTGGGGTATGACCCGCGGCTGCAGTTCGTCCACGAGGACGATGTTCTGGATGTGCTGCGGCTGGCGGCGGGGGAGCCCCAACGCGGGACGCTGAACAGCGGGACCTTCAACATCGCGGGCGACGGGGTGCTGCTGCTGTCGCAGTGCGCGCGGCGGCTGGGGCGGCCGACGGTGCCGTTGCTGCTGCCCGCGGTGACGTGGGTGGGGTCGGCGCTGCGGGCGGTGGGGGTCACCGATTTCTCGCCGGAGCAGATCAGACTCCTCACGCACGGGCGAGTCGTGGAGACGTCCCAGATGCGGGAGGTGCTGGGATTCAAGCCCATGTACACGACCGCCGAGACCTTCGCCGATTTCGCGCGCAGCCGGGGGAACGGGCTGCTGCCGCCGGCGCGGGTGGGGCAGGCTGTGGACCGGGTCGCGGCCGTGCTGAAGGTGGACGGCCCGAACGTCGTGGTTGCCGGAGCCGAAGAGGGAGCGCAGCGATAGTGGCGGACGCCAAGGTCATTCCGTTCGACGAGGACCGGCCGCGCCGGCGGGGCGCCGCGGCCCGGAGGGTGCGGGCGGTGCCCGCTCCGGAGCCGGTGGTGGAGGCTGCGGAGCCGGTCGCGCCGGAGCCCGTTCCCGTGGAGTCCGGCGGGGCCGCCTGGGACCGGCGGATCGCCGGCGGGCTGGCGTTCCTGCGGCGGCGGGTCACCGGGGACTACGAGGTCGACGACTTCGGCTACGACAAGGAGCTGACGGACCAGGTCCTGATGTCCCTGATGCGGCCGCTGTTCGACAAGTACTTCCGGGTCGAGGTCAAGGGCATCGAGAACATCCCGGCCGAGGGCGGGGCGCTGATCGTGGCGAACCACTCCGGGACGCTGCCGCTGGACGGGCTGATGATGCAGGTGGCGGTCCACGACCACCACCCGGCGCAGCGGCACTTGCGGCTGCTGGCGGCGGACCTGGTGTTCATGCTGCCGGTGGTGAACGAGCTGGCGCGCAAGGCCGGGCACACGCTGGCGTGCTCGGAGGACGCGCAGCGGCTGCTCGAGGCCGGGGAACTGGTCGGGGTCATGCCGGAGGGCTTCAAGGGGATAGGGAAGCCGTTCGGAGACCGGTACAAGCTCCAGCGGTTCGGGCGGGGCGGGTTCGTGTCGACGGCGCTGCGGGCGGGGACGCCGATCGTGCCGTGCTCGATCGTGGGGGCGGAGGAGATCTACCCGATGGTCGGCAACGCGAAGACGCTGGCGCGGCTGTTGGGGGTTCCGTACTTCCCGATCACGCCGACGTTCCCGTGGCTGGGGCCGTTGGGCGCGGTGCCGTTGCCGACGAAGTGGACGATCCAGTTCGGTGAGCCGATCGCGACGGACGGGTATCCGGCGGAGGCGGCGGAGGATCCGATGCTGATGTTCAACCTGACGGACGAGGTGCGCGAGCAGATCCAGCACACGCTGTACAAGCTGCTGGTGCAGCGGCGGTCCGTGTTCTTCTGACCGGGCGGGCGGGGTTCTTCTGACCGACCGGGCGGGTGGGCGGGTGCCGGCCCGGTGGGTCGGGCCCGGGCCCTCGGCGGACGGAGTCCGGCGCAGCCGGGCGAAGCCTGTGAGGCCCCCTGGGGCCGAGCAGTGCGAGGTCGGCGTCAGGAGGGGGTCCGGCACACGCTGTACAAGCTGCTGGTGCAGCGGCGGTCCGTGTTCTTCTGAGTCGTTCTGCTTCACGAGCGTAGGCCCTCAGCTCCGATTCGGGGCTGAGGGCCTACGCTCGTTCGTTCCTACCCGGCGTCTTCCGCCTTGAGGCCCAGGCCCGGGAGGAGGCCCGGGAGCAGGGGCGGCAGGGTGATGTCCGGCTGTGCGTGCTCCGGGGAGGACGAGGGTGCCGGGGTGTTCTGACCCGCGGGCGGGTTCAGGAGGTCGCCCGTGCCGCCCAGGAGGCCGCCGGGGGCCGGTGAGGGCTTGCCGCCGGTGGCCGGGGGCGGGGTCGGGCTGGCCGAGGGCGTGCCCGCCGCCGGTGCGGACTGGTGCTGCCCGGCCGGGGCGCTCGGCTTGGCCGGGGTACCGGTGCCGCGGGTCTGCTCCTGGGGCTTCGGGAGCAGGCTCTGGAGGGGCGCCACGTCATCGTCTATGGCCTGGAAGACCGACTCGACCTCCCCGCCCACATCGGTGAGCTGCGCCGGGAGCTTGTCCCGGAGCCGGCCCCACGCGTCGCGGTGCGAGCGGGAGAACGACGACAGCGTCTGGATCGGGCCGAGCGAGCCGTCCCGTTCGTAGGCCGCCTGGAGGAGCCGGTGGCCCTCCGCAGCGTCGTGCTTCATGCCCCCGAGGGCCCGGCGGATCTCGCCGAGCGACTCGTGGTCCAGTACGCCCGTCCGGCCGCGCTCCATCAGCCTGCGGGCCTCCGACAGGCGGTTGGAGGCCCGGTCGAGATAGAGCTCGCCCCGGTCCGCGTCCTCGTCGGCCATCCCGAGCTGCAGGTCCTCCATCCCCCGCTTGATCGGGTAGAGGGAGTCACCCGGCAGGGCGTCCGTACTGGCAGCGGCCACTCCGCTGAAGGCCCCCGCGGCCACACCTACGGTGAGGCCGCCCGCTGCGATGCCCTTGGACCAGCGGGAGCGGGGCCGCAATTTCCGGAGCGAGGTCGCCCGGTGGGCGCCGCGGCCGGTCCGCTGCTCGGGCACCTGAGGGTCCGAGGCGGCACCGCCCCGGGCCCTCTCTTCCATCACCAGGGCCTCCATGGCGGCCACGAGCTGGGCTCGTTGCACCACTTTGACCTCGGGGTCCAGCACCGGGCGCGGCATTCTTTCGCCGAGCGCGCTCGCCAGGGCCAACAACCGGTTGTGGTCGGCAGGTTCGGCAGGTGCCTCGGACTGCTCGGCCGCCGGGTCCGGTTCCGAAAGGTCGGATGGGGTCCGATCCTCCAGGGCCTGGGCGAAGGCGTTCGCCCGCCGGTGCGGAGTCACGTTCGCGATCACTGGCGGCACCTCCTCTCGTCATGACGATCGACTCCCCAAGGTGTCCGGAAGGTTGCCTGCCTTGAGCACATCCACACTTTCGAGTGAGCGGCTTCGGGCAGGACGTGTCCACAGGGAGCCTGCATTCCGCACAACGAGCGGCGCGGCACTTGGGTTACGGACGAAGGATGATCGGACCACAGCGTCATCGAGGGGTCACCGGTTGTGTGGATGGTCAGGAGGGTCGGAAGGTGCGGGGGGTGGGGGAGGTGGGTGGGGCGTGGGGGAGTCGCGGGTGGAGGCGCCCGGGGGCGGCGGTGCGGGGCCGGTCCCAGGTCAGCGGGCGTCGTCCGGGAGCAGGCGGGCCAGGGTGCGGACCGCCCGGTACTGGAGCGTCTTGATGGCGCCCTCGTTCTTCCCCATCACCCGGGCGGTCTCGGCGACCGACAGGCCCTGGAGGAACCGCAGGGTCACGCACTCCTGCTGCTGGGGATTGAGCTTGCGTACGGCTTCCAGCAGGGCGGCGTTGGAGAGGGACTCCAGGACCGAGTCCTCGGGGGATCGTTCCACCTCGTTCGCGTCCAGCATCTCGCCCGTGGTCACTTCCAGGCGGAAGCGGCTGGACTTGAAGTGGTCCGCGACCAGGTTGCGGGCGATCGTCACGAGCCAGGCGCCGAAGTCGCGGCCCTGCCAGGTGAAGGTGGAGATGCGGCGCAGCGCGCGCAGGAAGGTCTCGCTGGTGAGATCCTCCGCGGTCGCCTTGCCGCCGACGCGGTAGTAGATGTAGCGGTAGACCGTGTCGCTGTACTGGTCGTACAGCCGGCCGAAGGCCTCGGCCTCGCCGGCCTGGGCGCGTTCGACCAGGTCCATCATGCGGGCCTGGTCGCTGTCCGCGGTGGGGCGGCGTGCGGCGGGCGCGCTCGTGCCGGTGGCGGCTCCTCCCGCGCGACCGCGTCTGCCCACCGTCGCTCCGCCGTCGGTCAGGGCATAGCAAGGACCGGCCGGGCCGAGGCCGGCAGGGACCGCGGCGGCGAAGGCGGGGACGGCGTACGCGGTGGGGACGAAGCCGCGCAGGTGGTCGAGGACCGTTGCGCGCAGCGTAGCCAGGCCCGAGGCGTCAACCCCGACAGGTGGGTACACGGGACTCCCAGAGGCAGAGCTTCCATCACGTGCAGTGCGGGACCGTTCACCCGTCGTGGCGACAGATGGGCGGCGGCATGCGTTTGAGGAGAATAACGCTTCGTACAGGCAGTGCTACACCCAGTTGCTCAAATCACCGATTCCGACACTTCTGTTGCGTGTCGAGGGCATATTCAGTCGCAGTTGGTGATCGTTTCTTGATCGGTTGAATACGCGGAATGGACGCTTCCACGCTGGCTCGCGACCGAGTCGGGCATGCGGGAGTGGCGCGCGGGGCGTGGGGGTAGAAGTGGGGGAATGCCCGCGGCGCAGCGGGCCGACGGCCCGCGGGGCGCCGCCCGGCGGCCGCAGGGCGGCTCCGGCACAGGCGGCGGCCGGGTGGCGGCCGGGTGGCGGGGCGGGGCCGGCTACTTGCGGCGGCGGTGCAGGGCGATCGCGGCGGCCGCGCCGCCCGCGATCGCGCCGACCCCGGCGGCTGCCGGGACGCCGACCTTCACGGCCTTGCGGCCGGTCCGGTAGTCGCGCAGCCGCCAGTCGTGTGCCCGGGCATGCTTGCGCAGTTTTGTGTCCGGATTGATCGCGTACGGATGCCCGACCAGCGACAGCATCGGAATGTCGTTGTGCGAATCGGAGTACGCCGCGCAGCGTTCGAGTTCGAGGCCCTCGGCGGCGGCCAGCGCGCGGACCGCCTCGGCCTTCGCGGGCCCGTGCAGCGGCTCGCCGACGAGCCGCCCGGTGTAGATGCCGTCGACGGACTCGGCGACCGTGCCGAGTGCCCCGGTCAGGCCGAGCCGGCGGGCGATGATCGTGGCGGTCTCCACGGGTGCGGCCGTGACGAGCCAGACCTTCTGGCCGGCGTCGATGTGGGCCTGGGCCAGGGCGCGGGTGCCCGGCCAGATCCGCTCGGCCATGTACTCGTCGTAGATCTCCTCGCCGATGGCCATGAGTTCGGAGACCCGGTGGCCCTTGACGATGGAGAGGGCGCTGTCGCGGGCGTCCTGCATGTGCTCGGGGTCCTCGACCCCGGCGAGCCGGAACCAGGCCTGCTGCCAGGCGAAGCGGGCGAGTTCGCGGCGGTGGAAGAACTGCCGCTTGTAGAGGCCGCGGCCGAAGTGGAAGATCGCGGCGCCCTGCATGACGGTGTTGTCGAGGTCGAAGAAGGCGGCGGCGAGGTCGTCGCCGGCCACGGGGAAATCGGGCTCGGCCGGTTCCGCTTCCTCGGCCGCCCGCGCGGCGGCTTCCTCGGCGGTTTCCCCGGGCTCGGCCGGTGGCCCGGCCTCCGCATCGAGGGCCTGCGCGGTCTTGCGGGCGGCCTCGGCCGAGGCCTCGCCTGCGAGCACGCTCCGCGCGGTGGCGGAGCGCCTACGGGGGGTGAGCCATCCCAGAGCGGCCATGACGCGAGCATAGCCATTGTGTTCGGGAGTTCCCGAACCGATGCGATGCCGGGGGCGTGAACTCTTCGGTGCCTTGGTGTTACGCGGTGGCGCGGGAGAATGGGGGGCATGAGCCCTTTGCTGCGTCATAAGGAAGAGAAGCGTTCCGGCGAGCGGTTGGTCACGCTCATCGGGAAGCCGGGGTGCCATCTGTGCGATGACGCCCAGGAGGTGATCGAGAAGGTCTGCGCGGAGGTCGGCGCACAGTGGGAGAAGAAGGATATTTCGCAGGACGCGGAGCTCTACCGGCTGCACTGGGAGCAGATCCCGGTGGTGCTGGTGGACGGCGAACAGCACACCTTCTGGAGGGTGAACCCGGACCGGCTGCGGCGGGCGTTGGGGGGTTGACCCTCCCGCCGGTTACCATCGTGGGCGTTTTGTGGGGTCTCGGGGGCGTATCGATGAGGAGTGTGTACCGTTTTGCCCGCCTCGGGATTTGAACGGGTTCGGCGTGTTGTGGGTTCCCGTCCTCCAGGCCCGGGCCGCGTGACCCCGGTCACTTTGCTCGGACAAAGCGGACACAATCTTTGTGCACGCGTTCACAAAGACATAGCCTGCATTCGACGGGGCGGTCTTGGGACAAGTGACCGCCTGCAGCCCCGCTCATCCCGCAGGAGCATCGTGGCAACTGGCCGAACTCACCGACCGGCGACCCGCAGCCGAGGTATTCCCGAGGCCACTGTCGCCCGGCTTCCGCTGTACCTGCGCGCACTCACCGCGCTCTCCGAGCGATCGGTGCCCACGGTGTCCTCCGAGGAGCTCGCGGCGGCCGCCGGAGTCAACTCCGCCAAGCTCCGCAAAGACTTTTCCTACCTGGGTTCGTACGGTACGCGCGGCGTCGGCTACGACGTCGAGTACCTCGTCTACCAGATCTCCCGCGAACTCGGCCTGACGCAGGACTGGCCGGTTGTCATCGTCGGCATCGGTAACCTCGGCGCGGCCCTGGCCAACTACGGCGGCTTCTCCGCGCGCGGATTCCGCGTCGCGGCGCTCATCGACGCCGACCCCGCGATGGCCGGCAAGCCGGTCGCCGGCATGCCGGTGCAGCACACCGACGACCTCGAGAAGATCATCGAGGAGAACGGCGTCTCGATCGGCGTCATCGCGACCCCGGCGGGTGCGGCCCAGCAGGTGAGCGAGCGGCTGATCGCCGCCGGCGTCACCTCCATCCTGAACTTCGCGCCGACCGTGCTGTCCGTGCCGGACGGTGTGGACGTACGCAAGGTCGACCTGTCGATCGAGCTGCAGATCCTGGCGTTCCACGAGCAGCGCAAGGCCGGGGAGGAAGCGGCGGCCAACGCCACCCCTTCCTCTTCCTCTTCCGCCGTCTCCTCCCCGTCCGACGAGGCGGTCGTCACCGACACCGCCGCCGGTTCCGGCGCGGCGCCCGCCGCGGCCGTCGAGCCGCCCGCCGGGCGGGCCGCCGCCGTCGCACGCAAGAACGGCCCCGAGGGCGACGTTCCGGCGGTGATGCCGGCATGAGTCTGCTCGTCGTAGGGCTGAGCCACCGCAGCGCGCCGGTGAGCGTGCTCGAACGCGCCTCCCTGTCGGCCGACGCCAAGGTCAAGCTGCTGCACGACACCCTCGCCGCAGAGCCGGCGACGGAGGCGACGGTGCTCGCCACGTGCAACCGGATCGAGCTGTACGCGGACGTGGACAAGTTCCACGCCGGTGTGGCCGAGCTGTCGACCTTGCTCGCGCAGCACAGCGGGGTGGCTCTGGAGGAGCTCACTCCGTACCTGTACGTCCACTACGAGGACCGGGCCGTCCACCACCTGTTCTCGGTGGCGTGCGGGCTGGACTCGATGGTGATCGGCGAGGGCCAGATCCTCGGGCAGATCAAGGACGCGCTGGCGCTGGGGCAGGAGCTCCACAGCGCCGGCCGCCTGATCAACGACCTGTTCCAGCAGGCGCTGCGCGTCGGCAAGCGGGCCCACTCCGAGACCGGGATCGACCGGGCCGGACAGTCGCTGGTGACCTTCGGGCTCGAGCAGCTGACCGCCGGGCGCGAGCCGGTGGACGCCTGGGCCGCGGGCAAGCGGGCGCTGGTGATCGGCGCCGGGTCGATGTCCTCGCTGGCCGCCGCCACGCTGGCGCGGGTCGGCGTCGCCGAGATCGTCGTCGCGAACCGCACCGCAGAGCGGGCGGACCGTTTGGTCGAGATTCTGGTTGCCTCAGGCACTGGGGTGGGCGCGCGCGCCGTTCCGATGGCCTCGGTGGCCGATGAGCTGACACGAGTCGACGTGGTGGTGTCCTGCACGGGCGCCACCGGGCTGGTGCTGACCGGTGACGACGTGATCGCAGCCGTGGTGGGGGGCCCCGCGGGGCATTCCCCCGCTCCGCCCCCTCCCGCGCCTCGATCGCCGGCGGGGCCGGGTCTGGCCGATGCCGAGGTCGTGGCCCGGCTCGTGGCCGCCGCCGAGGCCGGGATGCGCCTCGCCGACGGCGGGGTGGCACGGACCATCGCCCCCGGTACGGACCGCGACGGGTGCCCCGTCGAGGTGCCGGCCGGCGACGGACGGGCCGCGCTCACCGGAGTCGACGCCAGCTCCCTCGAACTGCACGGCACCTGGGCCGACCAGGGCGAGGCCGCCGCACAGCGGCAGCCCCGCAAGGGC
Organism: Streptomyces sp. NPDC050448; assembly: GCF_040655295.1. Taxonomy (NCBI): domain Bacteria; kingdom Bacillati; phylum Actinomycetota; class Actinomycetes; order Kitasatosporales; family Streptomycetaceae; genus Streptomyces; species Streptomyces sp. NPDC050448. The sequence continues at coordinate 107,743 of NZ_JBFAJR010000023.1, read as the reverse complement.
GCCCGCAGCCAGGTCGACGCGGCGCCCGTACGGCTGGCCCTGCTGGACCTGGCCATGCCGCGCGACATCGACGCCGCCGTGCACCGGATCCCCGGCGTCCGGCTCGTCGACATCGAGTCGCTCGCCGAGGCATCGGCCGACGCGCCGATGGCGGCCGACGTGGACGCCGTACGCGGGATAGTCGCCGAAGAGGTGGCTGCCTTCGGGGCCGCACAGCGGGCCGCGCACATCACGCCGACCGTCGTCGCCCTGCGGGCGATGGCCGCCGAGGTCGTGGCCATGGAAGTGGCACGGCTCGACGGGCGACTCCCGGACTTGGACGAGCGGCAGCGGGCCGAGGTCACCCAGACCGTGCGCCGTGTCGTCGACAAGCTCCTCCACGCGCCGACCGTGCGCGTCAAGCAGCTCGCCAGCGAGCCCGGCGGCGCCGGGTACGCCGAGGCGCTGCGCGAACTCTTCGACCTCGACCCGCAGACGGTGGCCTCCGTCAGCCGGGCGGACGCGGCCGGTCAGGCCGGACAGGTCGACCAGGCGGGACAGGCCGACAAGGCCGACAAGAACGACGACTCAGGACGGGCATCATGAATCCACGTCTCGACGAGCCCCTCCGGCTCGGCACGCGGCGCAGCAAGCTGGCCATGTCCCAGTCCGGCCATGTCGCCGACGCGGTAAGGGCGATCACCGGCCGGCCCGTCGAGCTCGTGGAGATCACGACCTACGGTGACGTGTCCCGTGAGAACCTCGCGCAAATCGGCGGAACCGGCGTGTTCGTCACCGCGCTGCGCGACGCGCTGCTGCGCGGCGAGGTCGACTTCGCCGTCCACTCGCTGAAGGACCTGCCGACCTCGCAGCCCGAGGAGCTCGTGATCGCGGCCATGCCGCTGCGCGAGGACCCGCGCGACGCGCTCGTCGCCCGCGACGGCCTGACCTTCGAGCAGCTGCCCGACGGCGCCCGCATCGGTACCGGTTCGCCGCGCCGCATGGCGCAGCTCAACCACTACGCGCGCACCCTCGGGAAGCGCATCGAGACCGTCGCCATCCGGGGGAACGTCGATACCCGGATCGGCTTCGTGCGCGACGGCGAGCTGGATGCCGTCGTCCTCGCCGCCGCCGGACTGAACCGGATCGGCCGCAGTGCCGAGGTGACCGACTTCCTGTCGGTCGACAACGTGCTGCCCGCTCCCGGCCAGGGTGCCCTGGCCGTGGAGTGCCTCGCGTCCGACGCGGAGCTCATCGCCGCGCTCGGCGAGCTCGACGACCCGCACACCCGGGCCGCCGTGACCGCCGAGCGTTCCCTGCTCGCCGCCCTGGAGGCCGGCTGCAGCGCCCCTGTGGGCGCGCTCGCCGATCTGCTGGCCGACGGCCAGGCTGTCAATGAAATGCGCCTGCGCGGCGTCGTCGGAACCCTCGACGGCTCGACGCTCGTGCAGCTGTCCACCACCGGTCCCGTGCCCCAGTCGTACGACGAGGCCATGGCGCTCGGCCGCGAACTCGCGGACGAGATGCTGGCCAAGGGCGCGGCCGGTCTGATGGGGGAGCGATCGCTTTGAACCCCTCACGTCCGACCACCTCCGCTTTTCCGGTCGTTGCCGCACACGGGCACGTCACCTTCCTCGGTGCCGGCCCCGGCGACCCGGGTCTGCTGACGCTGCGCGCCGTCGAGGCGCTCGCGGCCGCGGACGTACTGATCGCGGAGCCCGAGGTGCTCGAGGTCGTACGCACGCATGCGCGCGCGGGAGTGGACACGCCACAGCTGACGATTGCTGACGAAGTGTCAGCAGCCGCCGGTGTCCCGGTGATCCGGGATGCCGCCAATCTTGTCATGGAGGCTGCGCGCTCCGGCAGGCGGGTCGTCCGTGCCGTCACCGGCGACCCCGGACTCGACGGCAACGCGGCCGAGGAGATGCTCGCCTGCGCCACCGGCGGCATCCCCTTCGAGGTGGTGCCCGGTGTCGCGACCGCCGTCGGCGTGCCCGCGTACGCCGGTGTGCCGCTGCGGGGCGGCCGAGGCGACGTAGGCACAGATGTGCGGTTCGTGGACGCGCGCAACGCCTCCGCGCGCTGCTGGAGCGAGGTCGGCGCCAGCGACGGCACCCTCGTCGTCTCCGCGACGCTGGAGACCGTCTCGAGCGCGGCCGCCGAGCTGGTGTCCGCAGGGCGCAAGCCCGACACCCCGCTCACGGTGACCGTCGCCGGCACGACGACGCGCCAGCGGACCTGGAACGCCACCCTCGGGACCATCGCCCAGGTGTTCAAGCAGGGCAAGGTGCTCCCGTCGCCCGAGGGCGCCCGGCCGGTCATAGCCGTGGTCGGTGAGCACGGCGCCGCCGCGCGGCGCGAGGAGCTGGCCTGGTTCGAGTCGAAGCCGCTGTTCGGCTGGCGGGTCCTCGTACCGCGTACCAAGGAGCAGGCCGCCTCGCTCTCCGACCAGCTGCGTTCGTACGGCGCGGTGCCCCACGAGGTGCCGACCATCGCCGTGGAGCCGCCGCGCACCCCGCAGCAGATGGAGCGCGCGGTCAAGGGCCTGGTGACGGGCCGCTACGAGTGGATCGCCTTCACCAGCGTGAACGCGGTGAAGGCCGTCCGGGAGAAGTTCGAGGAGTACGGGCTCGACGCCCGTGCGTTCGCGGGCATCAAGGTCGCCGCCGTGGGCGAGCAGACCGCCGCCGCGCTGGTCGAGTTCGGCGTCAAGCCGGACCTGGTGCCGAGCGGCGAGCAGTCCGCGGCCGGGCTGCTGGAGGACTGGCCGCCGTACGACCCGGTCTTCGACCCGATCGACCGCGTGTTCCTGCCGCGGGCCGACATCGCGACCGAGACGCTGGTCGCGGGCCTGATCGAGCTCGGGTGGGAGGTCGACGACGTCACCGCCTACCGGACCGTGCGCGCGTCGCCGCCGCCGGCGGACACGCGCGAGGCGATCAAGGGCGGCGGCTTCGACGCCGTTCTCTTCACGTCGTCCTCGACGGTGCGCAACCTGGTCGGCATCGCCGGCAAGCCGCACAACGTGACCGTCATCGCCTGCATCGGGCCGGCCACGGCCAAGACGGCGGAGGAACACGGCCTGCGGGTCGACGTCCTGTCGCCGGAGCCGAGCGTCGGCAAGCTCGCCGAGGCACTGGCCGAGTACGGCGCGGCGCGCCGCGAGGCGGCCAAGGAGGCCGGCGAGTCGGTGTCCCGGCCGAGCGAGCGCCGCCCGGGTGCGCGGCGGCGTCGTACGACCTGACGGCGGGTCTGAGTACGGACAACGGGGCCCGGACGCGATGCGTCCGGGCCCCGACCGTACCCGGGCCCGCCCCGAATCCGGTTGTGCCCGCCGACCGGCCCCGGCAAGGATCGACGCCGCAGGACGGGGGACCGATGACGGAGCAGGACGACCGGCGGCTCGTGGCGGCGGTACGGGCGGGGGACGCGGAGGCGGTGCGCACGCTGTTGGAGGCGGGGGCGGACCCGGACGCCACGGACGGGGACGCCGGGCTGCCGGTGCTGTGCACGCCGGAGGTCACCGAGGTGCTGGTGGCGCTGCTCGCGGAGGAGGAGCAGGAGCTTCGCCTGGAGGGTGCGTACGGGCTCGCCCTGCGCGACGACCCGCGCACGCGGGAGGCGTACGCGCGGGTGGGACCGCTGGGCCCGCAGTACGAGTACGACCGCCGCGCCGACGGCCTGTGGCGGTGGGCCCGGCGCAACGAGCGGGACGACCGCTAGCGGCCGACCCAGTGGGTGAGGCCCGCCCAGGCGGCGGGGGCGAGGGTGAGGGCCGGCCCGTCGGTGACCTTGGAGTCGCGGACGTGGACCCGGTCGGCGGGGCAGGTGGCGACCTCGACGCAGGCTCCGCCTTCGCTGCCGCTGTAGGAGGACTTCCGCCAGGCGTAGGCCACTTCCAGGCACTGGCCGCCCTCGTCGCTGCTGTAGCTGGACTTGAACCACTTCAGTGGGGTGCTCATGTCTCTCCTAGCAACCGGTCCAACAGGTCCTTCGTCTCCGCTGAGTTGAGGGCCTGTGACCGCAGCATCGCATACTTCTGAGTCAGGATGCTGACCTCGTTCGGGTCGCGCACGAGGAAGCTGCCGCGCTGGGTTTCCGAGTAGGCGAGGTGCTGGAACTCGGGTGTTTCCAGCAAGGTGAAGGGGCCTGCGAGGCCCGCCTGAGCGGTGATGCCCAGGGGCAGTACCTGGAGCGAGATGGCAGCGCGGTCGGCGCACCCACGCAGGTGGCGCAGCTGCTCCCGGTGAACCTCGTCCCCGCCGATCCGGTCGCGCAGGGCGGGCTCCCAGATGATGAAGCTGAGGGTCGGGGGAACGCGGCGATGCAGGATCTCCTGGCGCTTGATGCGGTGGGCGGTCTGGAGCTCTATCTTCTCCTCGCCCACGAATGGGACGCGGCAGCCGAAGACCGCACGGGCGTAGGCCTCGGTCTGCAACAGGCCAGGCACGATCATGGTGTCGAACCAGGAGAGCGCGAGGGCTTCCTGTTCTCGCTCCATGTACTCCTCCGCCCAGGCCGGGATCATGTCCACCTCCGGCATCTTGTTCGCCGCGACCGCCAGCAGGTCGGGCAGGCCGAGGACGCGATCCATCTTCTCGGCGACGTTGGGCATCAGGACGCGCCTGCCCTGTTCGATCGAGGCGACGGTCTCGACATCGACGTGGAGCGACTCGGCGAGGGCGCGCTGGGTCATTCCCTTGGCGGTTCGGGCCGCGGCGACCAGCGCGCCGACCATCTTCATCGCCGTCTCGTTGGGCCGGGGCCTCTTGCGTGGTGGCATACCTGTGAACTCCCCGCGTGCGCATGCGAGATACCCGTACCAACCCGTACTCATCAAGGAGTACGGGTTGCTCGTCTCGCCCACGCTAGTCACGCAACGCGACGATCACCCCGTGAACGTGGAAATCCATCCGGCCATGCTGCGTGAGCGGTACTTCCCCCGCAGCCGCCAATCCGTCCGCTCCACCAGGGAGTTCGCGGCGGAGACATTGCACGCGTGGGGTGTCACATGCCGCCGAGGCGATCTGTTGCTCTGTGTGAGCGAACTCGCTACCAACGCCCTGCTGCACGGCGTGCCGCCCGGCCGGTACTACCGGCTTCGGTTGCTGCTCTTCGAGGACCTGGTCCGGGTCGAGGTGGCCGACAGCGGGGGCGGTCGGCCGCGGATCGCGGACCGGGACCCGGGGGCCGAGGGCGGGCGGGGGCTGCTGCTGGTGGCCGTGCTCTCCGAGCGGTGGGGGGTCGGTCCGCGCATGCCCGGCAAGGTGGTGTGGTGCGAGCTCGCCGTGGGGGCTGCGAGGGCCACGCCGCCCGGGCTCTAGGCTGGAGGCGACTGCTGTCCAGGCTCGAAGAGGCGACTGAGTATGAGCGCGTACGGATCCTTCCCCGGTTCGCGGCCCCGCCGGCTGCGCACCACCCCGGCGATGCGGCGGATGGTCGCGGAGAACCGGCTGCACCCCTCGGACCTGATCCTCCCGGCGTTCGTACGGGAGGGCATCAGCGAGCCCCTGGCGATCTCGGCGATGCCGGGCGTGGTCCAGCACACCCGCGACACGCTGCGCAAGGCCGCGGTGGAGGCGGCCCGGGCCGGCGTCGCGGGGATCATGCTGTTCGGTGTCCCGGCCGACGAGAACAAGGACGCGCTGGGCACGGCGGGCACCGAGCCGGACGGGATCCTGCAGGTCGCGATCCGCGAGGTGAAGGCGGAGGTGGGCGACGATCTGGTGATCATGTCCGACCTGTGCCTGGACGAGTACACCGACCACGGCCACTGCGGCGTACTGGACGAGCACGGGCGCGTCGACAACGACGCGACGCTGGAGCGCTACGCGGAGATGGCGCAGGTCCAGGCCGACGCGGGCGTCCACGTCGTCGGACCGAGCGGCATGATGGACGGCCAGGTCGGCGTCATCCGCGACGCGCTCGACGAGACCGGGCACGAGGACGTCTCGATCCTCGCGTACACGGCGAAGTACTCGTCGGCCTTCTACGGCCCGTTCCGCGAGGCCGTCGCCTCGTCGCTGCAGGGCGACCGCAAGACGTACCAGCAGGACCCGGCGAACGCCCGGGAGTCGCTGCGGGAGTTGGCGCTCGACCTGGAGGAGGGCGCGGACATGGTCATGGTCAAGCCGGCCGGCCCGTACCTGGACATCCTGTACCGGGTCGCGCAGGCGGTGGACGTCCCGGTGGCCGCGTACCAGATCAGCGGCGAGTTCGCGATGATCGAGGCGGCGGCGGAGAAGGGCTGGATCGAGCGCGACCGGGCCATCCTGGAGACCTTGCTGGGCATCAAGCGGGCCGGCGCGGACACGATCCTGACGTACTGGGCGACGGAGGTCGCGGGCTGGCTGCGCGAGGCGCGCTGACCGGTGCGGGTGGACCCCCGCTGGTCAGCGCAGCGGCCAGACGCGCGCGGACCCGGCGGGGGGCCCGGCCCGCCAGACCCGCCGCGAGGCCTGCCACCAGACCTGCCACCAGGCCCGTGTCCATCGGGTTGTCCGCCGCGCTCCGCCCATGCGGGGAGCGTAGGCGGGGCCCGGTCGGAGATTCACGGAGCGGGACTGGAGTCCGTCACACGCTGCCCGCGCGGCCGGCTTGGACGGCCGACCGTCGATACCGGTGGAGCTGCCAGGCCGCGTACGCCGTGAACGGCACGGCGACGGAGGGCACGACCCACCACGGCAGGCCGATCAGGAAGGCGGGGTAGGCCACGCCGAAGCAGGTGATCGCCATGCCGATGAGCAGCGGCTTTCCGAGCGAGCGCCAGGTCCAGGGCTCCTGCCCGCGAAGCCCGGCCAGCCACGCCGCCGCGAAGCCCAGCCCCAGGGCCGCCAGAAGACCCGTGAACGTGCCGATGCCGGCTGTCATCTGGGCCTCGTCGCGCGGTTCGGCGGTGGAACTCTGCCGGATGCCTCCCGTGGCGATCATCGTGATGCTGCCGCGCCAGACGGTGGCGGTCACGGCGTCGCCCGGCTCGAGCTTCTCGAGCAGCGGCCCTGGATTGCCGAACCGCAGGTCCCCCTTCCGGATGGGCCCGCCGGAGAAGCCGGAGAGAGTCGCCTCGAACCTGGCGTTCCGTCCCCCCTTCTTGACCACCGTCTTCTCGACGGTGAAGGGGACCGTACGCAGGCAGTCCTCCACCCCCGTCCCGGTCGTGGGGGCGGGCGCGGGGCACGGCTCGGCCGCCGCGTAGTCCTCGTAGCGCTTGATGTCGGACGGCAGCCACTCGGTGAACACGGCGCCGCAGGCCAGCGCCGGTATCAGGGACACCACGACCAGCAGCGCGCCCGTCAGCCGTGCCGGGCCCGAGGACCGCCGACCGGGCCGGCCACCCGCCGACGGCAGCCGCCCCGGCCTGTCCGTCCTGCGGACTGTTGCGGTCTTCGTCACCAGGCGCCTCCCCCGTACATGCTTCCCCTCGCCACAGCCTGTACGTCCGCAGGCGGGCGTACAACGGGCTCGGACGGCAAGGGGAGTTCTGGGATGCTTCCGGCTTCCGGCAACGGACTCCCGCCTGAGACGGGCCGGCGCCTCACGGCCAGTCGACGATCCCGGCGAACACGGTGTAGTCGAGGACCACGGCCGTCGGGGCGAGCACCGCGAACATGACGCGGCGGGCGGAGTTCCGCCGCTGCCAGGGGAGCGCCCAGCTGGTCACGAGCAGGGCCAGGACGAGCAGCAGGCCGATGGTGAAGACGGGGAAGGCGATGTCGAACGAGGCGTCGAACCGGTCGCTCGCAGCAGCCTCGCAGGAGTCGCAGGCCATGGGCGAGAGCCCGACGGCGAAGAACGCGACGAGGGCCGTCGGCAGCGTCAGCAGGGTGGAGACGAGCGGCGCGACGAAGGCGCGCTTGTCGCGCGAGGTGTCCTGGTCCATGGCCCCAGTCAACTCGGCCGGTGGGAGCGGCACATGAGTGCCGGTACTCAGTTCCGGGTGGGGTTGGAGCCCTGGATGGTGCTGCGGCCCCTGAGTCGGAGTGCGCCCGCGCCCCGGAGGGTGACCATGGCGGTGCAGACGGGGTCGAGCCGGTCGACGTCGCGCCGGTAGAAGAGGATGCGGGTCAGCTCGAGGTCGATCTCCACGTCTGCGCATCGGACTTGGTGGAAGCGCGCACCGAGCAGGACCGGCCCGACCATGCAGCGCACGACGACGGTGGCCTCGGCTTCGTCGGCGGCCTCGACGTGGTCGATGTACATCTCCGCGTCGATGGTGTCGATGGCGGCGGGGTGGCGGTCGGTCGTCATGTGCGGACGGTACGCCGAAGGTGCTCGGGAGCGTTGGACGGGGTCCGTCGACTCGGGTCGGTGGAGTGTCCGGGGGCGTCCCGCAAGCCCCCGCTCGCGTTGCCGTCCCCTCGGGCGCACCCTGGAAACAGGGTGACCCCCTGGAGGTGATGCACCATGCCCACACTCGTCGGGTGGCACGTGGAGCTCGAATTCACCGAGGAGGGCCACCGCACCAGTGCGGCGGCCCTGGTCAGACTCGGCGACGGCTCCGAGATGAGGGCGCACGGCTACGCCATGCGTCACCCCTCCGACCCGGAGCAGCTGCGGGTCGGAGAAGAGATCGCCGGCGCTCGCGCGCTGATGGATCTCGCGTCCCAGATGTTGCAGAAGGCCCACTCGGAGATCGATGAGGTGACGGGCCGGCATTCCTATCCGCTGAACCAGTGAGTGAGCAGCGATACGCGGTGGGAGTGAGGGAGAGAAGGGCCGTGAGGGACTCTCGAGTCCCTCACGGTCACGTGGCCAGGGGCAACAGCCGGATCCGGCAGCCCGATCGTACGGAGCTGCGTGCCCCGCGAACAGGGTTCAGAGGCGCTCGGGCGTGCGGATGCCCAGGAGGGCCATGCCCTTCGTCAGCGTCCGGGCGGTCAGGTCGCACAGGAACAGGCGGTTCTCGCCGACGACGAGCTCCGGCTCCGGCTTCACGACGGGGCACTGGTCGTAGAACGTCGTGAACAGCGAGGACAGCTGGTACAGGTACGCGGCCAGCTTGTGCGGGGCGTGCTCCGCGGCCGCCTCGGCGATCAGCTCGCCGAACTGGTCCAGGTGCAGGCCCAGCGCGCGCTCGGCCGGGGCCAGCTCCAGCTCCGGGTGCGCGACCGGCTTGCGGTCCCCGGCGTTGCGCAGGATCGACTTGATCCGGGCGTACGCGTACTGGAGGTACACGGACGTGTCGCCGTTCAGCGAGACCATCTGGTCCAGGTCGAACTTGTAGTCGCGCGCGGCGGAGGTGGACAGGTCCGCGTACTTGACCGCGCCGATGCCCACGTGCCGGCCGTTCTCGACGATCTCCTCCTCGGACAGGCCGACCTTCGCCGCCTTCTCGCGGACGACGGCCGTGGCCCGGTCGACCGCCTCGTCGAGGAGGTCGACCAGCCGGACCGTCTCGCCCTCGCGGGTCTTGAACGGCTTGCCGTCCTTGCCGAGGACCGTGCCGAAGGCCAGCTGTACGGCCTTGACCTCGTCGTTCAGCCAGCCCGCGCGGCGGGCCGTCTCGAAGACCATCTTGAAGTGCAGCGACTGGCGGGCGTCGACCACGTAGATGAGGGTGTCGGCCTTCAGGTTGCCGACGCGGTCGCGGATCGCCGACAGGTCGGTCGCGGCGTAGCCGAAGCCGCCGTCCGACTTCTGGACGATCAGCGGGGTCGGGTTGCCGTCCGGGCCCTTGTACTCGTCGAAGAACACGCACAGCGCGCCGTTGGAGCGGACGGCGACGCCCGACTCCTCCAGCAGCTTGCACGTCTCGACCAGCATGTCGTTGTAGCCGGACTCGCCGACGACGTCCGCGTCCTGGATGTCCATGTCCAGCTTGTCGAAGACGGAGTAGAAGTAGATCTTCGACTCGTCGACGAACCGCTGCCACATAGCGAGGGTCTCCGCCTCGCCCGCCTGGAGGCCGACGACCCGTGCCCGCGCCCGCGTCTTGAACTCCTCGTCGGAGTCGAAGAGCGCCCGCGAGGCCTTGTACAGGCGGTTCAGGTTGGACATGGCCTCCTCGCCGGAGACCTCCACCGACTCGTCAGCGGCCTTGTGGTCCAGCTCGTGCGGGTGCTCGAGCAGATACTGGATGAGCATGCCGAACTGGGTGCCCCAGTCGCCGATGTGGTGGCGCCGGACCACCGTCTCGCCCGTGAACTCCAGGATCTCGACCATCGCCGCGCCGATGACCGCCGACCGCAGGTGGCCGACGTGCATCTCCTTCGCGACGTTCGGCTGCGCGTAGTCGATCACCGTCGTGCCCGCGTTCGCGGCGTACGGGACACCGAGGCGGTCGTCGCCGGCGCGCGCCGCCAGCGTCTCGACGATCGCCCGGTCGGAGACCGTGATGTTGAGGAAGCCGGGGCCCGAGACCTCGATGTCCTTGATCAGGTCACCGGTGGGGATGGACCCGACCACGGTCGTCGCCAGCTCGCGCGGGTTGGCCTTCGCCTTCTTCGCGAGCGCCAGGATGCCGTTGGCCTGGAAGTCGGCCCGGTCGCTTCGTCGCAGCAGCGGGTCGGCGCCACCGGCCTCCGGCAGGGCCGAGGCGAGGGCGTCCGCGACGCGCTGATTGACGGAAGAAGCGAGGGAAGGGACCGAGGCCATGAGCTGCCGTTCCTGTGAGGTCGTGCCTGAAGGTGCACTTGGTTGTTCCGACAAGTGCCGAGTATCCCACGCGGGGCCGTTCCCATCCTTCGGTTAAGCGGGGCCCGAGACGGCGGCGAGAGGACGGGGGCCACCAGGCAACCCCGGAGTGGCCCGTTCCGTCTGGGAGAATGGCTGAAGCCAGCATTCGAGATAGAAGGACGTGTCGTGGCTCAGAGCAGCACCGAGACCGACTGGGTCTCCCGTTTCGCGGACGAGGTCATCGCCGAGGCGGAGCGCCGAGCACCCGGCAAACCTGTCGTCGTCGCGTCCGGCCTCTCCCCCTCCGGCCCGATCCACCTGGGCAACCTCCGCGAGGTCATGACCCCGCACCTGGTCGCCGACGAGATCCGCCGCCGCGGCTTCGAGGTCCGGCACGTGCTGTCCTGGGACGACTACGACCGCTACCGCAAGGTGCCGGCCGGCATCCCCGGCGTGGACCCCGAGACCTACGGCCAGTACATCGGCATGCCGCTGACCTCCGTCCCGGCCCCGGCCGGATCGGCGTACGCGACCTGGGCCGAGCACTTCAAGGCCGCCATGGTCGAGGCACTGGCCGAGCTGGGCGTCGAGTACGACCCGATCAGCCAGACCGAGCAGTACACCTCCGGCGCGTACCGCGAGCAGGTCCTGTTCGCGATGAAGCACCGCGGCGACATCGACGCCGTCCTCGACCAGTACCGCACCAAGCAGAAGCCGGGCGGCAAGAAGCCCCAGCAGAAGCAGGTCGACGAGGCCGAGCTGGAGGCCGCCGAGGGCTCCGGCGCCGCCGCCGAGGACGACGGCAGCAGCACCGAGGGCGGGTACTTCCCGTACAAGCCGTACTGCGGCCAGTGCGGCAAGGACTTCACCAAGGTCACCTCGTACAACGACGAGACGACCGAGCTGACCTACGTCTGCACCGAGGACGAGTTCACCGAGACGGTCAAGCTCAGCGAGTTCAACCGCGGCAAGCTGGTCTGGAAGGTCGACTGGCCGATGCGCTGGGCCTTCGAAGGCGTGATCTTCGAGCCCTCCGGCGTCGACCACTCCTCGCCCGGCTCGTCCTTCCAGGTCGGCGGCCAGATCGTGCACGTCTTCGGCGGCGAGCAGCCGATCGGACCGATGTACGCGTTCGTCGGCATCAGCGGCATGGCCAAGATGTCCTCCAGCAAGGGCGGGGTCCCCACCCCGGCCGACGCGCTGAAGATCATGGAGCCGCAGCTGCTGCGCTGGCTGTACGCCCGCCGCAAGCCGAACCAGTCCTTCAAGATCGCCTTCGACCAGGAGATCCAGCGGCTCTACGACGAGTGGGACAAGCTCGAGGCCAAGGTCGCCGACGGTTCCGTGCTGCCGGCCGACGCCGCCGCGCACACCCGCGCCGTGCGCGTCGCTTCGCACGAGCTGCCGCGCACCCCGCGGCCGATGCCGTACCGGACCCTCGCGTCCGTCGTCGACATCACCGCCGGCCACGACGAGCAGACCCTGCGCATCCTGACCGACCTGGACCCGTCGCAGCCGCTGACCTCCCTCGACGAGGTACGGCCGCGCCTGGACCGCGCCGAGAACTGGATCACCACCCAGGTCCCGGCCGACCAGCGGACCCTCGTGCGCGAGGAGCCCGACACCGCGCTCCTGTCCTCCCTGGACGACGAAGGCCGCGAGTCGCTGCGGCTGCTCCTGGAGGGCCTGGACTCGCACTGGTCGCTCGACGGGCTCACCACGCTCGTCTACGGCGTCCCGAAGGTGATGGCGGGCCTGGAGCCCGACGCCAAGCCCACGCCCGAGCTCAAGGTCGCACAGCGCTCGTTCTTCGCGCTGCTGTACCGCCTGCTCGTGACCCGGGAGACCGGGCCGCGCCTGCCCACGCTGCTGCTGGCGGTCGGGGCGGACCGGGTGCGCAAGCTGCTCGCCGCCTGAGCCGTTCCGCAGGACGTGAAAGGACCCGCACCCCTCGGGGTGCGGGTCCTTCCGCTTGGCGTACGGGTACGGGTACGGGTACTACGCGATGTGCTCGTTCTCCAGGTCGCGCTGGTAGCGCTGCTTCAGCTCCGGCATCAGCCGCTTGAGCGTCGTGGCGCTGCGCGGGTGCACGATGCCGAGCCGGTCCGAGAGGTGTATGTCAAGCTGTTCCGGGTTCGGGAACTGGGAGTACTCGTCGATGTAGGCCCGGAAGACCTCGTACGCGGCCTCCGCGAACTTCACCTCGTCGACGGACTCCTCCTCACGGGCCGCCGGGATCGGGAGCTCCTGCTGCCCGGGCTGCACCTGCGGCTCCTGCTCCTCCTGCGGGAGCTCCGGGCCGGTCGGGGGCATCACCGGGGTGGGCTCCAGGCCCTCGACGTACTGGGGGTTGTAACCGCCCTCGTACGCCGCCTGCGGGGCCAGCGGCGCGGCGAACCACGCGCTGTCGTGGGCCGCGGGCATGGCCGTCGGATCCACCGCGAAGGGCGGCGGGGTGTGCTGGCCGGGGACGGCGACGGGGACGGGGCCGGCGCCGGGCGCGGGGACCGGGACCGTCCCCGGGGCCTGCGGGGCCGGGGCGGGGACGGGGCCCGATGCCTGCGGCGCGGCCTGGCCCGCCGCGCCGGAGCCGGCCTCCAGGGCCGGGGCCGACGACGCCGCGACAGCCACACCCGTCGCACCCGTCGCAATCGCCGCGGCAGCCGGAGGCAGCAGCACCGGGTCGATGCCCGCCGCCGCCAGCCCCTCCGGAGCCGTCTGCGCCAGCGGAACGCCGATCCGGGCCAGCCGGAGCGGCATCAGCGCCTCCACCGGGGCCTTGCGGCGCCACGCCCGCCCGTACCGGGCCTGCAGCCGCGCCTGGTAGATCAGCCGGTCCTGCTCCATGCCGACCGCCTGCTCGTACGACCGCAGCTCCCACAGCTTCATCCGGCGCCACAGCTTGAACGTCGGCAGCGGCGACAGCAGCCACCGCGTGATGCGGACGCCCTCCATGTGCCGGTCCGCGGTGATGTCCGCGATCCGGCCCACCGCGTGCCGGGCCGCCTCCACCGTGACCACGAACAGGATCGGGATCACGGCGTGCATGCCCACGCCCAGCGGGTCCGGCCAGGCCGCCGCGCCGTTGAACGCGATCGTCGCCGCGGTCAGCAGCCACGCCGTCTGGCGCAGCAGCGGGAACGGGATCCGGATCCACGTCAGCAGCAGGTCCAGCGCCAGCAGCACACAGATGCCCATGTCGATGCCGATCGGGAAGACCAGCGAGAAGTTCCCGAACCCCTTCTTCAGGGCGAGCGCGCGGACCGCGGCGTACGAGCCCGCGAAGCCGATCCCCGCGATGACCACGGCTCCTGCGACCACGACGCCGATGAGTATCCGGTGCGTACGAGTCAGCTGCATCGCGGCCACCCGCGATCCCCTCCCCTTGTCGAGCTATGGCAGGCACAGCGTACGGGTGACTGCCCAGGTGACTGAATGTCAGCCTCCCTTTAAGCCGCCCGGATCGCCGGTACCTACTGCGCAGACGGAGAAGCCTGCTGCTCAGGCTGCTTCTGCTGCTCGTTGGCGGCGGCGACCGAGGCCACCGCCTCCTTCGCCGCCGCGATCGCGTTCTCCAGCAGCTTGGCCTGATCCGGGGCGCCGGCACCCTCGTACGCCGCACCGTTGTAGTCGAGCGTGATCACCACGTTCTGGGTGCGCGCCACGATCGTCGTGTTGAAGAAGTCGACGTCCTTCTTCACGCCGTACACGACCGACGTCGCCTGGTCGCCGATGCCGCCGGCCTGCTCGGCCTTCACGTCGTGCGCGCCCTCGGCCGCCTTCGCGGTCTCGACCTGCTTGTTGTACTGGTCCTCGGCACGCTTGTTCGCGCTGCCGAGCGAGGCGTGCGACTCGTAGCGGACCAGGGAGATCGACAGCCAGCGGTACTGCGAGCCCTTCAGGCCGTCCTCGTCCAGACCGTTCCAGGAGCAGCTGGCGCGGGTGGTCAGGTCGTTCGACTTGGTCGCGGTGCCGTTCTTGTCCTTCGCCTCCGGGACGACGGTCTCGACGGTCTTCGCCTGGATCGACTTGCAGGGGTCGGGCAGAGTCGCGAACGCAGCCTTCTCCAGGGCGGCCGACGCCTTGGCGCTCGGCTTGGCGGACGAGGACGCGCTGGGCTTCTTGGCGCCGCCCGAACCGGAGTCCTTGCCCGAATCGGACGAGCAGCCGGCGACGGTGAGGATCACCGGCACGGCTGCGCAGGCGAGAACGCGAGTGAGGCGCGAGGCTGATCGGTGCATGGTTCCTTCAGTGCGTTGTGGGGCGCGTTCTGTGGACGCGGTGCGGGCGCGGGACCCGAGCAACGGTAGCCCGACCCGGCGCGCGCCTGCTGTGCGCGCCGTCACCCCGAGCCCCCCGCGCCCCCTCTCAGTCGTTGAAACGCTCGACGAGAGCCTGCGCCAACTGCCGTGCCTTGTCCTGGGTTTCGGGGCTCGCCGGGACCGTGCCGGGCAGCGAGGGCTGCACACTGTACTCGACCGTGACGATGACATTCGAGGTGCGGAACACAATCCGCACGGTCCGCGCCTGCGCCGCACTGGCGCCGGCCGGGCTCAGCTTGTCCTCGATGAAGGCCTCGGTGCCGAGCCCTTCGAGCACGCGGGAACCGAGCTCGGGCGGCGGGGCCGAGGGGCTGCCACCCGGGGCCGGCGACTGCCCGGTCGAGGGAGCGCCCGCGGCCGGCGGCGCGCTGGGGGCGGGGCCGGTACCCGGACCGGGACTGGTGCCCGGAGCAGGGCTGGTGCCCGGAGCGGGGTTGGTGGCGGGGCTCGTGGGGCCGGGGAACGGCAGGTGCGCGTCCGTCAGCCGGCGCACGTACACCTGCCGCGCCTTGTCGTCGTCGCTCATGGTGGTCCGGTCGTACGAGACGACGCGCTCGAAGCCGACCGACAGCAGCCGCGTCTCCTCGGGCGTCTGCGCCGTCCAGCGGCAGCCGACGTGCCGGTCGCCGTCGTACGAGGTGTCCGCGGTGCCGGCGTACAGCTGCGTGCGCTGCGCGTCGGTGAGGCTGTCCGCGGCCGGGAGCATGGCCTTGAGGCGCTTGCCGTCGGCGGCCCTGCAGGGCGCGGGCAGGCTGCGGTACTTGCCGGCCGGTGCGGGCGCGGGGCTGCTGGCGCCCGCCTTGGAGTCGGTGTCCGCCCCGACGCCGTTGCCGCTCGTGCACCCGGTCAGGCCGGTCACGCCGGCCATGAGTGCGGTGAGCATCGCGATGCCCGGCAGGACTTGTCGCCGTACCGCCTTGCGCTGCACGTCCACTGGCTCCCTTCGACCGGCCGGCGGCCCGGCGGTCAGGAAAATGCGTTGCCGCGCTTTGGACGCGGATGAACACAATGTCTATCGCACACGCTGGTGCTGGCGCCGGTCCCCTGTCCGGTTTGGGGCTAAGAGCGAGGCTTTTTGCGTATTCTGATTTTTCTGGGTGTTTCGGGGGATTGAAGTCGTATGTCGTATGTAGAGGTACCGGGAGCGAACGTCCCGATCCGGATGTGGACCGACCCGGCGTCGGTCGAGGCCGGCGCGATGCAGCAGCTGCGCAACGTCGCCACCCTTCCGTGGATCAAGGGCCTGGCGGTCATGCCGGACGTCCACTACGGCAAGGGCGCCACGGTCGGCTCGGTGATCGCGATGAAGGACGCGGTCTGCCCGGCGGCGGTGGGCGTGGACATCGGCTGCGGCATGTCGGCGGTGAAGACGTCCCTGACGGCGAACGACCTCCCGGGGGACCTGTCGGGCCTCCGCTCGAAGATCGAGCGGGCGATCCCGGTGGGCGCGGGCATGCACCGCGACCCGGTGGACCCGGACCGGCTGTACGGGTTCCCGGTGGAGGGGTACGAGGGGCTGTGGGAGCGGTTCGACTACCTGGCCGATGCGGTCAAATTCCGTCGCGAACGTGCCACGAAGCAGATCGGAACGCTCGGATCCGGCAATCATCACATTGAGGTCAATGTGGACAATGAGGGTGTTGTCTGGCTGACGCTGCACTCCGGTTCGCGAAACATCGGCAACGAGCTCGCGGAGCACCACATCGGCGTGGCGCGGAGCCTGTCGCACAACCAGGGCCTGGTGGATCGCGATCTTGCGGTCTTCCTGGCGAGCACGCCGGAGATGGCCGCGTACCGGAACGACCTGCACTGGGCGCAGGAGTACGCCATGTACAACCGCGCGATCATGATGGCGCTCATGAAGGAAGTCCTGCGTCGAGAATTCCGCAAGGCGAAGGTGAGCTTCGACGCGGAGATCAGCTGCCACCACAACTATGTGGCGGAGGAGCGGTACCAGGGCATGGACCTGCTGGTCACCCGCAAGGGCGCGATCCGCGCGGGCGCGGGAGAGCTCGGGATCATTCCCGGCTCGATGGCGACTGGTACGTACATCGTCAAGGGTCTAGGTAACACGGCGGCCTTCAACTCGGCCTCGCACGGCGCCGGCCGCCGCATGAGCCGGACGGCCGCGAAGAAGCGCTTCTCGGCGCGCGACCTGGCGGAACAGACCAAGGGCGTGGAATGCAGGAAGGACTCGGGCGTCGTGGACGAGATTCCGGCGGCCTACAAGCCGATCGAGCGGGTCATGGAGCAGCAGCGCGACCTGGTGGAGGTCGTGGCCAAGCTCAAGCAGATCATCTGCATCAAGGGCTGAGACCTGGGTGTAGTTGTCGGGGGAGCGGAAGGGCCCGGACCGATTTAGGATGCTGTTGGTTAATTCGGGCCCGTGCGTGACGTCGGCTCCCAAGACCTGGTTGTGGTCTTGGGAGCCGACGTTGTCGTTTGGGGAGGGTGTCGATGTCGATGCAGCCGAAGGAGCCGGGGGAGATCCCGGCGGAGACGGTGCGGGTGGCTCGGGCTGCCTTCCGTAAGGGGAGCTTGGCGATCCGGATCCGGGATGAGCTGGGTTCTCTGTTCACGGACGGGCAGTTCGCGGATCTGTTCCCGGCGCGGGGGAAGCCTGCCTGGTCACCGGGCCGGCTCGCATTGGTGCTGGTGTTGCAGTTCGTGGAGGGGCTCACCGACCGGCAGGCCGCGGAAGCGGTGCGGGCGAGGATCGACTTCAAGTACGCCCTCGGGCTGGAGCTCGGCGATCCGGGCTTCGATTTCTCGGTGCTCTCGGAGTTCCGGGACCGTCTGGTCGAGGCGGATGCCGGGCGGCAGCTGCTCGACGGCATCCTGGTCGCGGCCCGGGAAAAGAACCTGCTGGCCAGTGGCGGCAAGGCCCGCACCGACTCCACGCATGTGCTGTCGGCGGCCCGCGAGCTGAACTGGCTGGAGATGGTTGCCGAGACGCTGCGGGCGGCGCTGAACGCGCTCGCCGTCGCCGCTCCCGACTGGCTGCGGGAGGTGGCCTGCCCGGACTGGTTCCGGCATTACGCCACGCGGGCCGAGGACTCCCGTTTCCCCAAGGCCCACACCAAGCGGGGCGAGACCGGCCTGCGGATCGGGGCGGACGGGATGCGGCTGCTTGAGGCCGTGACCTCGCCCGACGCGCCCGCCGGGCTGCGGGATGTGGAACAGGTGGAGATTCTGCGGCAGGTCTGGGTGCAGCACTTTCACCTGGTCGGGGGCGAGGTGGTGCGGCGGGACCCAAAAGACCGGCCGCCGGGCGCGACGCGCCTGGTCACTCACTATGACCCGCAGGCTCGCGGCAGCGTGAAGCGCGACACGATGTGGGACGGATACAAAGTCCACCTCACCGAGACCTGCGGCACCGATGCCCTGGACCTGATCACTAACGTGGCCACCACCGTCGCCACCGTCCCGGACAGCCTGATGGCCGAGGAGATCCATCGCGGCCTGGCCGGACACGGCTGCCTGCCCGGCGAGCACTGGGTCGATGCCGGATACCCCACCGCCGCCGCACTGGTGGCCGCCCGGCGTGAGCACGGCATCGCCCTGCACGGACCGATGGCGGCCAACACCACGGCCCAGACCGGCGGCGCCTACGGGCAGGACGCCTTCACCATCGACTGGGATCACCAGCAGGTGACCTGCCCGGACGGTGTCACCAGCACGCAGTGGCACCACCGCCACTCACCGCAGGGCCTGCCCGTCATCCGGGTCCGTTTCAACCCCGCCGACTGCCGGGCCTGCCCTCACCTGCGCGATTGCGTCAGCTCTCCCAACGCCGAACGGCGTGAGATCACCCTTCGCCACCGGGAGGAACATGAGGCCCTCCACGCTGCCCGGCGCGAGCAGCAGACCGACGCGTGGAAGGACCGCTACAAGATCCGAGCCGGGGTCGAGGGCGCCATCTCCCAAGGCGTCGGGCGCTGCGGCCTGCGCAGATCCCGCTACCGCGGCCTCGCGAAGACCAGCCTCCAGCACCAGCTCACCGGCGCCGCCATCAACCTCGCCCGCATCGACGCCCACCTCACCCAAACACCCCGGGCCCGCACCCGCACCAGCCACTTCGCAGCACTTCGCCCCGCCGAGCAACAGCTCAACGGGGCGAAGCAACCGGGCCCGAATTAACCAACAGCATCCCATCTCGGTCGGGGCCCCTCCGTGTGAGTTCAGTCCTCGTCGCCGTCGAGCGGCGAAGGCCGCCCGGCTCGTCCCGTAGGCCGTGGGGGCCGGGGGGTCTACAGCTCGCGGTGGACCTTCGTGTTCGAGGCCTGGGCGCGGGGGCGGACCACCAGGAGGTCGATGTTGACGTGGCTGGGGCGGGTCACGGCCCAGGTGATGGTGTCGGCCACGTCGTCGGCGGTGAGGGGGGCCGCGACGCCCGCGTAGACCTTCTCCGCCTTCTCCGCGTCGCCGCGGAAGCGGGTCTTGGCGAATTCCTCGGTCTTCACCATGCCCGGGGCGATCTCGATGACGCGGACGGGCAGGCCGACGATCTCCAGGCGGAGGGTCTCGGCCAGGACGCGGGCGCCGTTCTTGGCGGCGACGTAGCCGGCGCCGCCCTCGTACGTGGAGTGGCCCGCGGTGGAGGACAGGACCACGACCGTGCCGTCGCCGGAGGCGATGAGGGCGGGGAGGAGGGCCTGGGTGAGGTTGAGGGTGCCGATGACGTTGACCTCGTACATGGTGCGCCAGTCGGCGGGGTCGCCGGTGGCGACGGGCTCGGCTCCGATGGCGCCGCCGGCGTTGTTGACGAGTACGTCGCAGCGGTCGAGGGAGGCCGCGAAGGCGTCGACGGCGGGGCGGTCGGTGACGTCGAGGGCGTGGGCCGCGGCGGAGTGGCCGGCTGCCGTGAGCTCCGCGGCGAGGGCCTCGATGCGGTCCTTGCGGCGGGCCGTGAGGACGACGTGGTAGCCGGCGTCGGCGAGCTGCCGGGCGGTGGCCGCGCCGATGCCGCTGCTCGCGCCGGTGACTACGGCGGTTCGGGTGGCCGTGCTCATGTGCGGGGCTCCTCGGGCGATCAGTCGTTCGTACGCGAATACCCGCCAGCATAGGCGGGGGTCAGCGGCCGCGCGGGGCGTACATGATCACCGCCATGCCGGCGAGGCAGACGAGGGCGCCGGTGATGTCCCAGCGGTCGGGGCGGTAGCCGTCGGCGGCCATGCCCCACACGAGGGAGCCGGCGACGAAGACTCCGCCGTACGCGGCGAGGACGCGGGCGAAGTCGCCCTGGGGCTGGAGGGTGGCGACGAAGCCGTAGAGGCCGAGGGCGATGACCCCGGCGCCGATCCAGGCCCAGCCCTTGTGCTCGCGGACGCCCTGCCAGACGAGCCAGGCGCCGCCGATTTCGAGGAGCGCGGCGAGGGCGAACAGGGCGGCGGAGCGGGCGATCAGCATGGCTCGAAGCCTACGCGGGCGTGCTCGGGGCGCCCGGCCGGTTGGGGGAGGGCTCGCCCTCATTCGTGTGATGGTCCGACCGGGCGGGGGCGGTGCTGGCTAGCCTCCGCGCGTGGAGGTGGTTGCGGTGCGCCGTGGTGCCGTACGGAGTGTGGTGGTGGCGGGCTTGCTGGTGCTCGGAGTGTCCGGGGTGCCGGGGGTCTCCGGGAGCGCCGAGGCGCGCAGTGGACCCGAGGCGGATGTGGCGTACCACGGGCGGGTGTCCCTGTCGCACGGGCGGTTGCGGGTGTGGGTGGTGCCGCAGAACGAGGGGCCGGCCGCGCTGCCCGATGCGACGCTGCGGGTGCGGCTGTCGGCGGAGCTCGCGGACCGGCAGGAACTGGCGGAGGGCTGTGCGCGGGTCGGGCTGCGCGAGGTGGTGTGCGAGACGGGTGCGCTGCCGCTGCACGGGCGGGGCCGGCACATCGGGCTGCTGCTGGAGCTGAAGAAGCGGGTGCCTGAGGTGGTGGTCCGGATCGACACGTGGTGGAACGGCGGGGCGTCGGACCGGGACGGGTCCAACAACCAGCATGCGGTGCTGGCGCTGGACACGGGCGACGCCTACGCCTTCTGAGCTACGCCTTCCGGGCCGGCCTTCCGGGCCGCGTCGCCCGGGCCGGTGGGCCACTCTCCTACGGGGTGGCCACACCGCCGAATTCCTCCACGGCCTCGCTGACGATCCGCTCCAGGCGGGCGTGGTGGGCGCCGCGCCAGTACACGCGCTCGCACGCCGTGCACTGGGCGAAGACGTCGTACGAGCGGTGCGTGCCGCTTTCGAGGCGGTCGCCGACGCTGTCCTTGTCCGCGTTGCGGAGCGGCCCGTTGCAGGCGGTGCAGCGGGTCCACGGGGCGAGGACGGGGGCGAACCGGCCGAGGACGTCGCGCAGTTGCTCGTCGGGGTTGTCGCTGTAGACGTACGCGCCGGCGAAGAGTTCGCGGCGGCGCAGCAGTCCGCGGTCGCGGGAGAGCAGGACGCGCTGTTCGGCGGCGGAGCGGGTGGCGAGGGCCGGGTCGCCGATGTCCTCGTTCTCGTACGCGGCGTCCACGCCGAGCAGGCGCAGGCGGCGGGCGAGGGTGCCGAGGTGGACGTCGAGGAGGAAGCGCAGCGGCGGGGCGCCGGGGATGCGCTGGGGGCGCTCGACGCCGAAGACCTCGACGGACTGGCCGGCGCGGGGCACGTACGAGACGGGCACCTCGTCGCCGTCGACGAGGAGCCGGCCGACCTCGGTGAGCGGGACGCCGGCCGATTCGACGACGTGGCCGAGGCTGGAGGCGCCGTCCGTGGCGGTCGGTACGCGTTCGGCGCGCCGGCTGGGCGGGGCGAACAGGCGTAGTTCGGGGGCGAGGGTGAGCTGAATGCCGGGTCCGTTCACGCTGTCAGCATGCCACTGGGGGGCGGGGCGGCGCGGCCGAATTACGAGGTCGCGGTGGTGGCGTCGTAGGTGGTGCGGTGGGCGTTGACCTCGTCGAAGTGGTTCTCGGCCCAGTGCTTCACGGAGGTGAGGAGGCAGGCGAGGCTGCTGCCGAGGCCGGTGAGGCGGTAGTCGACGCGGACGGGGACGGTCGGGGTGACGGTGCGGGTGACGAGGCCGTCGCGTTCGAGGGAGCGCAGGGTCTGGGTGAGCATCTTCTGGCTGACGCCGGGGATCCTGCGGCCGAGGTCGCTGTAGCGCATGGAGCCGTCCTCGGCCTGGCTGAGGGCGGCGACGATGAGACCGACCCATTTGTCGCTGATGCGGGCCAGGAGTTGGCTGGTGGGGCACTCCTTGAGGAAGGCGTCGTAGGCGTAGCGGGCCTCTTCGCGGCGGGCTGCGGCGGTACGGGTGGCCATCGGGTGCCCCACTTCCGGGTCGGGTACGCACCCCGAAGTGCGTACTTACGAAAGGAGAGTACCTCTCCCTAGGTTAGTGCTCAGCAGGAACGAGCGAACGCAACCGAAACCGGGGAGCCACCATGAGCGAGACCACGCAGACCACGCAGACCATGCAGGCGGCCGTCGTGAACGGCTTCGGCGGGCCGGAGCAGGTGGAGATCGTGCGGGTGCCGGTCCCGCAGCCGGCGGCCGGCCAGGTCCGGATCCGGGTCGCGGCGGCCGGGGTGAACCCGGTGGACGGCGCGGTCCGGGTGGGCGTCTTCGGCGGCGCCGGGCAGCGGCTCGGGCTCGGCTGGGACGTGGCGGGCGAGATCGACGCGGTCGGCGCGGAGGTCACCGGCTGGTCGGCGGGGCAGCGGGTGGTCGGGCTGCACTACGGGCCGGTCAAGCCGCTGGGCACGCACGCGGAGTACGCGGTGCTCGACGCCTCGGCGGTGGCGGCCGCACCGGCCACCGTGGACGCCGTGGCCGCGGCCGCGCTCCCGCTGAGCGGGCTGACCGCCGCGCGGGCGGTGGGGCTGCTGGGGCTGGCCCCGGGTTCCTCGGTGCTGGTCACCGGGGCCGCGGGCGTGGTCGGCGGGCTCGCGGTGCAGCTCGCGGTGCGGGCGGGGCTGGTCGTGACGGCCCTGGCGGGCGAGTCGGACGAGGAGCTCGTACGGTCGCTGGGCGCGACGGCGTTCGTCCCGCGGGGCTCGGCTCCGGCCGGGCCGGTCGACGGGGTCGTGGACGCGGCCGTCCTGGGGGAGCCGGCACTGGGCTTCGTCCGTGACGGCGGGGTCTACGTGGGCCTGCGGCCGCACGCCGGACCGGCCGCGGAGCGGGGGATCCGGGTGGTGGAGCAGGAGGTCGCGGCGGACGGCGCGCACCTGGCGGAGCTGGTGGGCCTGGTGGACGCGGGCGCCCTGACCCTGCGGGTCTCGGAGACGATCGCGCTGGCGGATGCGGCGAAGGCCCACGCCCGCCTCGCGGAGCCGGGCACCCGCGGCCGCCTGATCCTGACGACCTCCTGACGACCGCCTGACCGGACGCCGACCGGACGCCGACCGGAGGTGCGTACGCAGGGCCGGGCGGGCCGCCGATCGGGGAATCGGCGGCCCGCCCGGCCCTGTGGATCGGTGCTGACCAGCGCAAACGGCCTGGGAAGGGTCCACGGCTGGCCCGCCCATCCCGCCGGTGGAACACTCGTGGGAGAGCGGCGAGAAGCGGCGGCGAGCCGCGAGGAGCGAGCCATGGGTGCATCGACCGCGCCGGTGCCGGTCCGGCTGGACGACTCCGCGTACCACGAGCTGGCGCGTTCCTTCCGGGGGAGCCTGGTGCGGGCCGGGGACGCCCCGTACGAGGAGCGCCGGCGGATCTGGAACGGTGCGATCGACCGGCATCCCGCCCTGATCGCGCCCTGCACCGGTTCGGCGGACGTGGTGGCGGCCCTGAAGTGGGCGGTGGAGACGGGTGCGCCGGTCGCGGTGCGCAGCGGCGGCCACAGCTTCCCCGGGCATTCGGTGTGCGACGGCGGTGTGGTGATCGACCTGTCGGCGATGAAGGAGGTCCGGGTGGACCCCGAGGCCCGTACGGTCCGGGTCCAGGCGGGGGTGCTGCTCGGCGAGCTGGATGCGGCGACGCAGCCGTTCGGGCTGGCGGTGCCGTCGGGGATCGTGACGCACACGGGGGTCGCGGGGCTCACCCTCGGCGGCGGGATCGGCTGGCTGAGCCGCAAGTACGGGCTGAGCGTGGACCAGCTGCTGTCGGTGGATCTGGTCACCGCGGGCGGGGACCGGGTCACGGCGAGCGCGGTGCACGAGCCGGAGCTGTTCTGGGGGATGCGCGGGGCGGGCGGGAATTTCGGCATCGTCACGGAGTTCACGTTCCGGCTGAACCCGGTCGGCCCGACCGTGCTCGCCGGGCCGGTGCTGTGGCCGGTGGAGGAGTCGGGCCGGGTGCTGCGCTTCTACCGGGACTGGATCGCGGGGGTGCCCGACGAGCTGACGACGATCGTGGTCCACCGCAAGGCCCCGCCGCTGCCGGCGATCCCGCCGGAGCTGTACGGCAGGCCGGTGGTGATGGTGATCGCATGCTGGGCGGGGGAGGTGGCGGCCGGTGAGGAAGTGATGCGGCCGATGCGGGAGTTCGGGCGGCCGCTGCTGGATCTGTGCCGGCCCAAGCCGTACTTGGCGCACCAGGCGATGTTCGACGCGTCGTTCCCGCACGGCTGGTGGTACTACTTCCGGGGCTGCGGCCTCGACCGGCTCGCCGACGGGGCCGTGGACACCATGGCGGAGTACGCGGCGCGGATCGACTCGCCGCTGAGCGGTTTCCCGCTGTTCCAGCTGGGCGGTGCGGTCGCCCGGGTGGGCGAGGACGACACGGCGGTCGGCTGCCGGGGTCTGGGCCACATGCTCAACATCAACGGGATCCGGGACACGGCGGAGGGCTTCGCCGAGGAGCGCCGGTGGGTCCGGGAGTTCTGGTCCGCGCTGGAGCCGTACCACGCGGGCGTGTACGTCAACTTCCTGATGGACGAGGGCGAGCAGCGGATCCGTCAGGCCTACGGTTCGCGGGAGCGGAAGCTGGACCGGCTGCGGGCCCTGAAGGCCGAGTGGGACCCGGGGAACGTGTTCCGCCTGAACCAGAACATCCCGCCGGCCGGCCGGAAGGCCGCCGGGGCGGGCGGGGCGGGCCAGGCGGGCGGGGTGGGCCAAGTGGGCCCGGCGGGCCAGGTGCGCTAGGCGGGCGCCCGGCCGGGCCCGGCACGCGCGGGCGGCCCGATCGTCTCCGGCGCGGCTACGGGCACTTTCCCGACGCTCTGGCCAGGCTGGAGCCGGGATCACCACCGAGCCGGAGGCACAGATGAACCAGGCCGTACCGTTCACGACCGCCGAGACCTGCGGACTGCACGACGCGCTGCGCGAGATCGTCGCCGACGGCGCCGGCCCGGGCGGGGTCGTCGTCTGCGGTACGGCGGCCGGGGACCGCACCGTCCTGTCGGCCGGAGTCGTCTCCCCGTTCACTGGCCCAGGCGCCCCCGACGGGAACACCGTCTACGACATCGCGTCGCTGACGAAGGTCACCGCCACGTGGCCGCTGGTCGGGCGCGCCGTGGACGGGGGCCTGCTCGGCCTCGACGCTCCCGTGCGGGAGTTCCTGCCGGGCATGGACGGGCCGATGCCCAGCGCGGAGGCCACCGTGCGGCAGTTGCTCTCGCACACCTCCGGTCTGCGGGCCTCGACCCGGCTCGACCTCTACGACCTGACCGAGCGCCCCCTGCACGAGCTGATCTGCCGCGAGCTCATGGAGAACCTCCCGGGCATCCACCGCTACATCAACCGCGGTTACATCCTCCTGGGCCTCGCCCTCGCCCACGTCCACCGGCAGCCGCTGGACGAGCTCGCCGCCGCGCTGTGGGCCGAGCTCGGCATGGAGGACACCGCCTACGGTCCCCTCGCGCAGTCGTCCCGGGTCGCGCCGACCGAACGGCACGACGGCCACGACCGGCTCTGGGGCGCCGTCCACGACGAGAACGCCGCCGCGATGGGCGGCGTCGCCGGCCACGCCGGAGTGTTCGCTTCGGCCGCGGACCTCGCCACGTACGCCGAGCACCTGCTCGCCGGGGACGGGAGCCCGCTGGGCCGGTGGTTCCGGGCGAGCCTCGTCCCCCAGGCCGAGATCGAGCCCGGCCTGCACCGCGGCCTGGGCTGGATCCTGGGCGCCGGCGGTGCAGTGGCCTACCACCACGGCTTCACCGGCACGAGCCTCCACCTCGCTCCCGCCACCGGCCGGTACGTGGTCGTCGCCACCAACGCCGTCCACACCGGCGCCGCCTCGCGCATCCGGATCAACCGGCTGCGCGAGCGCGCCCTCAAGACCCTTGCCGCCGGCTGACCGGGGGAAGGGGGGCCCGGGTCAGGGCCAGACCAGGCAGTACGGCTGGTGGCCCGCCTCGTGGAGGCGGTGGGAGAAGTCCTGCCACTCGTGGAGCAGCTGGTAGACGTTGAAGGCGTCGCGCGGGCCGCCGCGGTCCGGGACCGTGGACCAGATGAAGGCCGCGGCGCCGACCGATTCCTCGCCGATGCCGCGCAGCGGGTCGACCACCGTCATCGGGAGCTTGACCACGGCGTAGTCGGGGTGGAGGACGACCAGCTCCAGCGGGGGCACCTTGTGCAGGGGTATGCCCTCGATGCCGGTCAGGACCATCGCGGCCACCGTCTCCGGCTTGATCTTGGTGAACAGGCCGCCCATGCCGAGCTCGTCGCCGCCGAGCTCCTCCGGCCGCATCGTGACCGGGACCCGGGCCGCCGTCGCGCCGTCGGGCGCGCCGAAGTACTTGTACGTCACGCCCATGCCGCGGCCCTTGGGCACGTCGTCGGGGGCCTCCAGCGGCCCCAGTACCGGATCGGCCGCGTCCGCGGCCCGGCGCCGATGCTTGCCTCGGCGGCGGGCTTCGCGCGCCTCGCGGGCGCGCTGCGGGTCGAGGCCGTCCGTACCCTCGCCCGGTCCACCACCGCGTTGCATATCTCCACCCGACTGGTCTTGCCTGCCCCGGCCCCGTGGCCCCCGCCACGCAGCCTGATCATCATGGCAGTGACCTCCCCAGGGGCGGCGCGGTGAAACGCCCGTCCGCAAGTCAGTCGCGGCCTGATGAGACCATGGCTGGTGTGAGCTACCCGTACCCGTATGAAGCCAAAGTCTCGCAGACTCTCTTTGACCGCGCGTCCCTCGTGACGCCTGGCGGCGTGAACTCTCCCGTGCGCGCCTTCCGCGCCGTGGGTGGAACGCCCAGGTTCATGGTGTCCGGTACCGGTCCGTACCTGACCGATGCCGACGGCCGCGAGTACGTCGATCTGGTCTGCTCGTGGGGGCCGATGATTCTCGGCCACGCCCACCCGGCCGTGGTGGAGGCCATCCAGGCCGCCGTCGTCCGCGGCACGTCCTTCGGTACGCCCGGTGAGGGCGAGGTCGCGCTGGCCGAGGAGATCGTCGAGCGCATCGAGCCCGTCGAGCAGGTCCGTCTGGTGTCCTCGGGCACCGAGGCGACCATGTCGGCGATCCGGCTGGCGCGCGGCTTCACGGGCCGGGCCAAGGTGGTGAAGTTCGCCGGCTGCTACCACGGCCACGTGGACGCGCTGCTGGCCGCCGCCGGTTCCGGGCTCGCGACCTTCGCGCTGCCGGACACCCCCGGTGTGACCGGCGCGCAGGCCGGCGACACGATCGTGCTGCCGTACAACGACCTCGAAGCGGTACGGGCGGCGTTCGCCGCGCACCCCGGCGAGATCGCCTGCGTGATCACCGAGGCCGCGCCCGGCAACATGGGTGTCGTGACCCCGGCCGACGGGTTCAACCAGGGGCTCGCCGACCTGTGCCGCGAGAACGGCGCGCTGTACATCTCCGACGAGGTGATGACCGGTTTCCGCACCTCCCGCGCCGGCTGGTACGGCGTCGACGGGGTCAAGCCCGACCTGATGACCTTCGGCAAGGTCATGGGCGGCGGCTTCCCGGCCGCGGCGTTCGGCGGCCGCGCCGACGTGATGGGGTATCTGGCCCCGGCCGGCCCGGTCTACCAGGCGGGCACGCTCTCCGGTAACCCGATCGCCACCGCTGCCGGCCTCGCGCAGCTGCGGCTCCTCGACGAGGCCGCGTACGAGAAGGTCGACGCGGTGTCGGCGCAGATCCAGGGCCTGGTGACGGACGCGCTCGCCAAGGAGGGCGTCGCGCACCGGCTGCAGACCGCGTCCAACATGTTCTCCGTCTTCTTCACCGAGGACGAGGTCAGGAACTACGACGACGCCAAGAAGCAGGAGTCCTTCCGCTTCAACGGCTTCTTCCACTCGATGCTGTCGCAGGGCGTCTACCTGCCGCCGTCGGCCTTCGAGTCGTGGTTCGTCTCCACCGCCCACGACGAGCAGGCGGTCGAGCGCATCGCGGCCGCGCTGCCCGCCGCCGCCCGCGCCGCCGCGCAGGCCACCCCGGAGGCCACCGTATGAGTGACATCACCGTCGTCCACCTGATGCGCCACGGAGAGGTGCACAACCCGGACGGGGTCCTGTACGGGCGCCGGGCCGGCTACCACCTCTCCGAGCTGGGCCGCGAGATGGCCGAGCGCGTCGCCGAGCACCTGCAGAACCGTGACATCACGTACGTGGTCTCCTCCCCGCTGGAGCGGGCGCAGGAGACGGCGGCGCCGGTCGCCAAGAGCCACGGCCTGGTCGTGGCGAGCGACGCGCGGCTGCTGGAGGCGGAGAACGTCTTCGAGGGCAAGACCTTCGGTGTCGGGGACGGCGCGCTGCGCAAGCCCGCCAACTGGAAGCACCTGACGAACCCGTTCAGGCCGTCCTGGGGCGAGCCGTACGTCGAGCAGGTCGTCCGGATGACGAGTGCCATCGAGGCGGCGCGCGACGCGGCCCGCGGCCACGAGGCGGTGGCGGTCAGCCACCAGCTGCCGATCTGGATCGTGCGCAGCTTCGCGGAGAAGCGCCGGCTGTGGCACGACCCGCGGCGCCGGCAGTGCACGCTGGCCTCGCTCACGTCGTTCACGTACCAGGGCGACCGGCTGGTGTCGGTGGGCTACAGCGAGCCGGCCCGGGACCTGGTGCCGGCGCACCTCCTCGCGGGGGCGAAGCCGGTGAAGGGCAAGTCCAAGGCCTTCGGCGCCTGATCAACCTAAAAGTTCATACAAGTCCTACCGGATTCGCCGCGCCGTACCTCGACTTCACTGAAAAGTCCGTTTATGTGACTATTCATGAGCGAAGTGACGCGCGAATTCACCCGAAGGGGACTGCTCGGGCTGGGTGCCGCGGCGGTGGCGGCCGGAGTCGTCGGCTGCGGCGCCGACGGCCGTCCGTCCGGCCCGGGCCGTCCCGGTCCCGGCGGCCCCGGACCGTCCCGGTCCGCGGCCGCGGTCCGGCCGATCGGTGACGGCTCCACCGCCGACACCGGCCCGCAGCCCCGGCAGCCGGCCAAGCCCGTGCCGCTCCAGCCGGGCGAGACCCCGCCGCAGTTCGTGGTGTTCAGCTGGGACGGTGCGGGGGAGATCGGCAACGGCCTCTTCCCGCGCTTCCTCCAGCTCGCCAGGGACCACGGCGCGGCCATGACCTTCTTCCTCTCCGGCATCTACCTCCTGCCCGAGTCGAAGAAGGACCTCTACAAGCCGCCGAACAACCCGGTCGGGGCCTCCGACATCGGCTACCTCAAGGACGAGAACGTCCGGGGCACCCTGAAGTGCGTCCGCGAGGCGTGGCTCGACGGCCACGAGGTCGGGACCCACTTCAACGGCCACTTCTGCGGCGGCTCCGGCTCCGTGGCCCACTGGACCCCGGACGACTGGCAGAGCGAGATCGACCAGGCCGTCTCCTTCGTCACCAACTGGCGGACCAACACCGGCTTCACCGACGTCGAACCCCTGCCCTTCGACTACCGCAAGGAGCTGGTCGGCGGCCGCACCCCCTGCCTCCTCGGCCAGGACAGCCTGCTGCCCGTCGCGCAGAAGCTGGGCTGGCGCTACGACGCCTCCTCGCCCGGCGGCCTCCAGGTGTGGCCGGGGAAGAAGTCGGGCATCTGGGACCTGCCGCTGCAGTCCATGCCGTTCCCCGGGCACTCCTTCGAAGTCCTGTCGATGGATTACAACATCCTCGCAAATCAGTCGAAAAACACCACCCGCGGCGCGCCCTCCAACTACCCGGCCTGGCGCACCCAGGCCACCGACTCCTACCTCGGCGGCTTCCGGCGCGCGTACGAGACGAACCGGGCGCCGCTCTTCATCGGCAACCACTTCGAGGAGTGGAACGGCGGCAT
The DNA here is from genome assembly GCF_040655295.1 of Streptomyces sp. NPDC050448. Classification (NCBI taxonomy): domain Bacteria; kingdom Bacillati; phylum Actinomycetota; class Actinomycetes; order Kitasatosporales; family Streptomycetaceae; genus Streptomyces; species Streptomyces sp. NPDC050448. The sequence continues at coordinate 77,725 of NZ_JBFAJR010000023.1, read as the reverse complement.
CTACATGGACGCCGTCGAGGAAGCCCTCAAGGGCATGTCGGACAAAAAGGACGTACGGCTCGTCTCCTTCCGGCAGTTCGCCGACTGGCTCGACGTCCAGGACCCCAGGCTGCTGGCCCGGCTCCAGGAGCTGGCTCCCGGCCAGTCGCCGAACGGTGGCTGGCGCACGTACCTCTCCGGTGCCTGACCAGCGGCTTAACACACCTTCGGGGGGCGCGGAAGATCCGCAAATCAGTCATGCGAAACTTTTCACATGAGAATTGGCCGCGCGCGTCGTCGCCGCATCAGCAGCCGCTCGACCAGCGGCCGCGCTCTCCTGCTCACCGCGGTGACCCTCGCGAGCGCCCTGACCCTGTCGGCGTGCGGCGACTCCGGCGGCAAGCCCAACGGCTCCGGCGGCGGCAACTACGTGACCGGCACCCGGGGCATCTCCACCGTCGCCAAGGACGCGCGCACCGAGGCCCCCAAGCTCGACGGCGAGACCGTCGACGGCAAGGCCCTGGACACCACCACCCTCAAGGGCAAGGTCGTCGTCCTCAACGTATGGGGATCCTGGTGCCCGCCGTGCCGCGCCGAGGCCCCGCACTTCGCGAAGGTGTCCAAGGACCTCGCCGACGCGGGCAAGGACGTCGCCTTCGTCGGCATCAACACCCGCGACACCAGCAAGCAGAACGCCGTCGCCTTCGAGGAGAACTTCGGGATCACCTACCCGAGCCTCTACGACCCGGACGGAAAGCTGCTGCTCCGCTTCCCCGCGGGCACGCTCAACCCGCAGGCCATCCCCTCCACGATCGTCCTCGACAAGCAGGGCCGGATCGCCGCCCGCACCCTCGTCGCGGTCAACGAGGAGCAGCTGCGCTCGATGATCGACCCGCTGCTCGCGGAGCAGTGACCTGATGGTCCCCGAGCTCCTCACCCTGGCCGCCGAGCCGGCCGGCGTGAACACGACGGTCCTCGGCGGGGCCCTGATGCTGGCGCTGCCCATCTCGGTCCTCGCCGGGCTCGTCTCCTTCTTCTCGCCCTGCGTGCTGCCGCTGGTCCCCGGTTACCTCTCCTACGTCACCGGCGTCAGCGGGGCCGACCTCGCCGAGGCCCGGCGCGGCCGGATGCTGGCCGGAGCGAGCCTGTTCATCGCCGGCTTCACGGCCGTGTTCGTCTCCACCGGCGCGCTCTTCGGGTACTTCGGGGCCACGCTCCAGGAGAACAAGGAGATCATCTCCCGGGTCCTCGGCGGCCTGGTGATCGTCCTCGGCTTCTTCTTCATGGGCCTGATCCCGGGCCTGACGATGCGCGAGTTCCGCTTCCACCGGAAGCCGACCGCGGGCCTGATCGGCGCGCCCGTGCTCGGCGTGCTGTTCGGCGTCGGCTGGACCCCCTGCATGGGCCCGACCCTCGCCGCCGTCAACACGCTCTCCATCGACCAGGCGAGCGCCGGCCGGGGCGCGCTGCTGACCGTCGCCTACTGTCTGGGCCTGGGCCTGCCCTTCATCCTCGCCGCGATCGCCTTCCGCAAGGCGCTCGGCGCTTTCGGCTGGGTGAAGCAGCACTATGCATGGGTGATGCGGATCGGCGGCGGCATGCTGGTCCTGACCGGGCTGCTGCTCGTCACAGGTTTGTGGGACAGCATCGTCAGCGACATGCAGAGCTGGACCCAAGGCTTCACGGTGGGGATCTGAGGACTACACGCACATGAGTACGACAGACAAGGCGTCCACCGAGGCGCCGAACCCGTCCGAGGACCCGGTGGATTCCGCCGAGGCCGCCGCCGGCGCGCAGCTGTCCACCGCCCCCGCGGAGGACAGCGGTCCCGTCGGCATCGGCGTGATCGGCTGGATCCGCTGGTTCTGGCGGCAGCTCACCTCCATGCGGGTGGCGCTGATCCTCCTCTTCCTGCTCTCCCTGGGCTCCATCCCGGGCTCCCTCGTCCCGCAGACCCAGGTCGACGCGATGAAGGTGGCCCAGTGGAAGAAGGACCACTCCTTCTGGGTCCCGCTCGCCGAGAAGCTCCAGCTCTTCGACGTCTACAGCTCGGTGTGGTTCTCCGCGATCTACCTGCTGCTGTTCATCTCGCTGATCGGCTGCATCGTCCCGCGCAGCTGGCAGTTCGTCGGCCAGCTCACCGGCCGCCCGCCCGGCGCACCGAAGCGGCTGGACCGGCTGCCCGCGTACACGACGTGGCGTACGGAGAAGTCCCCCGACGAGGTGCTCGCACACGCGAAGACGGTCCTCGGCGGGCGGCGTTTTCGCACCGAGGCCGGCGCGTCCTCCGTCGCCGCCGAGAAGGGCTATCTGCGCGAGGCCGGCAACCTGGCCTTCCACGTCGCCCTGATCGTGATGCTGATCGCGTTCGCCTGGGGCCAGCTGTTCAAGTCCGAGGGCGGCAAGCTCGTCCTGCGCGGCAAGGGCTTCGCGAACACGCTCACCCAGTACGACGACTTCAAGTCCGGCAGCCTGTTCACCCCCGAGGACCTGTCGCCCTTCTCGTTCACGCTCGACAGGTTCGACGCCACGTACGAGGAGAGCGGCCCGCAGAAGGGCACCGCGCGCGACTTCACGGCGTACGTCACCTTCAGCGACGGCGCGGACGGCGCACCGCAGAAGCGCGAGATCCAGGTCAACAAGCCCCTGGAGGTCGACGGGGCCAAGGTCTACCTGATCGGCCACGGCTACGCGCCGATCGTCTCGGTGACCGACCCGACCGGCAAGGTGGTCTACAAGGACGCCGTGCCGATGCTGCCCTTCGACTCGAACCTCAGCTCCTCGGGCGCGGTGAAGGTGGCGGACGGCTACCACGACAAGGACGGCACGAAGGAGCAGCTCGGCTTCAACGCCATGTTCGTGCCGACCTTCGCCGGCGAGGGCAAGGGCACGATGCTCTCCCAGTTCCCGGACCTCAAGTTCCCCGTCCTCGCCCTCAGCGCCTACCACGGCAGCCTGGGCGTGGACGCGGGCCTGCCGCAGAACGTGTACCAGCTGAACACCTCCAAGATGCAGGAGTTCAAGGACCCCGACGGGCAGCTGTTCAAGAAGCGGCTGCTGCCCGGCGAGACGATGGAGCTCCCGAACGGCGCGGGCACCGTGAAGTTCGAGGGCGTCGAGCGCTGGGCCACCTTCTCGATCACCCGGCAGCCCGGCAGCGGCCTCGCCCTCGCGGGCGCGATCGCCGCCATCGGCGGCCTGGCCGCGTCGCTGTTCATCCAGCGCCGCCGGGTCTGGGTGCGCGCGGTGGCCGGCAAGGACGGCGTGACCGTCGTCGAGATGGCGGGCCTCGGCCGCAGCGAGTCGGCCAAGCTCCCGGAGGAGCTGGGGCAGCTCGCCGCCGCCCTCCACCAGCAGGCGCCCACGGCGCCCGACCAACCTGTCAAGGAAACTGTCGAAGGGGAGCGCGGATGACGCCGCTCGCAGCCGAAGTCAACGAGAATTTGGCTCAGATCAGTAATTACCTGGTCTATTCGTCGATGGCGGTCTACACGCTCGCCTTCTTCGCCCACATCGCCGAGTGGATCTTCGGCAGCCGCAGCAAGGTGGGCCGTACGGCCGCGGCGCTGACCGGAGCCAAGGCCGGGGCCGCGGGCGCCGCCGGCGCTCCCGCCGTCCAGGTGCGCGGGAAGGGCGGGGGCACGGCCGTCCTCGACAAGCCGAAGGTCGTCACGCGCTCCGCCGCCGGCACCCGCGACGTCCCGGACGGCCCCGGCGCGGCCGGCGGCACCGAGGAGGGCGACCTCTACGGCCGGATCGCGGTCTCGCTGACGGCGCTGGCCTTCCTCATCGAGGCGGCCGGTGTCGTGGCCCGCGCGATGTCCGTGCAGCGGGCCCCCTGGGGCAACATGTACGAGTTCTCGCTCACCTTCTCCACGGTGGCCGTCGGCGCGTACCTGATCCTGCTGGCGTTGAAGAAGAACGTCCGCTGGATGGGCCTGATCCTGGTCACCACCGTCCTGCTGGACCTGGGCATCGCCACCACCTGGCTCTACACCGCCAGCGACCAGCTCGTCCCGGCCCTGCACTCGTACTGGCTGTGGATCCACGTCTCCACCGCGATCATCTGCGGCGCGGTCTTCTACATCGGCGCGACCGGCACGGTCCTCTACCTGTTCCGCGACGGGTACGAGTCCAAGCTCGCCGCCGGCGGCCGGCCGGGCCGGTTCGCGACCTCGGTCATGGAGCGGCTCCCCTCGGCGTCCACGCTCGACAAGTTCTCGTACCGGATCAACGCGGCCTTCTTCCCGCTGTGGACCTTCACGATCATCGCGGGCGCGATCTGGGCGGGCGACGCCTGGGGCCGCTACTGGGGCTGGGACCCCAAGGAGGTCTGGTCCTTCGTGACCTGGGTGGCGTACGCCTGCTACCTGCACGCCCGCGCCACCGCCGGCTGGAAGGGCCGCAAGGCCGCGTACCTCGCGCTCTTCGCCTTCGCCTGCTGGATCTGGAACTACTACGGCGTGAACATCCTGCTCAACGGCAAGCACTCGTACGCAGGCGTCTGACCCGCGGGAGTGGGACGCTGGTGGCATGGCACCCGTGAGTCATGCCACCAGTGAGAGTCGCGGCGAGGGCCGCTGGCTGCTGCGCTTCGAGGTCCACGTGCCGAGCGCGTACGAGGCCGTGTGGCCCGCCCTGACCACGCCGGACGGACTGCGCGGCTGGCTGGCCGCGGCGGACGTCCTGGAGCGCAGGCTCGGCGGGGTCGTCACCCTGCGCTGGCTGAACGGCGGGGCGACGGTCTCGGGCCACGTCACGGCCTGGGACGTCGAGCGGGTCGCGGAGTACACGGTGACCGAGCACGGCCGGATCCGCTTCCATCTGGAGGCGGTGGGGACGGACTCGACCGTGATCCGCTTCCTGAACGAGCGGGCCGGCTCGGACGAGGACCGCCTCGACTGCCTGGCCGGCTGGCATCACCACTTCGAGCTGCTGGAATCCGCGCTGCAAGGCCATCCGGCGGACTGGGCCCGGTGGACGGACGCCCGCTGGGCGGAGCTGCGGGCGTCCTACGCGTCCTTCTCCAGGACGTAGGCGCTGCGCGCGTCCGGATCGCCGAAGAAGAAGTACAGCTCGAGCGTCTGGCGCTGGTTGCGGCGCAGCTCGAAGGTCCACTTGTACCCTGCGGGCGCGGTCTGCCGGTGCGGTGCGCCGCCCCTGGCCCCGGCGCCCGTCGGGGTGGGCAGGTGGAGGCGGACGTGCTGGCCGTAGTTCCAGCCGGCGGGCTCGCGGCTGATGAGCTTCCACGTGCCGGAGCCGGAGAGCCGCCAGCCGTGGTCGTAGTCCCGCTCCTGCCCGTCGAGGAGGGTGACGGTGGCGGTCCCGTCGGCCCGGAAGACGACCTCGGTGCCCTCGACGCAGCGCCAGGTGCCGACGATCTCGGCGGTGCGCGCGTCGTAGACGGCGGGGGCGGCGTGGTGGGTCTGCGGATTGCCGCCGGCCATGGCGAGCAGGGCGGCGACGGCGACCCCGTACGCGAGCAGATTGCGCAGGATCGTGTCGACGACCCGCGGCCCTCCGCAGTTCTCCGGCATCCGCACATTCTTGCAGTCGCCTTGAACGCGTTCAATCGCGTCCTGCGCCACACGCCCGGGCGTCGCGGACGGCCGCCGCAGCGCTCAGTCCTTGTCCTTGTCCCGGTCCTTGTTCCTGTCGCGCTCCTCGCCGAGGGACCTCAGGAACTCCGGGTTGTCGTCGGGCGCCACCCACTGCGTCCGGCGCGCCCGCCCGCCGCCGACCGCGGACCGCTGCCTGCCCGCGAACAGCCACACCACGGGGCCGACGATCGAGAAGAGCAGGATGATGATCACCCAGACCACCTTGGGGAGGTGCTTGACCTCCTCCTCGGGGGTGTTCAGGCAGTCGATGAAGGCGTAGATGGTCAGCGCGAGGATCAGCAGGAACGGCAGATAGCGCAGCACGGTGTGGGACCGACTCCCCAGCAGTGACGGGGGACCCGCCTCGGGCCCCGGTGACACTCCCAGGTTAGTCGGTGACGGATACTGGCCCCTATGGCTTACGACGATCTCCGCTCGCTGCTCCGGGCTCTGGAGCGGGAGGGCGACCTCAAGCGCATCAAGGCCGAAGTCGACCCGTACCTGGAGGTCGGGGAGATCGTCGACAGAGTGAACAAGGCGGGGGGCCCGGCCCTCCTCTTCGAGAACGTCAAGGGCTCGGCGATGCCGCTGGCCATGAACGTCTTCGGGACCGACCGGCGCCTGCTGAAGGCCCTCGGCCTCAAGTCCTACGGCGAGATCAGCGAGAAGATCGGCGGCCTGCTCAAGCCGGAGCTCCCGCAGGGCTTCATCGGGGTCCGCGAGGCCTTCGGCAAGCTCGGCTCGATGGTGCACGTGCCGCCGAAGAAGGTGAAGGGCGACGCCGCCCCCGTCCAGGAGGTCGTCCTCACCGGCGACGACGTGGACCTGGACCAGCTGCCCGCGCTGTTCACCTGGCCCAAGGACGGCGGGTCCTTCTTCAACCTCGGCCTCACCCACACCAAGCACCCCGAGACGGGCGTGCGCAACCTCGGCCTCTACCGCCTCCAGCGCCACGACAGGCGCACCATCGGCATGCACTGGCAGATCCACAAGGACAGCCGCAACCACTACGCGGTCGCCGCCAAGCGCGGTGAGCGGCTGCCGGTCGCGATCGCCTTCGGCTGCCCGCCGGCCGTGACGTACGCGTCGACCGCGCCGCTGCCCGGCGACATCGACGAGTACCTCTTCGCCGGGTTCGTCGCGGGCAAGCGGATCGAGATGGTCGACTGCAAGACCGTTCCGCTCCAGGTCCCGGCCAACGCCGAAGTCGTCATCGAGGGCTGGCTGGAGCCGGGGGAGATGCTGCCGGAGGGTCCCTTCGGCGACCACACCGGCTTCTACACCCCGCAGGAGCCCTTCCCGGCGCTGAAGATCGACTGCGTGACGATGCGCAAGCGCCCGCTGCTCCAGTCGATCGTGGTCGGCCGGCCGCCGACGGAGGACGGGCCGCTCGGCCGCGCGACCGAGCGCTTCTTCCTCCCGCTGCTGAAGATCATCGTGCCGGACATCGTGGACTACCACCTCCCCGAGTCGGGCGGCTTCCACAACTGCGCGATCGTCTCGATCGACAAGAAGTACCCGAAGCACGCCCAGAAGGTCATGCACGCCATCTGGGGCGCGCACATGATGTCGCTGACCAAGCTGATCATCGTGGTGGACGCCGACTGCGACGTCCACGATCTGCACGAGGTGTCCTGGCGGGCCCTCGGCAACACCGACTACTCCCGCGACCTCACGGTGGTGGAGGGCCCGGTCGACCACCTCGACCACGCCTCGTACCAGCAGTTCTGGGGCGGCAAGGCGGGCATCGACGCCACCAAGAAGCTCCCTGAGGAGGGCTACACCCGCGACGGCGGCTGGCCCGACATGGTGGAGTCCGACCCGGCGACCGCGGCCCTGGTGGACCGCCGCTGGAAGGAGTACGGCCTGTGAGCGCCATCGGCATGGGCGGCCCGGCCCTCTTCATCGGCGGCGAGGAGACGTACGTCGCCCTGCTGCGCCCGCAGCTCGACCCGGCGGACCCGGGCGTCCGCGAGGCCGCGGCCGAGGCGGGTGTGACGCCCGAGGAGTTCGCGGGCCCCGGCAACGTCTGGGCGCTGATGCTCGATGCGGACGGCGAGGGCGACGGCTTCGAACTGCCCGGCGCGCGGGACATCGAGGCGGACGACTTCGCCGAGCAGCTCCAGGCCGCCCTGGCGGCGGGCGCGCCGTTCACCACCGAGGCGGGGAACTTCCTCCGCCTCGACGCGCGCCCGGCTGCCGACACCTGGCAGGTCACCGCGCACGTCACCCCGCCGGAGGGCCACGACGGCGCCCCCCGGACCCTGGAGCTCGGCCCGCTCCCCACGGCGGAACTGCTGGCCGACATCGAAGAGTTCCGGAGAGCCCTCGCATGATGACGACCGCCGACGGGGTGATCGGGCCCGGCCCGGCGCCGCAGCCGACCGGCAGGGTGAAGGCGTTCCTGCGGCTCGTGATGATCGAGCACTCGGTCTTCGCGCTGCCCTTCGCCTACATCGCGGCGCTGACCGCCATGTTCCGGCTCGACCGGACCATGCACTGGGCCGAGCTGCTGCTCGTCACCGTCTGCATGGTGGGGCTGCGGACCTTCGCGATGGCCGCCAACCGGATCATCGACCGGGAGATCGACGCCCGCAACCCCCGCACCGCCGGGCGCGAGCTCGTCACGGGCGCCGTGTCCGTGCGCTCGGCCTGGACGGGGGCCGGGATCGCGCTGGCCGTCTTCCTCGGCTCGGCGGCGCTGCTGAACCCGCTCTGCCTGGCGCTGGCGCCGGTCGCGGTGATCCCGATGGTGGTGTACCCGTACGGCAAGCGGTTCACGAACTTCCCGCACGCCATCCTGGGCCTGGCCCAGGCCATGGGCCCCGTCGGGGCGTGGCTGGCGATCACCGGTGAGTGGTCCTGGGACGCGGTGATACTGGGCCTCGCGGTGGGCGTGTGGATCGGCGGCTTCGACCTGATCTTCGCCTGCCAGGACGTGGCCGCGGACCGCGCGGACGGCGTCAAGTCCGTCCCGGCCCGCTTCGGCGTCCCGGCGGCCCTGTGGGGCGCCCGCGGCGCGCACGTCGTGACCACCGGCCTGCTGGCCTGGTACGCGGTCGCGACGGACGCCGGCCCGTTCTTCTGGGTCGGCCTGCTGGTGGTCGTGGGGGCCTTCCTCTACGAGCACACCATCGTGAAGCCGCACGACCTGTCCCGTCTGAACCGCGCCTTCTTCACGGTGAACGGTTTCATCGGCATGGCCCTTTTCGTCTGCGCCCTGGCGGACCTCCTGGCCCGCGGCCTCAGCCTGTAGCCCAACGCTCTGGGCACCTTACCCAGCGTCGTTTTGCAGTGGCCGGATAGTCTCGGAGCTATGACTGACGGCAAGCGCACCCCGTGGGTGGTCGGGGTTTCCGGGGCGTCCGGGACGCCGTACGCGGCCGCGGTGATCCGCGGACTGCTGGCGGCGGGGGAGAGCGTGGACCTGGTGGTCAGCCGGGCCTCGCGGCTGACCCTGCTGGACGAGACCGGGATCGCCTACCGCGACGCGCACTGGCGGGACGATCTCTCCGCCTGGCTCGAGCGCGGGGCGGACGGCAAGCCGGCGACGTTCGCCCGGCCGGAACTGGACGGTGTCCGCCACTGGGGCGCCGGCGACCTGGCCGCCGGGCCGAGCTCGGGCTCGTACCCCGTGAAGGGGATGCTGATCGTGCCGGCGTCCACGGCCTGTGTGGCGGGGGTGGCGCTCGGACTGTCGAAGGACCTGCTCCAGCGCGTCGCGAGCGTGACGCTCAAGGAGCGGCGCCGGCTGGTGGTCGCGGTGCGGGAGACCCCGCTGAACGGGCAGACGCTCAAGCATCTGGTGGCGCTGGACGAGGCGGGCGCAGTGGTGCTGCCCGCCTCTCCGGCGTTCTACGCGGGTGCGACGCACATCCAGGACCTGGTGGATTTCGTCGCGGGGCGGGTGCTGGATGCGGCAGGGGTGCCGCACCGGCTGTACCGCCGGTGGGAGGGGGAGCTCGGTGGAGCGTCCCGCCCCCGGGAGGCAAGCGGTGACTAGCGCTTCTTCGCAGTGCTCGGCTTGCGGGTCCGGTCGACGCGGTGGGCGGCGGCGGGCTGGTCGGTGCGGGATCGGTTGGCCAGCTCCTGGAGCTGTCGCATGTGTGCGTAGGCCATCTCGATCGTGTACACGGTGAACCACTCCTGATGCTCGTCAGATCATCGAGATCATCGTTGATCTGTTGAAAGATTCACAGGGTGTTGTCCCTGTGTGCCTTTGATTCTATACGTAAACTTGCGGGATCGCCGAATAATGGAAGGCTCCAGGTATATGGACGCGGTGGATAGGCAGCTCATCCAGGCACTCCGGGAGAACGGACGTGCCTCGTACGCGGAGCTGGGCCGGCTCGTGGGCCTCTCCGGCCCCAGCGTCACCGACCGGATCAACCGGCTCGAGTCGGCCGGCGTGATCACCGGCTACCGCGCGACCGTCGACGCGGCCTCGCTCGGCCTCGGCGTCACGGCGCTCATCGGCATCTCGCTCTCCGACGCCGCGGACCACGAGGACGTGGCCCGGCGGCTGCGCGACCTGGCGGAGATCGAGGACTGCTGGTTCATCGCCGGCGACGACTCGTACATGCTCAAGGTGCGCGCCGGCGACGTCGACGGGCTGGAGAGGATCATCCGGAAGCTCTCCAGCACCAAGGGCGTCTCCCGCACCCGTACCACCATCGTGCTCTCCACGAAGTGGGAGAACCGGGTCGGGGACCTGCCCGAGGAGGGCTAAGAGTACGGTTGCGGGGTTGGGCAGGGCTGTGCGTACGGGGCAGTGGTGCGGGCAGCGGTACAGGACAGCAGGACACTCAAGGAGGCGACCGGCCGATGGACGCTGGGCTCAAGCGTGAGCTGGAGGAGAAGGTCCGCTCCGGCGAGCGGCTGACCCGTGAGGACGGCATCGCCCTCTACGAGTCCGACGACCTGGCCTGGCTGGGCGGCCTCGCCCACGAGGTGCGCACCCGCAAGAACGGCGACGTCGTCCACTTCAACGTGAACCGCCACCTCAACATGACGAACGTGTGCACCGCGTCGTGCGCCTACTGCTCGTTCCAGCGCAAGCCGGGCGAGAAGGACGCGTACACGATGCGCATCGAGGAGGCCGTGCGCCTGGCCAAGGCCATGGAGAACGACAACCTCACCGAGCTGCACATCGTCAACGGCCTGCACCCGAGCCTGCCGTGGCGGTACTACCCGCGCTCGCTCTCCGCGCTGAAGGAGGCGCTGCCGAACGTCTCGCTGAAGGCGTTCACGGCGACCGAGATCCACCACTTCGAGACGATCTCCGGGATGTCGGCCTCCGACATCCTGGACGAGCTGATCGAGGCCGGTCTGGAGTCGCTCACCGGCGGCGGCGCCGAGATCTTCGACTGGGAGGTCCGCCAGCACATCGTCGACCACCGCACCCACTGGGAGGACTGGTCGCGCATCCACCGGCTCGCGCACGAGAAGGGTCTCAAGACCCCGAGCACGATGCTGTACGGGCACATCGAGGAGCCGCGCCACCGCGTGGACCACGTGCTGCGGCTGCGTGAGCTCCAGGACGAGACCGGGGGCTTCCAGGTCTTCATCCCGCTGCGGTACCAGCACGACTTCGTGGACATGCAGGACGGCAAGGTCCGCAACAGGCTCCAGGCGCGGACCACGATGGCGACCGGCGCCGAGGCGCTGAAGACCTTCGCCGTCTCGCGGCTGCTGTTCGACAACGTGCCGCACGTCAAGGTCTTCTGGGTGATGCACGGTGTGCAGACGGCCCAGCTCGCGCTGCAGCACGGCGCGGACGACATGGACGGCTCGGTCGTCGAGTACAAGATCACGCACGACGCGGACAACTACGGCACGCCGAACAAGCTCGGCCGTGACGATCTGCTCGAGCTGATCCGCGAGGCGGGCTTCCGCCCGGTCGAGCGCAACACGCGCTACGAGATCATCCGCGAGTACCCCGGCCCGGACGCGGCCCTGCGCGAGACCCCGCAGGCGATGCGCCTCTGACCGACGCGGTCAACGGCTTGGAAGGCCCCGGTCCCACGAGGACCGGGGCCTTTCGCGTGTGCGTCCGCACGTCGTCCGTCCGGTACGTCCGTTGCCCGAGTCGGAGGTAATAGATAATCTTCGTCCATGACCCTTACTTTCACGGTCGACCCGGTCGTCGACCCCGTGCTGCGCGACGGCGTCACCGAGCTCTGGACCGAGGTCTCCAACGCCGGCGGCGCGGTCGGGTTCGTGCCGCCCGTCACCGCCGAGGACATTCGGCCCGAGCTGGTCAGACACCTCGTCGCGATGGCCGAGGGGCGCCACCGGCTGGTCGTCGGCCGTGACAGGGACGGACGGGTGCGGGCCGCCGCCGTGATCGCGTTCAACACGCACCGCTTGCAGACGCACTGGGTCTGGGCCTACACCGTGATGGTCAGCCCCGGCCTCCAGGGCCAGGGCGCCGGCCGGGCGCTGATGGAGGCCGTCGCCGACGCCGCGCGCTCGTTCGACGGCGTCGAGGCGATCCGGCTCAGCTGCCGCGGCGGCATGGGCCTGGAGCGCTTCTACGCGGCCTGCGGCTACAAGGAGGTCGGCCGCGTCCCGGACGCCATCCGGGTGGCCCCGGGCGACGACCGCGACGACATCACGATGCTGCTGCCGCTGCACTGACCCCCGGCGGGTTTGTCCGTACCTGCGCCGTGCTTCACTGGACGGGCACGTGACGACGTACCGACGTACCGACGTACTGACGAGAGAGAAGGGGTCACCGTGTCCCTCAAGCCGAGCGCAACGATCCGCTACACCGCGATGCGCCTGGGCATCTTCGTCGGATGCCTGGTCCTGGTCGCCCTCCTGGTCAACCTGGGCTGGGTGCCGGCCGGCCTCGGCGACGCCAACCCCGCCTGGGTCGTGCTGCTCGCCCTCGTGGTCTCCGCGCCGCTCTCCTTCGTGCTCCTGCGCAAGCAGCGGGACGAGATGTCCGTGCAGATCTCCGGACGCGTCGCGGGTGCGAAGGAGCGGCTCGCCGCGAACCGCTCCCAGGAGGACGCGGCCGACGACGCCGCGCGCGCATGAGTTAGCTGCGTCACACACCGAAAACACACCGAACCGCCCCAGCGCCGGGAACTTCCCCCGCGCGCTGGGGCGGTTCGGCGTTTCGGGGTGTCCCCCGGCTCCCTCTCGGCTCCCCCTGGCTCAAAGTGCACCTTTGAGGTTCTCAAAGGGAAAGTGTTAGCGTGTTAAACATGTTGACCACAGTTGCGCACGAAATGACCACGGGTGTCCTGCTCGTGGCGCGCCTGCACGTCGACCTCTGCCGCCGCGTGTCCGCGGCCTGTTGTGGCTGTCGCTGAGCCCACGCCCCCTCTTCTCTTTGCCCCTCTTTCTTTGCGCATCACCCCCGGAGTGTGTCCGTGTCCGCGACCCCTCAGGCCCCTGCCAAGGCCTCCTTCAAGTTCCCGTTCTGGGCCCAGATCGTCACCGGCCTCGTGCTCGGTGTCCTGTTCGGCTGGCTCGCCCGCAGCCAGGACGTCAGCTGGCTCGCCAAGACCCTCGAGCAGATCGGCGACATCTTCGTCCAGTTGCTGAAGCTGGCCGTGGCCCCCCTCGTCTTCTTCGCGATCCTGGTGTCCATCACCAACCTGCGGAAGGTGAACAACGCCGCCCGCCTCGCCTCGCGCACCCTGCTCTGGTTCATGATCACCTCGCTGATCGCCGTCGGCATCGGTCTCGCGATCGGCCTGCTGACCAACCCGGGCGCCGGCACCGGCCTCACCCCGCAGGACGGCAAGCTGCCCAAGCGCACCGGCTCTTGGCTCGACTTCCTGACCGGCATCGTGCCGAAGGACGTCATCACGCCGTTCACCGAGCTGAACGTGCTCCAGATCGTCTTCCTGGCCGCCGTCGCCGGTATCGCCGCCCTCCAGCTCGGCAACAAGGCGCAGCCGCTCCTGAACGTCGCCGAGTCGGTCCTGGAGCTGCTCCAGAAGGCCCTGTGGTGGGTCATCCGCCTCGCCCCGATCGGCACCGTCGGCCTGATCGGCACCGCGATCGCCTCGTACGGCTGGGAGCTCATCGGCAAGTACGCGACCTTCACCGCGGACGTGTACGTCGGCTCGGCGCTCGTGATGTTCGGCGTCTACCCGCTGCTCCTCGCGACGGTCGCCAAGGTCAATCCGATCCAGTTCTTCAAGGGCGCCTGGCCCGCGATCCAGCTGGCCTTCGTCTCCCGCTCCTCGGTCGGCACCATGCCGGTCACCCAGAAGGTCACCGAACGCCTCGGCGTCCCGAAGGAGTACGCGTCCTTCGCCGTCCCGTTCGGCGCCACGACGAAGATGGACGGCTGCGCCGCGATCTACCCGGCGCTCGCCGCGATCTTCATCGCGCAGATCTTCGACGTCCAGCTGACGATCACCGACTACCTGCTGATCGCCTTCGTCTCGGTGGTCGGCTCGGCCGCCACGGCCGGCCTGACGGGCGCCACGGTCATGCTGACGCTGACCCTCTCCACCCTGGGCCTGCCCCTGGAGGGCGTGGGCCTGCTGATGGCGATCGACCCGATCCTGGACATGATGCGCACCGCCACGAACGTCGCCGGGCAAGTTGTATGCCCGCTGCTGGTGGCGGCCCGTGAGAACATCCTCGACCGTGACGCGTACAGCGCGGCAAAGTCGTCGCCGATCGACGACGTGAACGCGGACGCCCGCGAGGCGGAGCAGAAGGTCGCAGTTTCCGTGACTGCGTAAGGGCTGTTGGACCACAGCAACATGAGGGCCCCGGATTTCACCCGATCCGGGGTCCTCTGTGCTCATGAGATGCCGCTCAATCCGACAGAGCTCGGGCCGCCATGACCTTGATGGATGAGAGGTCGGGCGGCTTGCGGCGTCCACGGCCCACGCTGTAGACGTCGACCCTCTCGATTACGGTGGCGACGATCGCACGTCGTGGTTCGAGATTCTCCGCTTCCTCGTCCCGCCATACCGTTATGGGGTCCGTCTCCGTGCGGACCTCTGCTGCAGCGGCCGCCGCTTCCCGGCTGCGGAGCTGTTGTAGCCGGCCGCGAAGATGGGTCAGCGATTCGAAGTAGTCCTCATCCTCCATCCGGCCTTCCTTCCAACGAAGACGGAGCAGGCGGATCCGCTCTTCAAGGACTTTGATCTCTTCGGTGAGATCCTCGCTGGGGACGATCTGTGGTTTCGGCTTCCGCTGGGCGAGGGCATCCTCCACCAGTTCGTTGAGCCGCTCCTCGATCCATTCGTACTTCCGGCTGACCTTGCCGCATCCGAGTTCGCCGTTCGCGCCCACCTGCCCGGAGTGACAGAAGGTGCGCCGGAAGGTGCGGCCCTGCATGGTGGCCCATTGGACCCGCATCGTCGACTTGCAGTGCCCGCACTTCAGGAAGCCCGAATAGAGGTGCTTGCGCTTGCCGGACCCGCAGGCGGGAGGTGTGGCGCGAGCGTCCAACACCGCTTGGGCGTTCTCCCACTCCCCGCGCGTGAGCGGGTGCGGATAGATGCTGTCGCCGATGTCCTGGCCCTTGTAAGTAACGATGCCACCGACACGCTCCGAACGGTATACGCGCTTGACCGCGTGGATCGTCCAGGCCGTCTGGGTGCCAACGCTGCGTGCGCCTTCCGCGTTCCATGAGCGGGCAACGTCGCCGGGTGTCTTGTTGCTCATCAGCATGCGGTAGCCACGGCGGATCAGGTCGGCCTCTTCGGGCACGATCCTCTGGAAGTTGGAGCCTGGCTCAAAGCCGAAGACCCGAGCGCCGCCCGCGTGTGGCTTGCCGTTCTCGCGGCGCTGGAGCAGAGCGGCGTTGATGCGCTCAGCCATGCGCTCGGTCTCCTGCTGTGCCACAGCGCCTTTGATCGTGAGGATCATCCGGCCGGAAGCGGTGGAGGTGTCCTCGCCCTCTGTCGTGGCGAACTGGAAGCCGTGCTCCTTCTGCTCTTCCAGGAACGCCGTCAGCTCCGCGATACGGCGCGTAAGGCGGTCGATCGAGTACACGACGACCGTGTCGATCACGCCGGCCTTCGCGTCCCGCATCATCTCTGCGTACTGCGGGCGCTTCTTGCGGCTCGTGGTCGATGCCGAAGTGTCGTTCTCCGGGTAAACCTTGTGCACCATCCAGCCTCGTGCCTCACACAGCTCGCGGCATGCCTTCTCCTGCCTCTTGATGCCCAGCTCCTGCCCCTTGAGGTCCTTGCTGATCCGGACGTATATCCCCACACGATTCGGCTTGGCCATGCCCGCTCCCGCTGGTTCTGACTACTTATCAGTGCTGTGTGTAACGTGCATACGCGCATGCGGTTACGAGGTTGCCGACCAGGCCCTGGTTTCGGTTGCGGCCCACGAGTGGTTGAACGGCCGCACGTTTCGCGGCGCGGAGGAAGGGGGCCAGGGGTGGATGTCGGGGCGGTGGTCATTGCGGTAGCGGGCGTCGCGGGCACGCTGGGCGGGTCGATACTCGCGCAGCGCGGGGCGGAGCGGGCCAAGCGGCGGGAGATCGAGCTCGTGCGCGAACACGAGGAGATACACGAGGGCCGCGAGCTGCGGCGCACGTGCTACGTGGAACTCAACCGGGACGCCCGGCAGTTCACCACGGCGCTCAACCGCCATCTGCACGTCATGCGGGAACGAGGCATCGAGGACGGGGACCGGGATGCGCTCGACGAGGCCAAGGACGCCCAGCGCGACCGCTACTCCGAGGCTCAGATGATCGCCCCCGACGAAGTGCTCAAGGAGGCGACTGTGGTGAACCACGCCCTGAGCAAGGTGTACGGCCAGGTCAAGCGACTTGAACGAGGCGAGCCCGAGCCGGACGAGTCGGAGGAGACCGTGGCCCGGGCCCAGCAAGAGCTCTGGCCCCTGCTCCGCGCCATGCGAGCCGCCATGCGCAGCGACCTCGGGGTGTAGAGCGAGTGGTGCCGGCCAGTGCTCAGTCGACACCGTGCAGATAAACCCGGCTGCTCCGGTCGTCGACCCGCGCCACCGCGACCTTGAGCCGGTCCAGATCGTCCTTGCGAGATCGTGCTGCTGCACCGAGCTGCTGCCCTGTCCCTGCTCCCTTGTCCGCGGAGACCTGCTCGACCGACGGGCTCCCCGCCGAGTGAGGTGTACGTCGCGTGCCTCGGGTCGGTGCGCTCGAACGGTCCTGTCAGGGCCGTTCGCGCCGTCGCTGATGATGCATTAACTTGTCTGATCTCGCGGGCAGTTCACCCGCGAAGGCCGGTCACCGGGAGGATCAGGGTGCTGACGGAAGCTCTGGAGATGCTGGCTGCGACGGGCGGTACGGCTCTGGTGAGCGCGGCCGCGACCGATGCATGGCAGACGACCCGGTCCGGCTTCACCCGGCTCCTCGGACGCGGGAACCCGCAGGCCGAACAGACCACGGCCGGTCGGCTCGACCGCCTCGCCGCGGAGGTGAGCCGGGCGGCTTCATCCCAGGAGTTGGAGTCCGTACGACGCGACCTCGAGGCCGAGTGGCGCGGCCGGCTGAAGGACCTCCTGGAGGAGCAGCCGCAGCTCGCGGCGGAGCTCGGCGAGCTGATCGCCCGCGTCCAGGGCGAGCTGCCGGTGGCCCAGCAGACCTTCGTACAGAACAACACGGCGTACGGGGGCGGCATCCAGAACATCACCCAGGGCGGGGACATCATCGTCGGCGACCCCGGCCGGCGGCAGCGGTGACCGCCCCGAACAAGCCAGACAAGCCAGACAAGCCAGACGGCCCGAACAAGCCGGTCGGGCCCGTCCGCCAGGACAACGCCGCGTATGACGGTGGGACCCAGAACATCGCCCAGGGTGGCAACGTCTACAACCTCAACGTGTACCCGTCGGCCGCTACCGAGCCCGCAGCCGAGCAGACCGGGCCGGCCCCGTCCGGACCGCGAGCAGGGGCGTTGAAGGGCCGAAGGCTCGCCCTCGCCGTCGGCGGGGCCGTCGCGGTGATCGCGGCACCGGCGACGATCGTCGCCCTCCAGTATGGCCAGCTGAGGACCGAGAACGTCGACAACGCCCGTTCGGCTCCCGCCGACGCCCCGTCCTCGCCCGCCGCATCGTCACCCAGCGCCTCCGCCGCCGCGTCGCCGTCCCCGTCGGCCGCGCCCGCTTCGCCGAGTGCGGGGGGCGCCGGGCAGCCCGCCGCTGTCGCCGCGGCGCCGCCGACGGCGTCGGCAGCGCCTACCCCCCGGTCGGCGACGCTCACCTCCGCCTACCCGTCCAAGGACGTGGCTTGCGCGACCAGGTGGTTCCCCACCGGTGACCCCAGAGTCGAGTTCCAGCCCTGCACCCAAGCAGCGAGCGGGACGGGAGGGGCTCAGTTCGGTGTCAAGGTGCGCAACACGGGCACCGTCCAGCAGGTCGTCACGGTGTTGGTGAAGGGCTACATCAGAGCGGTTCCCAAGGACTGCCCGTCGCATCCGGGCACGTGGAGAGAGATCGTCATCAACGCGGGACAGACCTGGTACAGCGGTCTCGCTCAATGCTCGCTCGGAAACGAAGTCAAAGGGAACCGGGTGCAGTCCGGGGCCTGGGTCGCCTTCGGCTCCGTCAGTGACACGGAGCTCGTGAACACGACACTCCATTACTCGCAGGGGTTCGACATCGGCACGGACGGCACGGTCTTGCCGGCCACCTGAGACGGCTCAGCCCACAGCCACCCCGCCGAAGTAGGCGATCGCGCCGAGGACGAGCGGTACGGCGTACCACCACCGGTTCATCGTCCGGCGGTAGACCGGGAGGAGGGAGAGCAGCAGCCCGGCGAAGCTGATGCACAGTGCGACGCCGCCCATCGTGTAGGCGTCGTCGCGCGTGCGCTGGTCCTGGGCCGCGATCGGGTCCGCCGTCAGCAGGAGGACGCAGATGTACGCCGCGGGCAGGTAGATCAGAACCAGCGGGATGCCCAGGACCCATTGGAGGCAGCCCCGGTCCTCGGGCAGGTCGATGCTCTCGCGCCCGTACGTCATTGCATTGCCTTCTTCACGTTGCCGAGGTTGTTCCGGAAATCATCCCCGTAGTCCTGGGCCTTCTGCGACTCCCAGTACGGGCCGCCGTTGTAGCGGGCGGCGATCTCCTGCATCTGGGTCTCGGTCAGCTGGTCCGCCGGGATGTTCGCGTAGCCGGTCTCCTCCTTGATCTGGGCCAGGAAGCCGGCGGCGATGAAGGCGTTCTGCTTCGGGTCCTGGAGCGCCGACTTCACCACGTTGCGCTGCTGCTCGGTCAGGTGCTCCGGGTCGTAGCCGAGCACCTCGGCGCCGCGCCGCAGCTGGACGGCGATCGGGCCGAAGGAGGTCTGGTCCGGCTTGCCGCCCGCCCGGTCCGGCAGGTTCTCGGCCGTGATGGGGCTCAGGCCCCACGGGGCGTCGGCCGCCTGGCGGAGGAAGTCCACGCCGTCGTCCAAGATCCCCGGTTGTCCGCCGACCTCCTTCCAGGCGATCCCGGCGACCAGTTCCTCCGGCAGGCCCGCCCGCTGGGCGGCCGCGCGCAGGATCTCCTTGTTGTTGCGGATCCACTCGGCCCGCCCCTCGTCCGACTGCGGCGGGTCCCAGTAGTTGTCGTCCGCCTCCGGCAGCCCCGCCACCCGCATCCGGATGTCGCGCAGCTCGGGGGAGACCGGCTCGTTCCCGAACGAGCCGGTCATGTCCTTCTTCGGGCCGCTGCCCGGCAGATGGGTCAGGGGGTTGGCGCGGGCCTCCGCCGCCTCGCGGCGCATGTCGGCCATCGCCGCGTAGACGTCGACTCCGCCCGCACTGCCCTTCAGCTTGAACTCGGGCAGCAGCTCGTACGCCTGCTTCAGCGCGTGCACGCAGACGCTGCGCGCCTCCTGCTCGGCCGTCTTGGCCTGGTAGAAGCTGCCGCCCGCGTCGTCGTGGAGCCGGTTCGCCTCGTCGCGGATGTCGTCCACGTCCATGGTGAGCTCGGCGAGGAAGTCCATGACCCCGGTCGTCGCCCGCATGTCCTCCCACTGGCACATCGGCTCCGCCTCCTGCGCCGTGCGCGTGATCGCGGTGCCCTTCGTGGCGATGAGCGCCGCGAGCTTGCGCTCGGTGCGCTTGCCGTTCCCGTAGTGGGACTTGGCGGTCGTCAGGGCGTCCGCGTACGCGTGCAGGGCGCTCGCGGCCTTGTCGTACCCCTCGGCCATGTGGAGCACGAGCTGGCGGGCCTCCGACAGGCGCGAGGTGTACGTGTGGCTGCCGTCGCTGTGCCATTCCGTACCGGTCTCGGCGCGCCGGGCGGGCTCCTCGGCCTGCACCAGCAGATCGCGCAGCCGCTTGAACTCGGCGGCGTTGCGCTCCACCAGCGCCGGGTTGCACTCCTCCAGGAACTGGACGTCCTTGCGGTGGCTCAGGCTCACTTGGACTCCGGCTTCACGTACTGGCCCCCGTCGAGGATGCTGTCGAGGAAGTTGCGGGCGGTTCCGTCGTCCACCTGGGCGAAGTCGGTGCCGGTGGTCTTGAGCTTGGTGGCCAGGGCGGCGAACAGGTTGATCGTGTCCTTGAACTGGTCGTCGGCGAAGCGGGCGAAGCGCAGGGCCTCCGCCGAGACGTCGGCGTGCGCCCGCGGGGCGCGCGCCATGGTGCTCGCGTCGCCGTCGGGCCGGCCCTCGTGGAGGAGCGCGGCGATCTCGATCAGCAGGTTGGCGTTGCCGTTGATGGACTGGGCCCCGGCGACGAGACTCCCGGCCGGGCTGCCCGGGGTACCGGCATCGGCGGGCGCGTGGTTGAGGCGCATGGCGGGTGACTGCTGCGCGAGTACGGCGGCCTTGTGCTGGGCCCATTCCGAGTCGAACGACATGTGTCCCCTGGTGAGTTGAGCTATCGGACATGGCTGGAATTCGATGGTCATGTCCATGTTAATACGGGGATATTGCACATGAAGCTTCGCAACGCCCGGCGGGCGCTGGCCGGAATCGGTGCCGCCGTGACCCTGGTGGCCACCTTCTCCGGTACCGCGAACGCCGCCTCGAACGCCCCCTACATCGGATACGGGTACACGACCTCCGGGCCGGGCGTGTGGTGCGCCCAGGTCTTCGCCAACCGCTACGGCGGGTACTGGGGCCCGATCAAGGAGGACGGCCGATATGGACCGGAGACGCAGGCGGCGATCAAGCGGTTCCAGGGCCACGTCCACCAGGCCCCGTACAACTACCCGCTGACGGTCGACGGCATCGTCGGCAAGACCACCGGCTGGGCCATGCTGCAGATCGCCCACCAGGACCACGACCTCGAGCCGTACGTCTACGACACCTGCGTCCACCACCTGCCCGCCTGATCGCGGGCTCCCCCTATAGTCGGTCGCTGTTGCTCAACTGACCTTGTACGGGGGACTGGTGACGGTACGGGAGATACGTACGGCGGCAAGGATGATCGGGCGGCGCAACGCACTGCGCTACCTGGCGATCGGGGTCGGGGCCTCGCTGGTCGCGGCGTGCGGCGGCAAGGGCAAGGACCCCCTGCCCGGCACGCCGTCGGCCCCGGCCGACCCGGCCGCGGGAGGCGCGGCCGCTTCGTCCTCGGCTCCGGTCCCGGGATCAGCGGGTGGCGGGGCCGCATCCTCCGCAGCCCCGGCGCCGCCAGCCTCCGGCCTCGTCGCCCGGGCCTTCGACGCCTTCATCAAGGGCGACTGGAACCTGGAGTCGACCACGCCGCGCGGCGAGACCGTGAAGGGGAAGGCCACCGTGAACGCGGACGGCGGGGGCAACTCGGGCTGGACCATCACCTGGACCAGCGGCCCCGCCCCGGTCACCTGGACCGGAGGCTGGATGCTGCGCGGCGGCCACCTGGTCCTCGACGTGTACCAGGCCCCCAAGGGTGTGAGCCGGCTGACGGGCGGCGAGGCCCTCACCGTCCCCAAGGAGGTCGGGGACGACGTCTCGCTCACGTTCCCCTGGAAGCCCCCGGGCCACAAGGACACCAGCGACGGCCAGGTGCTGAAGGTGACCTACAAGAACAACGTCCTGCGGATCGTCCACAGCGAGGGCGGGCACAGCGAGTCGGTGCACGTCTGCACCCGCGCCTGAGGGTCGTCGTCAGCTGCCGGACGCGTGGGCCACGAACCCGGCCCACGCGTGCGGCCCGAAGGCCAGGTGGGAACGCTGGATGTCCTTGGAGTCCCGGACCAGGACCGCGGCGGGGGTGGTGGCCACCTCGACGCAGTCGTTGCCGTTACTGCTGTCGCTGTAGCTGCTCTTGAACCAGTCCAACTCGGCGTGGTGGATCATGTTTCTCCCAGCAGTTCCTCGATGAAGGCCCGCGACTCTCGGGGCGTGAGCGCCTGAGCTCGGATGATGCCATAGCGCAGCTCAAGGATCCGGAGCTGCTTGGGATCGGAAACCGGGCGCCCGTAGAACACCCCGTCTGCCCGGCCCACGGCCGAACCGTCGCCGAACTTGAGCAGCTGGATCAGGCCTTCCATCCCGGCGTGGTCCTCACGGTTGGTCGGCATCACCTGGAACTCGACGTTCGGCAACTGGATGACCTCCAAGAGGTGTTCGAGCTGTCGGCGCAGCACCATTGTGCCTCCGATCGGACGGCGGAGTGTGACCTCTTCCTGGACGAAACCGAGGGCCGGGCCAGGGGATCGCTGGAAGATCGACTGACGTGCCATGCGGCCGGACACCATCCGCTCCATCTCGTCCGATGAGTAGGCGGGGCGCAAGGTCCGGAGCAGTGCCCGCGCGTATTCCTCGGTCTGCAACAGGCCATGGATGTTGTGGTTGTTATAGGCGCCGATCTCGACGGCCTTGGCCTCCCTCTTCTTCAGGTCGCGGATCTTCTTCGGGTAGCGGACCTGTTCCAGGTCCGCCTTCATCGCGGCGATCTTGCCGCCCGCCTTCAGTACCTCGTCCGCCCTGTCCAGGTACTCGGGGCGGGGGATCCGCTTGCCCGCCTCGACCTTGCGGACCTGGTCCTCTCCGTACTGGATGGCGAGCCCGAAGTCGGCGGGCCGCATGCCGGCCGACTCGCGCCAGGCCTTGAGCTGGCGGCCCAGCGCGGCCACCACCGCCACGCCCTGTTCGTCCTCCGGGTCGACGTCCCAGCCGGGCTCTTCCGTACCGTCACTGCTGTCCACGCTCATGCGCGCCCACCTCCGACGAGCCGATGTCCTCAGCGCCCCGTACCCGTCAGGTCGATCCGGACAGCCCGGACAGGGCTGGACAAGCTCCGGACAAACGCGGGACGTACGGGCGGTGTTGGTTCTCACGGTACGCACGGACGGCCACGCTGAGTGACGTGATTCCTCAACTCGTCGACTTTCACGTCCAGCTGTCCGCCACTCCGCGCGGCGCCCGACTCGGCCGCGTGCTCGCGGTCGAGCAACTCCGCGCCTGGGGGCTGCCCTTGGAGGTGCCCGCGCAGATCATCGCCGAGCTCACCACCAACGCCGTGACCCACGGGCGCGTGACCGGGCGGGACTTCCGGCTGGCGCTCACCGTCACCCCAGACACCCTGCTCATCGAGGTGACGGACGCCCGGGGCGACCGGATCCCGCGGATCCACGACGCGGGGCGGGGGCTCGTGCTGGTCGAAGCGCTCGCGGACCGTTGGGGCGTAAGGGAAGGGCCGGTTCCGTGCAAGGTGGTGTGGGCGGAGGTCTCGCTCGCCGCCGTGTCCCGGGGCGCCGCGATCCGGCGTGCTTAGACGCATAAAGAGCCAAAGAACCGGGGGAAAGAACCAACCAACCCAACCCCACCGGCCCGCGTCGCTCGGTCGGGTGAACTGTGCCAACTGAGCTGGATTCCGGGCCGGTTGGCGGGCATATGCTCGCCCCGACAACCGCAGACATGAGACGGCCCCCGGCGGGACTGGCATCCCGGTCGAGGGCCTGACCATCTAAGGAAGTGACTGCTTCCCCATGGCTCCTCAGCACCCTAGCGCGCCCTCGCGCGCCTCGTCCCGAGTTCGTACCGGGACCCCCCGATCCGGTGTCATCCACGTCAACACGTGGCACGCCAGTCACTACACCGTGATCGGCAACCACCTCCTCCAGCACCGCGAGCTGTCGGCGACGGCCATCGGGGTCGCGGCGTACATCCAGTCGCTGCCCGACGGGGCGCCGGTCGGCGTCAAGGCGCTCACCGAGCGGTTCCCGGAGGGCGAGCGCCGGATCGGTTCCGCCCTGCGGGAGCTGGAGCGGCACGGGTACCTGGAGCGGCGCCTCGAGCGGCTGGAGGCCGGGCGGGTGGTGACCCGGACGTACTCGTACAACAAGCCGCTGACCACCCCGGACGGCCCGCCTCCGCCGGAGCCGGACCGGGAGCCGGATCCGGACCGGGAGCCCGTACCGGAGCCGCCGCCGGACCGGGAGCCCGTACCGGGCCCGGACCGGGATCGCGACCCGGACCCGGAATCCGATCCGGAGCCGGGCCCGGAGCCCGATCCGGAGCCGGAGCCCGATCCGGAGCCGGACCCGGCTCCGGAGGCCGGTGCGCAGCGGGTCCCCGAGCCCGAGCCCGCGCCGCGGCAGCTGCACCCCGGGGCCGCCGATCTGCTCGCCGGGCTGCGGCGGTACGACCCGCGGCTGCTGCTGGCCGAGCGGGACGTACAGCGGCTCGCGCCGAAGGCGTCGGCCTGGCTGGAGCGCGGGGTCGATCCCGAGGCCGTCGCGCTGGCCCTGACCGGGAACCTGCCCGAGCCGATGCGCAGCCCCGCCTCCGTACTCGCCTACCGGCTGGAGGCGCTGCTGCCGCCGCACCTGCCGGCGCCCCCAGCGGCCAGGCCGGTCAAACGGCCGCACCCGTTCCAGACCTGCGACGGCTGTGAACGCGCCTTCCGGGCCCCGCAACCGGGCCGCTGCGGTGACTGCCCGCTGCCCGGCGGCCTCTCCGCGGCTGCCTAGGGGACGTCCCGTAAATGATCACCGAGTTGCTCCGGGTGCGGTCGAGTGCGGACTGGCTGCTCGTCTACCGGGAGAGGGGAAGACGCCACGGCCGGCTCCTGCGCACCGCGTCCACGCCGAGTGGCGACATCGGGCTGGTGAGGGGACTCGGCGACGCGGTGACGCGTGCGGACGAGCGTCCGGAGCATCGCCGCGCCCGCCACCACGGCGCAGAGATGCAGGAGCACCGCGACGACGGGGTTCTCAGGCGGCCTGGCGCCGACCGGCTCCGCCCACGCTATGTACAACGTGATGGGCAGCTTCCAGCCGCTCCACGCGAACAGCGAGCCCGACCCGACCCACCCGAACACCAGAGGCAGCCAGCGGGGCAACCGGGCAGGTCGCGCCCAGGCGGCCATCGCGACGGCGGCGGATCCGGCGAGCGCCCAGAAACCGGAGATGGCTCCCAGCGCGTACCAGTCGGTGATCCGCTCGGCCGGGTGCGTGATTCCCGCGGTGCCGCCGACCGCCCAGTAGAGCCAGACCAGCCCGACCACCGCACCGACGGCAGCCGCCCATGGCGGTGCCGTGCGCGGGCCGTCGCCGACTCGCCCAGCGAACCCTTCTGGCCAGCGGCGCCTCAGATACGCGGGAACCGCAAGGGCCAGCCCCAGCCCCATCCCCAGAAAGCTGAACTGGACCAGTACGCCTTCCCAGAACGGCATGGCCGGATCCTCGCCGCCGCCCTGTGAGCCGCCGCCCGCATCCAGGAGTGCACCGAGCACGGCGAACGGCAGTATCGAGACGAGGAACCCCGACCCCACCCAGGCGCAGAACACGACCAGCGCCCCTGGTATCCGCATCCCCCACGGCCGCACCAGAGCGAGCGCCAACGCGATCCCGATCGCGGCCATACCGATCGTGACGGTGTTGAGGACCACCCACTCCGCCATGCCGAACCCGTTGCCGACCGGCAGCAACCCCATGAGCGAGCCGGCCACCCACGAAACCTTGAGCAGCAAGTACGGCGACAGCGCCAAAGCAGCCCCATAAGCCGCTCTCCGCCCGACCCGATCCCACCGTTGCATCCGGACTCCCCTTCCACCAGCAGGAATCCCATCCTGGAAGGTCACCCCGACCGGCCACATCCCCCGCTGGCCGCACCCGCCTCCCCCGTCCGGGGGAGGCGACTGAATACCACGAGGCCACCACGACGAGCCCTTGCGCAGCCGTGATCGAGCCCTACGGCGAGTGCCGCGCCGGTGGGGGTGTCCGTGCACGCCGCCTCGGTGCCGGGTGGCGCACGCCGGATCTCGGCGCCGACTGCACTCTCGATGCCGACCCGCAGGTCGTCCGGCACCTGCGCGGCACCGTCCACCGCACCCTGCGCGCCACGGACCGACCCCGCTTCCGCGCTCCGTCGCAGCGGGGCGAATGGGTGAGATGGTGCTAGTGTCATTGGCATCATGTTGCTGAGGCTGAACACCGCAGACAGCCGGCCCCTGCACGAGCAGGTGGCGGGCGCCATCCGGCGTGCCATCGCCGAGGGGGAGTGCGGTCCGGGGGACCGGCTGCCATCCGCGCGCGAGCTCGCGCAGGCGCTGGACGTGAACGCCAACACCGTCCTGCGCGGGCTGCGCGCCCTGCGCGACGAGGGGCTGCTCGAGTTCCGGCGGGGCCGCGGCGTGTCGGTGGCCGTCGGGGCGGAGGCGCGGTCGGTGCTGGTGGAGCGCGTGCGCGAGCTGGTGGCGGATGCGGCGCGCCGGGGGTACAGCAAGGCGGATCTCATAGAAATGATCAAGGAGGCGCCGTGAACGGCCGTGCGGGGGCAAGGGGTGGATCGGTGTGGGGGGCGGCCGGCTGGGTGGCCGGGGTCCTCGTCCTACTCGTGGCGCTGCCCCTGGCGGCGAGCGGGCGGCTGCCGGACCGCCTGGCGACCCACTTCGACGACGCCGGAAGGCCCGACGGCTCCATGCCGCTGTGGGCGGCCGTGCTGTTTCCGGCGCTGATCTGGGCCGGGCTCGCCGCGGGCTCCGTCTACCTGCGGCGCGGGGCGGCGGCGGGGCTGCTGTGCGGTGGGGTGTTCCTGGCCGGAGCCCAGGTGTCGATCGTGCGGGCGAACCTGGACCACGCGGACTGGCGGGACGCGGACTCGGTGAACGCCGGGGTCGCGGTGACCTTCGCGGTGGCGGCGCTGGCGGGTCTCGGCGGGTGGCTGGTGAGCCGCCGGCTCCCGTCGCCGGTGGGGGAGTCGGCGCACGAGGAGCCCGTCATGGACATCCCGGCCGGTGAGCGGCGCGTATGGCTCTCCCGTGCGTCGAATCCGTGGCTCCAGCTGACGGCGGCCGCCACGGGGATCGTGGTGCTGGCCGCCGTCCTGGCCGCTGTGGGCGGTCTGATCGACCTCCCGTGGACGCTGGTCGTCCCCTTCTCCCTCGTGTCGGTCGCGGCGCTGACCTGCTCGTCGGTCCGGGCCCGGGTCACCGCGGAGGGCCTGGAGGTGGCCTTCGGCCCGCTCGGCCTGCCCGTACGCCGCTGGGCCGCCGAGGACGTCGAATGGGCCCGCGCCGAACACCGCACCCCGGCGCAGGCCGGCGGCTGGGGCTACCGGGTCGGCCGGACGGGCACGACGGTGATGCTGCGGAGCGGCACCTGCCTGGTCGTCCGGTCCGGGGGGAAGGACTTCGCGATATCGGTGGACGACGCAGCCCGCGGCGCAGCCCTCCTGAACACCCTGGCCCCGCGCCGCCCGCGCTGAAGCCCCGCGGGTCGGTGGTGCGGGTGGTGTGGAGGAGTCGGGTGGGTTCGGGCTTGCCTGGTCGGAGGGGTGGTCAGCGGGAATACCCGTGCGTAGATTACCGGCGGTAACTCCCGAGTCGAGCCGAGGAGAGCGCCGTGGAAGCCGTGGGAGCCGAGCCGAGGCCGGTACCGCCCGTGTTGACCGTCGTCGACGGGGTGGTGCGGGAGGTGGAGGTGCCCGCGCTGGTCGGGGTGCCGGGGAGCGGATCGCTCGGGGACATCCCGTTCCAGAACGCCCGGGAGGCCCCCGGCGAGGTGGTGCTCGCCCGCAAGGAGCGGGACGGCAGCTGGCGGGACGTCACCGCCGCCGAGTTCGCGGGCGAGGTGATGGCCGTCGCCAAGGGGCTGATCGCCGAGGGGCTGCGCGAGGGGGACCGGCTGGCGATCATGGCCCGGACCACCTACGAGTGGACCCTGCTGGACTTCGCGGGCTGGGCCGCCGGGCTGGTCACCGTCCCCATCTACCCGACCTCCTCCGCGCTCCAGGCCCGCTGGATCATCCAGGACTCCGGCGCCGTGGCCTGCGCCGTCGAGGACACCGCGCAGGCCCGCATCATCAGCGCCGAGCGGGCCCACCTGCCCTGGCTGGCGCACCTGTGGGAATTCGACACCGGCGCGGTGTCGCGGCTGGTCAAGGCCGGCGAGGACCTGCCCGACGCCGTGGTGCACGCGCGCCGGTCCCTCCGTACGCCGGACTCCGCGGCCACCCTCATCTACACCTCCGGCACGACCGGACAGCCCAAGGGCTGCGTGATCACGCACGCCAACTTCTTCGCCGAGGCCGACAACGCGGTCGAACTGCTGCACCCCGTCTTCAAATCCGTCAGCAAGGACCCCGCCTCCACCCTGCTCTTCCTGCCGCTCTCGCACGTCTTCGGGCGGATGGTGGCCGTGGGCTGCATGCGGGCGCGGGTGAAGCTCGGGCATGCGCCGAGCATTCAGACCGAGGACCTCCTCGCCGATCTCGCCGGCTTCCAGCCGACGTTCCTGCTGGCCATCCCGTACGTGCTGGAGAAGGTGTACAACACCGCGCGGGCCACCGCCGAGCGGATGGGCCGGGCCTCGTCCTTCGACCGGGCGGCGCGGATCGCGCAGCGGTACGGGGAGATCGTCGAGGGCAGGACACCGGGCCTGGGCCTGCGGGCGGCACGGGCGCTGTACGACCCGCTCGTCTACCGGCGGATCCGGGCGGCGCTCGGCGGGCGCGTGCGGTACATCCTGAGCGGGGGCTCGCCGCTCGGGCGACGGCTCGCGGCCTTCTACACCGGCGCCGGGATCGAGGTCTTCGAGGGGTACGGGCTCACGGAGACGACCGGGGCCAGCACCGTGACCCCGCCGCTGAAGCCGAGGCTCGGGACGGTGGGGTGGCCGCTGCCGGGCACGGCGGTGCGGATCGCGGACGACGGGGAGGTCCTGCTGCGGGGGCGGCACGTGTTCGCGGGGTACTGGAACACGGCGTACGGGGCCGTGGGGGACGGGGGCTGGCTCGCCACCGGGGACATCGGGGAGCTGGACGGGGAGGGGTACCTGACGATCACGGGCCGGAAGAAGGACCTGATCATCACCTCCGGGGGCAAGAACGTGGCCCCGGCCCCGCTGGAGGACTGGCTGCGGGCCCACCCGCTGGTCGGCCAGTGCATGGTGATCGGCGACAACCGGCCGTACGTCACGGCCCTGATCACCCTGGAGCCGGAGGGGCTGGCGCACTGGCGGCAGATGCGGAAGAAGGTGGGGGTGCCGATCAGGGAGCTGGTGCGGGATGAGGAACTGCGGGCGGATATCCAGCGGGCGGTGGACGAGGCGAACCGGCTGGTGTCGCGGGCGGAGTCGATCCGGCGGTTCGCGGTGCTGGCGGGGGAGTTCACGGAGGCGCGGGGGCATGTGACGCCGTCGATGAAGCTGAAGCGGGGGGTGATTGCGCGGGACTACGAGCGGGAGATCGAGGATCTGTACCGCAAGGACTGACCCCCAAGCGAGCGGCGGCGGCAACGACCGCATGTTCGGCGGCGACGGCGACGACGAGCACATGACCGGCGACAGCGTCGCCCTCGGGGGCGACGCCACGGGCGGCGGCAACGACCTGCTGGAGGGCGGCAACGGCGACGACGGCCTGCTCGGCGACTCGGCGGCGCCCTTCCGGGGCACGGGAACCGGCGCGGGCAACGACATCCTGCGCGCCGGCCTGGGCACCGGAGACAACATCATCGGCGACAGCGAGGGCTCGCGGGGGCCGTCGGCAGCGGCGGCAACGACCTGCTCGACATGGGGGCCGACGGCGGCGTCTTCGCCCTGGGCGACCACAACATCGGCGACCCCGACGGCGGGCAGGCCCGGGGCGCGGGCAACGACACGATCATCGGCGGTTCCGCTGCCGAGTTCCTCGTCGGCGACAGCTCCGTCGGGGACGCCTCCGTCACCTCGGCCGGCAACGACCAGATCGACGGCGGGGGCGGCGACGACTTCCTCTTCGGCGACAACGCCAACTTCGACGTGGACGCGAGCGCCGGCACCGCGGGCGGCCGGGACCGGCTCCGCGGCCAGGCCGGCAACGACTCGATCTTCGCCGGACCCGCCGACGACTTCCTCGACGGCGGCCCGAACACCGACGCCTGCGACGGCCAGGCCGGCACCGACATCGCCGTCAACTGCGAGTCGACCGCCAACATCCCGTAGGCCGCCCGCCCGACGCGGCCGAGGGGCGTTGTCAGTGGGGCCCGTTACGGTGCCGCCATGGCGAACTACGTGCTCATCGCAGGGGCATGGCTCGGCTCGTGGGCGTGGGAGGAGGTGGCCGCGCACCTGCGCGCGGCAGGGCACAGCACCCACCCGCTGACGCTGTCCGGCCTGGCCGAGCGGCAGGGCGTACCGGCGGGGCAGCAGACCCACGTCCGGGACATCGTGGACGAGGTCGAGCGCCTCGACCTCCGCGACGTGGTCCTGGTCGGCCACAGCTACTCGGGCATCCCGGTCGGCCAGGCGGCCCAGCGGATCGGCGACCGGCTGGCCCGGGTCGTATTCGTGGACGCCAACGTCCCGGTGGACGGCGGGTCGTTCGTATCGGGCTGGCCGGACGGCCGGGCGATGGTGGAAGGCGCGATCGCCGCCCACGACGGCTTCTGGCCACCGCTGACCGCGGCCGACTACGCGGGCCAGGGCCTGGACGCGGAGCAGATCAGCCGCATCGTGGCGGGCTCGACCCCCCACCCGGGCGCCACCCTGACGGAACCGGCGGAGCTCACCGGCCCGCTCTCCGAGCTCCCGGCGGTGTACGTGAAGTGCCTGCTGGACGGTGAGGACCCGGGCCCGGAGGCGGCCGCGCTCCTGAAGGGCGAGCGGTGGAGCCTGGTGCGGATGCAGACGGGCCACTGGCCGATGTTCTCGCAGCCGGCGGAGCTGGCGCAGGTGCTGGCGGGCTGAGGCCTCAGCCGCGTGCGTAGGACCCGAGGCCGACGAGGCAGTACACGTACTGGTTGATGGTGACCCCGCCCCGGCTGTAGCGGTACGAGAAGGCGTACTGCGTCTTCGGATTGTCGTTGCAGCGGTTCAGGTCAGACGTCAGCGGGATGCTCTCGATCACCTTGTAGTGCGCGTCGGACGCCGAGCAGGAGACCTCCTCCACGCCGGTGACCTTCTGTGCGGTGGTCGAGTCCGGCAGGGTCCCGTTGAGGCAGGTGCCCCGGTCGAACGGGCTGGGGGCCGCCTCGGTGGGAGAGGCGACGGGATCGGTCGCGCTGCCCACCGGGGGCGGGGCCGGGGCAGGCGACCAGGAACTGTACGAGGGCGTGGGCGTGGGGGCGGCGGTCTTGCCCTTGTCGTCGTCCCCGCTGTTCAGCAGGATCGCGCCGATGACCACGGCGACGACCACCCCGAGCGCCACCAGGCATCCCCGCGAGCTCGAAGCGGGCGCCGGCCCCGGGGCGACCCGGATGCGCAGCAGCACCTCGTCCTCGCCGAGACGGGCCCGCACGAGGTCGCCGTCGCGGGCGGGCGGGATCCTGAGCCGGGCCGTGCCGGTGGGCAGCGGCACGGTCAGAATCACGCCGTGGGCGGCCTGCTGCGGGGTGATCGTGATCGGGATCTCCTGAGATTCCACCGGCTGCTCCCTGGTTGCCTGATGAATCGTCATGAAGTGTGCAGTAAGCCCAAGTCGGGACGCAGCGGTTCCGCCGGATGGCTCGGAGGCAAAGCCTCCACATCAAGATCGAAGTCTGAGGAACCCCTGAGCCGGAAGGATTTCGTCCGCTGGTTGACGGGCCGCACCAAGCCACCCCCCAACCCGGGAGGGCTAGTTAGGGCTCGCCATCGAGGTCGACAAGCGGCACCAGGCCAAGGCCGACGCCTACGGGTTCAAGAGCGGCTACCTGGAGAACATCCAAGCCCCGAGGGGCCTGTGGCTCGGCCCCGGCTCCGATATCCCCCCGGCCGGAACACGAACCTCCCGGCCATCCTTCGGGGGCTTCCCGACAGTCTTCGTCTTTCCGGGGCGGGCCGGGCAGTCAAGGGTGGAGCGCAGCGACATCGCGAAGCGACGCGACGAAGGAGCGCCCTTGACGGCCCGGACCGACACGGAAGGACAGTGGACTGACGGGACGCCCCCGGACACTCCTCCGACGCTGCGTACGGGAATCCCGCTAGCGGGATACCCCGCCCAGGAACGAGGCCCAGGCCTGCGGCGAGACGGCCAACTCGGGGCCGGCCGTCAGCTTCGAGTCCCGGACGTGGACGGTGTCGGTGCAGGTGGCCACCTCGACGCACTGGCCGCCTTCGCCGGAGCTGTAGCTCGACTTCCGCCAGGTGTAGGCGACTTCGAGGCACTGGCCGCCCTCGCCGTCGCTGTAGCTGCTCTTGAACCAGGCCAGGTTCGTGGTGTTCATCTCTCTCCCAGCGTCTTCTCGATCAAGGTCAGGGACTCGTCCGGCGTGAGCGCCTGTGCCCGGATGATCCCATAGCGTTCGGCGAAGATCCTTACCTGTTCAGGGTCGGTGATAGGCTCGGGCGGGCATAGGCCTCGTGGTAGGCCACCTGTTGGCGGCCCTTTGGGTGGAGCAGGCTGAACGACCCGCCCATGGCGGCGTGTTCACCCCGACTGAAGGGCATCACCTGGAGTTCCACGGTCCGCAGGCTGCCGATCTCGATGAGGCGGCGCAGCTGCTCCTCGTGCACCGCTCGGCCGCCCACGGGGCGCATCAGCAGGCTGTGGTCGAGGACGAAGCTGAAGGTGGGCGAGGGCCAGCGTTCGAAGATCTGTTGGCGGGCCATCCGGTCGGCCACCCGCTTCTCGATCGTCGCCTCGTCTAGCAGCGGTCGGCGTTTGGCGAAAACGGCCCGTGCGTGCCCCTCCGTCTGGAGGAGGCCCATGATGCCCTGGTAGCTGTAGTCGTGGATCGCGTTGGAGGCCGCCTCCGCCTTCGCGTAATCCTGGAACCAATCGGGATGGCGCGTCCTGGCCCGCTTCAGGGCCTCCTTGACGTCCGGGATCGCCGCCCTCAGGACGCCACCGGCGCCCAGCGCGCGGTCGGCGTTCTCCAGGAAGTCCGGCTGGGGGATGCGTACCCCTCGTTCGATCGAGGACACCAGGTCCTCGCCCACATGCACCAGCGCGGCCAGCTCCTTCTGCTGAAGGCCCGCCGCTTCTCTCAGCACCTTGATGATTTTGCCGAGCGCCTTGAAGAGGTACGCGGTGCCGTCGACCTCCACGGGTCGCTCCGGCTGTTCCTCGCGGTCTGACAGGTCGTTCATAGGCTGAACCGCCCTCGTCCGTACGGGCCGTACACGCAACTGGGGCCGGCCCTACGGGACTCCGCCGTAGCGCCGCGCTCCCGGCAAGCCTACGACGCTCCGGACACGCTCGGTGAGGTGACGACCGAAATCAGTGACATTGCATGCGAGCGGCACGAGACCCGGAAGCTACCGCCAACGCCGTGGTGCACGGGCACGTTCCCGGGCGGGGTTTCGGGGTCCTGCTGAGCTTCGACGGGCGGCGGGTGCGGTTGGAGGTCGGCGACGCGCGGGGCGAGCAGCGGCCGCCGGAGGTGCCCGCGCCCCGGCCGATCCGTGGTCGGCCGAGGGCGGGCGCGGGCTCGTGCTGGTGAAAGCCGTGGCCCGGGACTGGGGGGTGCGGGGCCGTCCGCCGGGGCATCCGCGGAAGGCGGTGTGGGTCTGCTTGTGACGACCGCGGGCCGCCGGTCAGGACTTCAGGCTGAAGCCGCCCTTGACGACCTCACTGGAGGGCGCCGGGGCCATGCACTTCGACAGAGTCTTGTCCGCCACCCCGGAGAGTCCGACCCGCGACGGGCCGCCGCCCTTGCCGGCGACGTAGAAGCTCATGCCCAGGCGGACGTGGTCCTTCAGCATCGACTGGAAGGGGTCGGCCGGAAAGGTGGCGTCCGCGGGATTGTTGCTGGCGGCCACGATCCGCCCGGTCACGGTCGCGTTGGGGCCGCCCTTGGTCATGCAGTCGACCTCCATGTACGCCCAGTAGGTCCGCGAGGCCCCGTCCGGCCCGGTCATCTTGTGGGAGAGGCGGAGGGTGCCCTCGGAACGGGTGGGAAACGCGCCGTCCTTGGCGAAGGTGGCGCGGGCGTCGACGGCGACCTGGATGTCATTGCCGGCGATCGGGTAGTCCAGGCGGCCCCAGCCCTTGATGGAGGCGGTGGTCTCCGCGGCCGGAGGCGGCGGCTGGGTCGCGGCCGAGGCGGCGGCCATCGGGACGGTCAGGGCGGTGGCCAGGGCGAGCAAGGCGGCGATCCGCAGGGTCCTGTTGCGCATGGCGGTGATGCTCCGATCGAGGAGAGGCCGGTCCGTGTGTCGGCCGTGTGCTTCCCCTCGATCCTTGCGAGCGGCGGCGCCGCGCACGTCGCCCTCGGGAGCGAGGTGCCTCCCCCATCCGGTGGAGACGGCAGCGACCAACGGCGGAGTCCTCGGCGAGTCCTCGGCGGAGGCCGTCGGCCGGGGTCCTCGGCGAGTCCCTGGCGGAGACCGTCAGCCGGAGTCCTCGGCGGCGCCGCGCACGTCGCCCTCGCCCGCGTCCTCGCCCGCGTCCTCGGCCGCGTCCTCGGCGGAGACGCCGAGGACCTCGTCCTGGTTCGCCAGGACCTGCTGCCAGGCCGACTCGTGGTTGTCGCGGGCGGCCTCGTCGTAGAACCCGGCGTGGGTCAGCCGCAGGTGCGTGCCGATCGGGTGGGGGAGGAGCTCGACGGTGACCACCGTCTCGTCGCCCGCCGTGCCGGCCCGGCCCGTCACCCAGGTCAGTTCCACCAGCCGGTCGGGCACCAGCCTCAGGAAGCGCCCGTAGTGCGGATGCCTGGTCAGGGGAGCCCCCGGCTCCTTCGTGAACTCCGTTTCGAAGAAGAACGGGGCGTTCACCTCGGCCGTCATCACGACCGAGCCCGGCGCCGCGAACCAGCGGTCGAACTCCTCGGTCCACGCCGTGTACAGCGTGTGCTCGCAGGCCAGCATCGTGCGGTCGACGATCAGCCGGTGGGGGCGCTCCGTCAGGTCGGGGACGCGGATCGGATCGGTGCTCATGGCACTTCACCCTAGTGACCGCGAGCCCGGGTGCCCGGGTGCAACGCGTGGCGGTGGGCGGCCGTGCTCAGTACGACTGGAGCTCCCACAGGTTGCCCTCGGGGTCGCGGACATGGGCGCTGCGCAGGGTCGGGCCCCATTCCGGGCGGTCGGCCGGCGGGCCCGCCGGGGTGGTGCCGCGGGCCAGGCAGGCGGCGTAGGCGGCGTCCACGTCCGGGACGCGGCTGACCAGCATGGTCCGTTCATCGGGGCCGGCAAGGCCATCAGAGCCAGCAAGGCCAGCAAGGCCAGCAAGGCCGGCAGGGCCATCAGGGCCGGCGGGGCCTGCAGAGGTAGCAGGGCCATCAGGGCCGACCGGGTTCCGTGACGCCACCGTGGCGGCCATCGCCGTGCGGTCGAACAGCGCCAGTACGCCCTGGCCGTTCACGTCCCACGAGGCGTACGGGCCCTGCTCGGCGCCGCGCGTGCGCGTCGCGCCGAGCAGGGCCGGGAGCAGGGCGTCGTAGAAGCGGAAGGTCTCGCCGAAGCGGGCGACGAGCAGGCGGGGGTGCAGGGCGTCCATGCGGGCTCCGTTCAACGCAATCAATAGGGTAATACCAATGATTGGTGTCACCCTACAATGTGCCCATGGTTGCGCCCTCGACGCCCCGACTGACCGCCCTCACCCCCTACTTGCTCTCCAGGGTGGGCAAGGCCGCCCGCACCCTCGTCGGCGACCGGCTCGCCGCGCGCGGTCTGCGGCTGTGGGACATGGCCGTGCTCGCCGCCCTCGCCGATCACGGACCGCAGCCGCAGCGCGATCTCGCCGAGCGGCTCGACGTGCACCCGAGCGACGTGGTCAAGGTCCTCGACGGCCTCGACCGGCTCGGATGCGTCGACCGGGAGCGCGACACGGCCGACCGGCGCCGGGTTCTCGCGAGCATCACCGAGCCGGGCCGGCGGCTCCTGGACGAGCTGACCGCGGAGGCCGGGGCCGTCCGCGACGAGCTGCTCGCCCCTCTCGGCGAGGCCGAACAGGCCACCCTGCACGCGCTTCTGCTCCGCGTGCACACGCACGCGGCGAGCCGGTGACTCAGGGCCTGGGCGGCAGGGCCTTGAGCACGGTCAGTTCCTCGGTGTGGCGGCGCGCGGCCAGGGCCACGGTGCCCGAGGTGTACTGGAAGACGCCGACGGTCGCGAGGGGCAGGGAGACCACGAGCAGGCCGAGCAGGTCGGCCGAGTCCCGCGCGACGGCGCAGCGGTCGCCCTCGGCTTCGGCGTAGCCGTGCTTCCCGGAGCTTCCTTCGTCGTAGAACACGGGGGAGGCGCACGTCGTGCTGCTGTGCGAGCCGTAGTCGAGGCTGAAGGGCGCGAACAACTCGTAGGCGAGCCAGAGCCAGATGCCGCCCGCCGCGATGAGCAGGAGGACCCCCAGG
This sequence comes from Streptomyces sp. NPDC050448, assembly GCF_040655295.1. Lineage (NCBI taxonomy): Bacteria > Bacillati > Actinomycetota > Actinomycetes > Kitasatosporales > Streptomycetaceae > Streptomyces > Streptomyces sp. NPDC050448. Next base: position 41,619 of record NZ_JBFAJR010000023.1, on the reverse strand, counting down.
GTCCGCTTGCGTTCCGCCCGCTCGCGGAAGGCCATCTCGTATTCCTCGGCATTCATGGGCGCCGAATCTAGCAGCGTGATCCGCTCGCCGGTCCGGCTGTTCCGCGCGGGCCTCGCGCATCGGCGTGTGCGAGGGGCTTCAGCGGTGGCAGGAAGCAAGAACGGTCAAACTAGAGGACATTGGGGCTTTTCCGGCATGTGCTCAGGGTCTTTGTTCGTTCGGTCGTGAGGGCCCGGTGAAGCTGAGACGAATGGTGTGTCACATCTCCCGGGGTCGCGGCGAGTCGCATCCGAATACCTGATAGACAGTGAATATCCACGGCTTGACTCGCCGTACACCCTGTCGGCCGCCTTGGGGGGATCGCCGCACTGTGAAGCCGCTTCACCGTCACCTCGTCAACACCTCGCGCAAGGTCCTGTGCACGGCCGCGCTCGCGGCCAGCCTGACGACCGCCGCCGTGGTGACCAACACGTCCACCGCCGACGCGGGCGAGTCCGAGCCCACCCCGGACAGCCCCCAGGCCACCGACCGCGGCGACGCACGCCTCGACCTGCCCGGCCCGGTCGCGGACCCGGCCGTACCGCCCGCCGCCGGTGCGGGTGAGGGGGCCGGCGGGGCCAGCGGCATACCCGGGACCGCCCTCGACGCCTACAAGCGCGCCGAGACCGCGGTGGCCGCCGCGCTCCCCGGCTGCAAGCTGCCCTGGCAACTGCTCGCCGGCATAGGCCGGGTCGAGTCCGTGCACGCCTCCGGCTACGGGCTCAAGGCCGACGGCTACACCGAGAAGCCGATCCGCGGACCGCGCCTCGACGGCAACGGCTTCGCCGAGGTCAAGGACACCGACAAGGGCGAGTTCGACGGGGACGCCGTCTACGACCGCGCCGTCGGCCCGCTGCAGTTCATCCCCTCCACCTGGGCCAGGTGGGGCGCCGACGGCAACGGCGACGGCAAGCGCGACCCGAACAACATCTACGACGCGGCGCTGGGCGCGGGCCTCTACCTGTGCGCGGGCGACCGGAACCTCTCGGACCAGGCGCAGCTCGACCGGGCGATCCTCAGCTACAACAGCTCCCGCGAGTACGTGAACACCGTGATCGGGTACATGCACCAGTACCAGAACGGTGCTACCGGGGTGCCGAACCCGCCCGTCGGGAACTACCCGACGCCGCCCACGACGACGCTGCCCACGCCGAGCCCGACCACGCCGACGCACACGTCGAAGCCGACGCCCACCCCGTCGAAGCCGGCCGAGCCGCAGAAGCCGACGCCGGCCCCGACCCTGGCCAAGCTGGAGCTGCTCGGCAGCCCGGAACTCAAGGCCGAGGCCGGGTCCGCGTTCACCACGGTCCCGCGGATCAAGGCGGTGCTCAGCGACGGCAAGCCGGCCGCCGCCAAGCCGATCCTCTTCGAGCTCAAGGACGACACCACGGGCACCTTCATCGGTGCGGAGGGCAAGACCTTCCTCGTGGTCGAGACCGACTCCGAGGGCGTCGCGGCCCTGCCCGGCCTGAAGGCCGGTGCCAAGACGGGCGGGTTCACCCTGCGGGTGGCGGCCTACAACACCGAGGCCCAGCTCACGGTGAACTTCACCGGCACCGTCACGGCGAAGCCGGCCCCGGTCGCGGACAAGATCACCCGTACCGACGCCGACGCGGCCAAGCCGCTGGAGGTCGTGGCGGGGACCAGCTTCAAGGGTGTGGAACTGACGGCCACCGCCCAGGGCAAGGCGGTGGAGGGTACGCAGGTCACCGCCGGGCTGGTCGAGCAGAACAAGGCCGGCGAGTGGGTGCCGGTGGACCCGGCGACGGCCAAGGGGCCGTGGTTCAAGGACAAGGACGGCGCGAAGGCGACCAGCCTGCTCCTGGCCCCGACCGGCGCCGACGGCAAGATCGCGCTGCCTGAGCTGTTCACCACGGACGTCGCCCCGGGCACGTACCGCCTCCGCCTGATCACGAAGGACAACGTGGTCCTGATCCTGGACCTCAAGATCACGGCAGCCCCGACGACGCCCCCGACGACGCCTCCGACCACGCCCCCGGCGACGCCCAAGCCGTAACCGTCCGGCCCCGCGGGCCCACCCGCAAACGCCGCCGCCCCGGTCACCGTGTCAACGGTGCCCGGGGCGGCGGCGTTTGCCCCGTCCCCCACCCGGGAGGGGTGCAACGTCCAGACAAAAGGCAGGAGCCCCGCTTCCTCCGCTCGCACGGAGGAGGCAGGGCTCCTTGGGTACTGCTATCCAACCGCGATGTGGTTGGCCCAGGCGACTAGGCCGGGGTGACGTTCTCCGCCTGCGGGCCCTTCGGACCCTGCGTGACGTCGAAGTTCACCATCTGGTTCTCCTCGAGGGAGCGGAAGCCAGAGGCGTTGATCGCGGAGTAGTGGACGAAGACATCCGGGCCGCCGCCGTCCTGGGCGATGAAGCCGAAGCCCTTTTCAGCGTTGAACCACTTCACGGTTCCGGTAGCCATGAGCCCTCCTATGGGCCAAAGGGTCGCCCTGCTCCAGAACCTGCTAAGAAGTCTGAAAACTACAAAAGCCTGCGGGTCACATTCTCCGCAGGCCTCGTACTGCAAGGGAAACCAAACTGCAACTTGCGTCGAGCCTAGCACGCACCGTGCGGCGGAGACCAGAGGGAAAGATCACGTCACCCGGACGTTTGAGGCCCGCCCGAAGGCTGACGGAGACCCGGGGGCTAGTCTCGCGATGTGGACGCCTATCGCAGCCGGCCCCGTGTCGGCCACATTCAGTTCCTGAACTGCCTTCCCCTCTACTGGGGACTGGCCAGAACCGGCACGCTGCTGGACCTGGAGCTGACCAAGGACACCCCCGAGAAGCTCAGCGAGCGGCTCGTCCAGGGGGACCTGGACATGGGCCCGATCACCCTCGTGGAGTTCCTCCGCAACGCCGACCAGCTCGTCGCGTTCCCCGATCTCGCGGTCGGCTGCGACGGCCCGGTCATGTCCTGCGTGATCGTCTCGCAGGTGCCGCTGGGGCAGTTGGACGGGGCCCGGGTCGCCCTCGGCTCGACCTCCCGTACGTCCGTACGCCTCGCCCAGCTGCTGCTTTCCGAGCGGTACGGGGTCCAGCCGGACTACTACACCTGCCCGCCCGACCTGGGTCTGATGATGCAGGAGGCCGACGCGGCCGTGCTGATCGGCGACACCGCGCTGCGCGCCTCGCTGCACGATGCGCCCCGGCTCGGCCTCGACGTGCACGACCTGGGGCTGATGTGGAAGGAGTGGACCGGACTGCCGTTCGTCTTCGCCGTCTGGGCCGCCCGCAAGGACTACCTCGCCCGCGAGCCGCTCGTCGTGCGCAAGGTCCACGAGGCCTTCCTCGACTCCCGCGACCTCTCCCTCGAAGAGGTCGCCAAGGTCGCCGAGCAGGCGGCCCGCTGGGAGGCCTTCGACGCCGATCTGCTCCGGCGGTACTTCACGACGCTCGACTTCCGCTTCGGGCCCGAACAGTTGGCCGGTGTAAGGGAATTCGCCCGGCGTACGGGACCGACCACGGGCTATCCCGCGGATGTCGCCGTGGAGCTGCTGAACGGGGACGGCGCCCGCCTCTGATCCATCCGGTGATCGGTTTTACCGGGCGGTAGCCCGGGTTCCGGTCAGGGGGATATGCCGTTTCCCGGGAATTCCCCCTCTTTTCGCTTTCCTGTTCGCCGCACGGGAATGCGCGGAGCCCGAATCGCGAGGCCCCCGCGCACATGCGGGGCCGCGGCGGGCAGGCCCTCGAGCGGACGCGCGCCGGGTCCGGGGCCCACGGGATCCGCCCCGGCGGGCCGGTGCCCCCTCTAAGGTGCTTCTGGCGATCAGGACCAAACGGGGGAGGGGGACGCGATGCAGCCGCTCGAAACCGGCGAACCGCGGACCATAGGTGCGTACCGGCTGCTCGGCCGGCTCGGCTCGGGTGGCATGGGGCGGGTCTACCTGGGCCGCAGCGCGGGCGGCCGGACGGTGGCCGTCAAGATCGTGCACCCGCATTTCGCCTCCGACGAGGAGTTCCGCGCCCGGTTCCGCCGCGAGGTCGAGGCCGCACGGCGGGTCGGCGGCGAGTGGACCGCGCCCGTACTGGACGCCGACCCGGAGGCGCCGGTGCCGTGGGTGGCCACCGGGTATGTGGCGGGCCCCTCCCTGGGCGGCGCGGTCGCCGCGCACGGGCCCCTTCCGGAGGCCTCCGTACGGGCCGTCGGCGAAGGCCTGGCCCGCGCGCTGGTGGCCGTGCACGGGCTGGGGCTCGTCCACCGGGACGTGAAGCCGTCGAACGTGATGCTGAGCCTCGACGGCCCGCGGCTGATCGACTTCGGCATCGCGCGGGCCACGGACGGGACCGCCTCGCTCACCTCCACCGGCGTCTCCATAGGTTCGCCCGGCTACATGTCCCCCGAGCAGATCCTCGGCAAGGGGATCACCGGAGCGGCCGACGTCTTCTCGCTCGGCGCCGTGCTGGCCTTCGCGGCGACCGGGCGGCCGCCGTTCAGCGGGGACAACTCGGCGACCCTCCTCTACAAGGTGGTCCACGAACCACCGGACCTCGACGCGGTCCCGGCCGGCGGGCTGCGCGAGCTGATCGCCGCCTGCCTGGCCAAGGCCGCCGCCGACCGGCCCGTCCCGGCGGCGATTGCGCAGGCGCTCGCGGGCGCCCTGCACGCCCCCGGATGGCTGCCCGCGCCCCTGGTCGAGGAGGCCAGCCGCGCGGCGGTGGCCCTGCTGGACCTGGAGGCCGCACCCGCCGGTCCCTCCAGGGACGCCGCGGAGGCCTCGTCGGGCCCCGCGCCCTTCACGAACCCGTCGTACGGGGGCGGTCCGGCGGGCGGCTTCGGCCCGGCGGGTTCCGGCTCCGTCGCCGCCGACACGCCGTACCCGCCGACGGGTTCGCCGGCGGGCGGGTCATACGGGCCGTACGGGCCGTACGGTTCGGCCGCCGGCCGGCATGCGGGCGCCGGCTTCCCGACCCCGGGCTCCGACACCTTCGGCGCCGCCCGGGCGCAGACCCCGTACGGTCCCTACGGGGCGCCGCCCGCCGCCGTCCACGGGAGTCCCACCGAGACCGCCGGCGCCGGTGTGCCGCAGCCGCGGACCGCCCCCGACCAGGCGCGCCAGGTCGCCTTCAGCGCGTCCGGGCGGCGCTTCAGCTGCTCGCTGGTCCTCGCGACGGCGGCCGTACTCGCCGTGCTGTCGGGCGGCGGGCTGTACGGGATGGGGCTGCTGCCGGGCCTGGGCGGCGACCAGGACCGGCCGTCGGGGGCCGCCGCCACGCCCCCGAAGAGCTCGGCCGCACCCCCGGCGGCGACGCCGAACGGCACCCCGACCCCGACCGCCACGGACGGTTCGGCTCCGCCCCAGGGCAACCGGGGTGACGTTCCCAAGGAGTTCACCGGCACCTGGAAGGGCACGCTCATCACCGCCCGCGCGGGGGTCTCCAGCGAGTTCGAGATCACCATCAAGGGCGGCAAGGTCGGCGAGGTCGTCGCCCGGGACAAATCGATCCTCCCGCTCTTCGGCACCGACTGCAGCGGCGACTGGAAGCTCGCCTCCGCCACCGACCGCTCCCTCGTCCTGAACTCCGCGGGCGGCCCCAACCCGGCCCCCGGCATCTGCTCCAACGGGTCGGCCAACGAGCGCTTCACCCTCAACGCCAACGGGACGCTCCACTACAAGTCGGGCGACGGCCCGGCCGGAAACCCCGAAGGCGACCTGACCCGTATCCCCTGAAATCCGTGGACGGCCCCTGGCGTAGGCTGGATCGGTCCGTACCTCTTGACACACCGCCGAAAGGTGACGCACCGGTGACCGACCAGGCCGTTCTCCAGTCTGTCCTCGACCGCGCCGCCGCAGGGGGCCGGATCACCAAGGAAGAGGCGCTCGACCTCTACCGGCACGCCCCGCTGCACGCGCTCGGCCAGGCGGCCGACGCGGTGCGCCGCCGCCGCTACGCCGGTACCGAGCACATCGCGACGTACATCATCGAGCGCAACATCAACTACACCAACGTGTGCGTCACGGCATGCAAGTTCTGCGCCTTCTACGCGGCCCCGAAGGACACCAAGAAGGGCTGGTCCCGCGACCTCGACGACATCCTGCGCCGCTGCGCGGAGACCGTGGAACTCGGCGGCACGCAGATCATGTTCCAGGGCGGGCACCACCCGGACTACGGCGTGGAGTACTACGAGGAGCACTTCTCCGCCATCAAGAAGGCGTTCCCGCAGCTGGTCATCCACTCCCTCGGCGCGTCCGAGGTCGACCACATGGCCCGCATCTCCGGCGTCTCCGCGGAAGAGGCCATCCGCCGCATCCACGCGGCCGGCCTCGACTCGTTCGCGGGCGCCGGCGCCGAACTCCTGCCGGAGCGGCCGCGCAAGGCGATCGCCCCGCTGAAGGAGTCGGGCGAGCGCTGGCTGGAAATCATGGAGATCGCCCACAAGCTGGGCGTGGAGTCCACCTCCACCATGCTGATGGGCACCGGCGAGACCAACGCCGAGCGCATCGAGCACATCGCGATGATCCGCGACACGCAGGACCGCACGGGCGGCTTCCGCGCCTTCATCCCGTACACGTACCAGCCCGAGAACAACCACCTCAAGGGCCGGACCCAGGCGACGGTCTTCGAGTACCTGCGCATGATCGCGATCGCGCGGCTCTTCCTCGACAACATCGCCCACATCCAGGGCTCCTGGCTCACCGTGGGCAAGGAGGCGGGCCAGCTCTCGCTGCACTACGGCGCGGACGACCTCGGCTCCATCATGCTCGAGGAGAACGTGGTCTCCTCGGCCGGCGCCAGGCACCGCTCCAACCGCCAGGAGATCATCGACCTGATCCGCAAGGCGGGCCGCGTCCCCGCGCAGCGGGCGACGACGTACGAGCACCTCCTCGTGCACGACGACCCGGCGAACGACCCGGTCGACGACCGCGTGGTCTCGCACATCTCCTCCACCGCGATCGAGGGCGGCACGGCGCACCCCGAGCTGAAGCTCATCTCGACCAAGTGACCGCGCCTTGCTGACGCTCCACACCGCCGAACTCCTCCTCGCCGGGCCGGGGGCCGCGCCGCAGCCCGGCGGGGCGGTGCTCGTCGAGGGCGACCGGATCAGCCGCGTGGGCCCGCACGCGGAGCTCGGCGCGGACTTCCCGCACGCGCGGGTGCGGCGCTGGCCCGGGGTGCTGACCCCGGGACTGCTGGTGCGCGGGGCGGACGTGCTGCTGGAGCGCACGTACTACCCGGACGACCCGTACGAGACCATCGAGCTCGGGGCCGAGCCCATCAGCGGGGCCGAGGCTCTGGCCGCCCTGAAGATGACCGAGTCCCGCTGGGGCAACAGCGCCCGCCGGGCCACGCAGAAGCTGCTGGCCCGCGGGGTGGTGGCGGTGGCCGGGCGGCTCACGGTCCCGGCGGTGCGCACGGCGGTGGTCCGCTCGGGGCTGACGCTGCTCCCGGCGGCGGCCACGCCTTCGGACCCGCCGTCCCTGGACCCGTTCGCCGGGCGGGACGCGGCCGAGCAGGCCTTCTTCGGCATCCTGGAACCGGGCGTTCCGGCCCGCTTCGCGGTGTTCGCGGTGCCCGACGCCCGGGCGCTGCTCGATCAGGGCGCAACCAGCTGCGTGGCCACGGTCATCGGAGGCCGGCTCCTGCACCGGCGCCGCTGACGGGTTCTGAGACAAGCCTGGGCCCGGGGTGTCCCGGTAGGCCTTGTCGGGCCGTACGAGCCGGTCAACGCGGATGCACGGGCCCCGCGTCACTGTCCTGCGGGCCGGTTGTGCCCCCGGCGGTGGGGCGTGGAGGCGCCTGCGAGAATGGCCCGGTATCCGCCCACCCGTACCGCACCGCACCTGAGGGGCCAACGCCAGTGACCCGCGCTTCCCTGGACAAGCAGCCGCACGAAGTCGCCTCCATGTTCGACGGTGTCGCGGCGAACTACGACCTCACCAACGACGTGCTCTCCCTCGGCCAGGCCCGCCTGTGGCGCAAGGAGGTCGCCAAGGCGGTCGGTGCGCGCCCCGGGCACAAGGTGCTGGACCTGGCCGCCGGAACCGCGACCTCCTCACTGCCGTTCGCCGCGACCGGCGCGTACGTCGTCCCCTGCGACTTCTCCCTCGGCATGCTCCGCGAGGGCAAGAAGCGCCACGCCTGGCTGCCGCTGACCGCCGGCGACGCGACGAAGCTGCCGTTCAAGGACGACGTCTTCGACACCGTGACGATCTCCTTCGGCCTGCGCAACGTGCACGACACCGAGGCCGCGCTGCGCGAGCTGTACCGGGTGACCAAGCCCGGCGGCCAGGTCGTCATCTGCGAGTTCTCGCAGCCCACCTGGGCGCCGTTCCGTACCGTCTACACGGAGTACCTGATGCGCGCCCTGCCGCCGGTGGCCCGCGCCGTGTCCTCCAACCCCGACGCGTACGTGTACCTCGCCGAGTCGATCCGCGCGTGGCCGGACCAGCCGGAGCTGGCCGGGCTGCTCCGGAAGGCCGGCTGGTCCAAGGTGGCCTGGCGCAACCTGAGCGGCGGCATCGTCGCGCTGCACCGCGGCTTCAAGGCCTAGGAAGCAGTGGACTACCAGGAGCTGCTGGAGCAGATCGCGGCGGACATCGCCCCCCTGACGGGCAGCGGCACGCCCGCCGAGTACATCCCGGCGCTCGCGTCCGTGGACCCCGGGCAGTTCGGGATGGCCGTCGCCGATCTCGACGGCAATGTCTTCGGGGTGGGGGACTGGCAGGTTCCGTTCTCCGTCCAGTCCATCACCAAGGTCTTCGCCCTGGCCATGGCGCTGGCCGAGGGCGGCGACAGCCTGTGGGACCGGGTCGGCCGGGAGCCCTCCGGGAACCCGTTCAACTCCCTCGTGCAGCTGGAGTACGAGAACGGCATTCCGCGCAATCCGTTCATCAACGCGGGCGCGCTCGTGGTCACCGACCGGCTGCAGACCCTGACGGGCGACGCGAGCAGCGAGCTGCTGGAGTTCCTGCGCCAGGAGAGCGGGAACGCGGAGATCGGTTTCGACGCGGAGGTCGCGGCCTCCGAGCACGAGCACGGCGACCGCAATGCCGCGCTCGCCCATTTCATGGCCTCGTACGGGAACATCGACAACCCCGTGCCGACGCTGCTGGACCACTACTTCTGGCAGTGCTCCATCGAGATGAGCTGTGCCGATCTGGCCCGCGCCGCACGGTTCCTGGCCCGGCACGGGCTGCGCGCGGACGGCTCGCGGCTGCTGACGCGGAGCGAGGCGAAACAGGTCAATGCGGTCATGCTGACCTGCGGGACGTACGACGCGGCAGGCGAGTTCGCCTACCGCGTCGGCCTCCCCGGCAAGAGCGGGGTGGGCGGCGGGATCGTGGCGGTCGTCCCGGGCCGCTGCACGCTGGCCGCGTGGAGCCCGGGCCTCGACCTCCACGGCAACTCCGTCGCCGCCGTAGCCGCCCTCGACCGTTTCACGACCCTGACGGGCCTGTCCGTCTTCTGACGCGCCACTCGCGCGGCCCGGTGCCGGGGGCGCCTCCCCGGCTTCGTGCCGCTGCGCTGGGGGCACCTCCCAGCGGTAGCTGGGGGAGACTCCGTCCGCCGGCCCGGGGCGGCGGACCAGGGGGCAGGTCCGGGCGGCGGCCGGCTACGCGGGGCGGAGCTGCAGGCTGTAGCGGCGCCCCGGGTTGCCGCCCGGAGTCAGGAACTCCTCGGCCAGGTCCATGCCGAGCCGCTCCGCCACCGCCACCGAACGGGAGTTCCTGGCGTGGATCATCGCCACCACCCGCGGAACCCCCGCCTCCCGTATCCGCTCCAGCGTCGCCAGCGCAGCGGCATACGCGTACCCCTTCCCCCAGGCGGAGCGCCCCAGCCGCCAGCCGATCTCGATCTCGCCGACCGGCCCCCACTCCTTCTGCGGCCACGGCTGCGCGCCGGTGAACCCGAGCACCGTGCCCTCCGCGTCCAGCAGCGTCCACAGGCAGTAGCCGAGCTGTGCATCGTGCAGCCGCTGCCGCGCGGTGAACTCCTCGTACAGGGACAGCTCGGCGGGACCGCCGAGGAACTCCATGACATCGGGGTCGTCGAAGACGCCGTGCCAGGCCCGGGCGTCCTCATCGGTGGGCACGCGCAGCTGTACGACGGGGAGCGAGGTGGGCGAGGTGGGCGAGGTGGTCATCGGGGCAGCCCTTCGGGTTCGTGATCTCTCTCGCTGCATAGACTGCACATGTCCTGTGCCGTTGGGCACCCCTTATCGAGCCTTCGGGAGACCCCGCAGTGACCGAGCCCCTCTCCGAACACTCCGCGGATGTGATCGTCGTCGGAGCCGGGCCCGCCGGCTCGACCACCGCCTACTACCTCGCCAAGGCCGGACTGGACGTCCTGCTGCTGGAGAAGACGGCGTTCCCGCGCGAGAAGGTCTGCGGCGACGGCCTGACCCCGCGCGCCACCAAGCAGCTGGTGGCGATGGGCATCGACATCTCCGAAGAGGCCGGCTGGCTCCGCAACAAGGGCCTGCGGATCATCGGCGGCGGCCAGCGGCTCCAGCTGGACTGGCCGGAACTCGCCTCCTTCCCGGACTACGGACTCGTCCGCAAGCGCGACGACTTCGACGAGACCCTGGCCCGCCAGGCCCAGAAGGCCGGCGCGCGCCTGTACGAGCGCTGCAACGTCGGCGAGCCCGTCCGCGACCCCCGCACCGGCCACATCACCGGCGTGCAGGCGAAGCTGGGCGAGGAGAAGACCCCGGTCACCTTCAGCGCCCCCCTCGTCGTGGCCGCCGACGGCAACTCCTCCCGCCTCTCCCTGGCGATGGGCCTGCACCGGCGCGAGGACCGCCCGATGGGCGTCGCGGTCCGTACGTACTTCACCTCGCCCCGGCACGACGACGACTACCTGGAGTCCTGGCTGGAGCTGTGGGACCGGCGCGGCGCGCAGGACCGGCTGCTGCCCGGCTACGGCTGGATCTTCGGCATGGGCGACGGCACGTCCAACGTCGGCCTCGGCATCCTCAACTCCTCCTCCGCCTTCAAGGAGCTGGACTGGCGCGAGGTCCTCAAGGCCTGGTGCGCGTCCATGCCGGAGGACTGGGGCTACAGCCCCGAGAACATGACGCAGCCGATCCGCGGCGCGGCCCTGCCGATGGCCTTCAACCGGCAGCCGCACTACACCAAGGGCCTGCTTCTGGTCGGCGACGCGGGCGGGCTCGTCAACCCGTTCAACGGCGAGGGCATCGCCTACGCGATGGAATCGGGCCGGATCGCGGCCGACGTCGTCGTCCAGGCGCACTCCCGCGCCACCCCCGCACTGCGCGAACTGACCCTGCACAGCTACCCGAAGGTGCTCAAGGAGACCTACGGCGGCTATTACACGCTCGGCCGCGCCTTCGTGAAGCTGATCGGCAACCCGAAGGTCATGAAGGTCGCCACCCAGCGCGGCCTGACGCACCCGGTGCTGATGAAGTTCACGCTGAAGATGCTGGCCAACCTGACCGACCCGGCGGGCGGCGACGCGATGGACCGCATCATCAACGGCCTCTCGAAGGTAGCTCCGCGTTCGTGATCATTCAACCGGGATGGCGGAACCGCCGCTGATCTGTGGTGCCACAGCCTACGGCGCGAGTCCTTTCGCGCCGTAGACATGACTCCGCCCGCCGAGCGCGTGCTGCGCCGGCGGGCGGAGTCATGTCGGCCCGCCTACGGGTTCCCCTGTCACTGGAGGCGGTAGCTGGCCCATTGCTCCGCGGCGGCGGCGAGGTCTTGTTTCCATGCGACCTTGGGCGAGTCGGCCGCAATGCTGGCCCATAGGCGCTGCTGCGCCGTGGCGAAGACGTCGAGCGCGCGGGCGGGTGCGGTGGCCCATGCGGGGGTCTTTGCTGCCCATAGCTCGGCGTCTGCTGGCGCGTGGCCGGCGGCCACGAGCCAGACGACCCAACAGGCTGCGTCGATCCATGCCGCGCCGCGGGTGGGCCATGCCCAGTCAACGACGCGGGCAGTGTCGTCGACGATCAGGACGTTGTCGGGTGTCCAGTCGGTATGCAGCAGCGTGTCACCTCGGAACAGCGCGGCGTCGTCGGGGTTGTCGACGTAGTCCGCGAAGCGCTGCTCGATCTGCTTGAGCTCGATGTCGGCGGGGGCGCGCACGGTGGAAAGGGTGATGATCGCCTCGGCGACGAGGGGCAGGTCGTTGGTTCCGGGGCGGTAGTCGGCGGGGCGGCCGTCGAGGTGCTCGAAGCCAAGCAGGTTCCACTCGTCGGCTTCGATGGTCCAGAGCAGGCGGGGGGCGAGCGGGGCGACGTATGGGTTGATGGAGGCTTCGCGCTTTTGTGTCCACACGCGGGGGTGGTCGCGGCGCAGTCCCTTGACGAAGATGCGGCCGGTGCGGGTGTCGAGGGTGGCGGCGATCTGGCTATTCAGGCCGCTGTCTGCGGTCGAGGCGGCGTAGATCGGCCCGGTGCGGGCGGCGACGGCGTCGCGGGTGGCGGTCGGTAGGTCTTCCCAGTGCATTCTCATGGTCACCACGGCGGGAGTGTAGGGCTGAAACGATGCCGGGGCCGCCCGCGCAGTGCGGGCGGCCCCGGGTGTGACGTGACGTGGCGGCCTAGTACGGGTTGTCTTCCCCGCAGCCGCGCATCACCTCGTTGCCGGCGACGGCGTCGAGGTCGGCGACGAATTCGATCTCCTCGTCGACGGCCGGACGCTTGGTGATCTGTACGGCGACAGCAATGCTCATGGGTTCACCTCCTTTCAGGCGTGTTGGCAGTAGCGGTCCAGAGACGAGCCGGCCTTGCGGTACAGCTTCACGAGCGGCATACAGGTGGTGCAGCTCTTTTGGAGGCTGCACCCGGTGCAGCCGCCTTGACGCTGTAGTGCTTGGTCGGCGATGCCTCCGAGCCGGGACAGACCCGCGACCCCGTCCCGCAGGAGCGGAATCGTCTGGTCGCGGGAGATTTTGCAGACGCTCGCCATGCCGAACGGGGACACGTTCAAGGACGTGTGGCCGGCGTCGCATCCGGTGAAGGGGGTACGGGCGTGCAGGTACTCGGGGGCCTGCTGTGCGAGCGGCTCGACGTCGCCGGCGAAGCTCGGCGACATGTGGCTGTACTCGCGGACGCGGGGCGCGTACCGCGCGGCGAGTGCGCGCATGGCGGGTGCCTCGTGCGCGTTCTCCCGTGTGATGACCACGCTGAGGGACAGCGGCAGGTCGGCCTCGCGTGCCGCGGACAGTCCCCGCATGAACTTCTTGAACGCGCCGCGGCGCTGTGTGAACCCGTCGAATGTTGCTTCGGTGGCCCCGTAGACGCTCATGGTGATGCGGTACGGGCGACGGGCGGTGAGCAGGTCGAGCATGTGCGGCCGGAACAGCGTCGAGCCGTTGGTGAGGATCTCCACCATCATGCCGAGGTCGTAGGCGAGCTCGTACGTCTCGGGAAAGTGGCGGTCGATGGTGCACTCGCCGCCGCCGAGCTCGATCCACAGCACGCCGGCGTCGCGCAGGATGTGCAGCAGCTTCTGCCGCGGCTCCCAGGGGAGGCCCTCGTGCCGCTTGTCGCCGTAGATGCAGTGAGGACACGCCCAGTTGCACCCGTTGTTGACCTCGTACGAGGCGCGGCCGTGCCCGTGGGGAGAGTAGTCGCGTACGAGTAGGGCGCTGCTCGACGGCTTTCCGCCGAGGTCGAGGCCCCACTGCTTCCGCGCGGCGGTGTGCAGCCATGTGGGGATGGGGCTGCTGTCCGCGGCGCTCTGGCGCAGTTCGAGGTAGTGATGCCCCTTGATCTTGACGCCTCTGGCGTCCCCGGGGCGTAACACGAGGAACTGATCGAGGAACGGGGCGACGATCAGTTCATGAGTAGGTACCGGCATGGGCCCCCCACGTGAGAGTGAACAGGGTCAGGGTGTGGAGCTCGACGCGGTCCGGCGCCCATGAGCGCCAGAGGGCGACGAATGCGGCGTCGTCCTTGGGCAGGTCCAGATCGGGCTGTGCCCGTTGGGCGCGGGTACGTAGAGCGCGGTCTGCGTGGGGGTACAGGGAGAAGTCGCCGGTGTAGTCGGCGACCGCCGCGGCGGCCGTCCACTCGCCGAGTCGGCGAACCTCGCAAAGGGCTTTGAAGAGGCGATCAGGTTCGAGGGCCTGCCACTCCTTGGCGTTGTCGAGGTAGGCCCGTGCCGCTGCTCGCAGCAGTGGCTTGTAGAAGCGGAGACGGATCGCGTCGAACCCTTGGTCGCTGAGGTGCAGCACCGTGGGGGCTGTGGGGGGCATGGCCAGGGGGCCGGCGAACGTTTCGTGCGAGCGGCCGAACGTTGCGCACCACCTGCGGTAGAGGGCGGCGCCCTGCTTGGCCCGTCCGAAATGATGGAAGATCGCCGCGGTGATCGAGTCCCACAGATCCGGCGTGGTGAGTCGGGCGACCGTGCCGAGCTGCGCGAGGGTATGCGCGAGGCGGTCCTGCTCGCGCTGGCGGGGAAGCATGATCGCCGAGGTGTAGGTGATCGTGGGGGCCTCGGCGTCATCGGTTCCCAGGGGGCGCAGTACGAGGCCGGCGCCCTGCCAGTGCGCGAGCCAGGGAACGCCCTTGTACTCGACGACTCGCAGCGCTTCCCCGTTAAGACTCTGGGGCATCACCCATGCCGGGTGATCAGTTACGAGGGTGGTGCTCAACGGCGTAAATCCCTACGTGCGGTGGGGTGCTGAGTGGGGAGCCCGGTCGGAGTAGCGGGGTACACGTTCACGGGGCGTATGACCCATTCGAGGTACTCGCCCCGGGGGAGCTTCACCCTGAATCCGCACGGCTCATTCCGCGCGAGAGCGCCGAGGGCGTGCACCCATCCGTCTTCCAACCACGCAGCAGCTCGGGCGAGTTCATCGACGTCGAGGCCGAACGGTGCGTTCTGCCGTAGCTGTAGGCGTAGCAGGCGAATCGCCGACATCGGATCGGGCAGCAGGCTCAACGACCGCGGGTCGGGCAGCAGATCCACATCGGCGTGGTGCAGCAGGGCCTCACACCAATAGCCGCGTTCGGCGGCGAGCACGAGTTCGGTCTGCCGTTCCGGTCTTGCGAGTTGAGCGAGCATGGCTTGCCTCCTCCGCAGCGGTGGGGCTTCCCTCCCAAAGGCCAAGCCGGGGAGGGCGCCCGTCCAGCACTCCCTAACCAGCGCACAGCAAGGGAGAGTTGCAGCCGACGGGGCCTTGCGGCTGCCGGTGCAACATCGGGACCGTAGCGCCATTGGGACGCGCGTCGCAATGGTGGGCCGTCCCAAAGTTGCACCGGCATATGCCAAGCGCCCCCCACCTGCGCAGATGGGGGGCGCTTGATGTTGAAACTCGTCAGATCAGGTGGTCGAACTCGCCTGCCTTCACGCCGAGGATGAACGCGCGGAGCTTGTCCACCGACGTCGTCACGACGACGTCGGGATCGTCGCTCTCCCGCATCTTGATCGCGCCATCGACGGGGGCAAGCTCGACACAGCTTTGATTGTTGTCGGCCCCCGAGAACGAACTCTTCTGCCAATTGATACGGTCGGTCATGCCCCTTGACTCACATTTCCTGAGCGATTCGGTGAATGAATTTTCTCGACTCTTCGGGATTGAGCGAGATCGCTTCGACTGACGCGAACAATTCCCGGTATGTGGCGAGCTGAGCCTCTGCGTCCAGAAAGCCGCTGTCGAATGCGCTGTCAATCTGGACGGTGTCGAGTGCCGGAATCTCCGCCCCTGCGTACAGGACGGAATGTACTGATCCGGTGATCTGGCGATCGAACGGAATGACACGAATGGTCACGGATGGCCACTCCGAGGCTTCGCAGAGAAATTCGAGCTGCTCGGTCATCGTGGCGGCATCGCAGTACCTCATGCGCAGCGCAGCCTCATGGATGAAAGCCTCGAAGGGGGTCGGGTGTGGTCGGTCGAAGATCGTGCGACGTCGCATCCGGTGCTCGACTCGGGTGTTCACCTCGCTTGCCGGAAGATCGGAAACGCCACTCCGGATCAGACCTTCCGCGTACGCCGGCGTCTGAAATTGGCCGGGAACGTGAAGCATCTGAATGTCTCTGAGGTGCTTGGCCCAGTATTCGAGTTCTGCCACATCCAAGAACCCCGGAGAAAGTATTCCGCGGTAGTCGTCCCACCAACCCTTTGAGCGCTCCTCGGCCATTCTCGCGAGGGCGTCGACGAGGTGCCGGTCGGTGGCGGCGTAGTGGGCAGCGAGTCGGCGAACGCGCTCGTCACTCACGCCGTAGCGTCCCGACTCGATGTGGCTGATCTGGGCACGTTCCCCGCCCAGGAACGCGGCGGCCGTGGCTCCGCTCATGCCGGCCCGCTCCCGCAGCTTGCGCAGCTCGGCGCCCAATCTCCTCTGCCGGGCGGTCGGGTAACTCCTCGGCGGCATGGGCCCCCCTCTCTTCCGCGTAAGAGTGTGCCGTCCCGACGGCGTCGCGGTCCACCTGTCTTGATGCGACGGCCGTCCCACTGTTGCGCCGTCCCTATGTTGTGCCCTAGCTTCGAGGCGGCGCCTCACTGTGTGTGGCGGTCCGAAGTGCAGCCACCTGTACGCCCGTTGAGGGCGCCCCGGGCCGGTGGCCAGGGACACGGATCGTCGCCCTTGCGCGCCCCGACCGCGTTGGGAGACGACGAAATGACGACTAGCGCTTTACCTCCCGCACCGCCGCCCGAACTGGGCGTTAGCTACAGGTTCGTCGCGCCTCGCGCCGCGACGACGCCGAAGATCCTTCGCGACCTGGTCGCCGTTTTGGTGGTCGCCTTTGGGCACGAGGCCATCGTCGAGCAGCTCCGGCTGTGCGTGTCCGAGGTGGTCACGAACGCCTACCACCACACGCGTACCAACCTGATCACGGTGGATGTGTCTCTGGGCTCGGACAGCGTCACCGTTTGGGTGAACGACGACCGCCCCCAGTGGCTGCCCCGGGTTCCAAGCACCGCGCCGCCGTGGCGAGCAGAACACGGCCGAGGACTCTTCCTCGTGTCGAGGCTCGCAGACCGATGGGATGTCGGCGCCAACGGCGCAGGTTCGAAGCGTTTCGGATTCAGCATCGGCTATGAGGGGGCGGCGTGAGGAGCGAGCCGAACATCGGTGCCGTTCTCCGGCCGGGAGATGACAGCGAAACGCCTGCCGTATGGCTGATCGACGACAACCACACCCCCATCTGTGAGGTGCCCGAGGGCGACGCCCGCGGCCTCGTCTTCGAACTTGCCGAGTTACTTGGCCTGTTCGTCTGCGACCGCGGCGCAGTGAGCGAGGCGGCCGAATGAGCCTCGACCCGGTGTTCGTCGGCGTGATCTCGATCGGGGTAAGCCTCGGTCTGCTCGCCCTCACGGCGGTGTGGGCCTCGCTCCCGAGCGCGCAGCGGGCAGTCACGCCCGCGCCGGACCGCCCCGGAAAGCGGTACCGGTGCTACTGCTGGAAAGAGCCTGTCGTCGTATTCGTCGAGGCGCCGCCCGCTCCGAGGGTCGAGGCGCCGCTCCCTCCGAGGGTGGAGGCGCCGCCCGCCCCGACGGTTGAGGCACCACCTGCCCCGAGCTACGGGGCGCCGCCCGCCCCGAGGATCTCGCCACCAGCGCCGCGCGGGCGCCACGCCAAACCGCGCGGCACAGACCACGCCGCCCGCCCGGATAGAGCCTCCCTCGCGGGGGCGGGCGGCGGTGGAAGGGGAGCACCTCCCGTGCACGCGGTCGTGTAGATCGCGCACACGGTGACCCCGAGCAGTGGGCCCTCGGCGAGTGCACCGTCGAGGGCCCTCTCGCCTGTCTCCAAAACGAGAAAAGGCGCCCCCGCCACCGGCACGAGGCCGGGGCGGGGGCGCGCTGCGTTCAGTGGGCTGCGGTCTGCCAGAGGGTGAGGGCGAGGCCGATCACGGCGACCACGGCGAGGACGCTCGGGAGCGGCCACCGGCCCTTTTCGAGCGCGTCGAGGCGGGCCTCGTGGTCGGCGAGCTGTCGGTCGACTTGGTCGGATCGTTGCACGAGGAGAGCGAGCGAGCCGTCGATCCGGGCGAAACCCGCCTCGACGACGCCGCGCAGCCGCTCAAGTTCGAGGGCGACGTCGGACGGGGAAGGGTCGGTCACCGGCGCCCGCCGCTCTTTCGGTCGAGAGCGAGCAGCTCGGCGTCGGCGCTCGGGACGGTACGCAGCCACGCGGGCAGCAGGGCCTCGACCACGGGCAGCGCCATGACGCGGGTTACGCCACCTGCGACGGCGAGGGCGAGGCCGACGCCGGCGGCAGTCTGCGGGATGCCCGCGGCGTCGATGATCAGGGGCAGGCCGGCGGCGAGGGCGAGCACGGTCTGCACGAGGGTCCGTACGGTGCGGCGGGTTGCGTCGGTCATAGGTGATTCCTTTTCCACAGTGTGGGGACGGCCCGCCCGCGGTTGCGGGCGGGCCATGGGCGGGGGTTAGACCTTGGGGACCTTGAGCGCGGCCCATGAGGACGGGCCGGGCCATCCGTCGGCGTCGTCGCCGGAGTAGCCGAGGTGCCGCTGCCATGCGGCGTAGGACTGGCGATCGGACTCCGTCCACTGGGGGCCCGGTCCCTGCGAGTAGCGGCTGCACCCGACGGCGACGAGTCGGCGCCCCATTGCGGTGATGAGCGGCGAGCGGGGGTTCTGCTTGAACCACGCGACGCCGGGGAACGGCGCGAACTGCGGGGCCGGGGGCTCGGTGGGCTTGGGCTGCTCGGGCGCGCGGCCGAGGCGGCGATCGATCCGCTCCCGCATGTCGTCCATGGACCAGCCGCGCGGGTCGCTCTTCCAGTCGCTCCACTCCTTGTGGCCGATGACGGATGCGGCCGACCATCCGTACGCGCGGCAGATCGCCGCCGAGGTCCGCTCGATCGCGTCGAGCTGCTCGGCCGGCCACGGGTCGGCGCCGTCGCCGAGGTTGACGCACTCGAACCCGTAGAAGTGGGCGTTACCGTCGACCGCCCCCGACGCGCCCTCGTGCTTGCTCGTTGCGGGCAGGGACTGCTCGGCGACCACCGCGGCGAGCACGCGGCCGTCGCCGCCCCCTGCATGGTTCGCGCGGCCCGAGCTGATCAGGTAAACGGTTCCGTCCTTGGCGATCACGCCGTGACACAGCGGACCGGGCAGCTCGTCGTATCCGTCGTAGCAGAGCCGCACCGACGACTCGATACCCGAGCTCACCGTGTGGTGGATCATCACGCCGTTGATCGGTCCGAAGGCGCCGCGGTGGTTGCGGTTGTGGGTGCGCCACTCGTCGACCTCGACGACGCGCACGCCCTCGGCGCGCAGGATCGAGACGAGTCGGTCAGGGCTGAAAGGGACTGCCATGTGTGGTGTCTCCAGACATGAAAAAAGCCCCGGCCAGAGCGGCACGGGGCTTACGAGGAAAGGGAGTTAAGACAACGCGACCCAGAAGCGATTGGCGCCGTTCTCCATCGAGGCGACGGCGATCGTTGCGGGGGCCGTGGCGGCGCCGGCGGTGTAGACGCCGAAGCGGCGCACCGCGGACTGCCCGAATACGTTGGGCGGGGCGCCCGCGCCGCTTTCCGAGGCGAGGAGCATCGGCCCGTCGCCGGTGGTCGTGTTGTATTGCCAGCGCGAGGCGACGTAGTAGACGCCGGCGGGCGCCGAGTAGGACGCCGTCAGAGGCGAGCTGATCGTCGCCCCGCCGTCCGTGTGGACCTCGGCCGGTTCGTAGGTGGCGGTGGACATGTCGCCGGTCTGTGCGACGCGGTTACCGGCTGAGTCGTAGATCGCGGCCCATGAGCCGGTGGTGAGTCCGCCCGCGTATCCGGTGGCGAACCACACGATGCGGGTCACGGTGGCGGTGGCGCGCAGGATCACGGCGGTTACCCGTATTGGTCCGCTGCCGGGGTAGAGCGCGGTCGACTGGCCGAGTGCGGGATCGAAAGCCCACGTCAGCAGCCCGTGATCGGAGGGCAGCCACTCGCCGCCCCCGAGCGCGTCAACGTACGACTTGCGGGTGAGGTGATTCGAGGTGGTCGGCGAGGCCGAGCTCGACGGAACGCTGCTGAACGTTTTCGAGCCGGCGACGGTCTGCGTTCCGGTGAGCAGGACAGCGGTCCCGGCGGCCTCGGCGCCGACGTCGGCGGCGACGAGGGTTACGGCGCCGGTTTTGCCAGCGACGGACTGTACGGGGATCGCCGCGGGCTGTACGTAGCGTGCATCGGCGGCGCCCTGGTCGAGGGCGCCGACGTCCGCCGCGGCGAGCACGACGGCGCCTGTCTTGCCGTTGACCGAGGCGACGGCGCCGCCGGACGCGGGGAGTTGCGCGGCGGGGACCTTGCCGGACGCGTCGAGCTGCGCGACGCCGTTCGCTGCGCCGGCCGCGGTGGTCGCGAGGGCGCCGACGTCGGCCGCGGTGAGGGTTACCGCGGCGGCGCTCTTGCCGTTGACGGACTGGACGACGCCGCCGGGACCAGTGGCCCCGGTCGCCCCGGTTGCTCCGGTGTCTCCCTTCGGTCCCTTGAGGTTGCCGAGCGTCGGCCCCCAACTCGACGTGCCACGCTGCCAGATGTCCCCGGTATCGGTGCGCAGCAGCAGATCACCGGGGCGGGTCGACGTGCTCGGCGTGCTCGCGTTGTTCAGGTACCACGCAGCGCCGCGGACGTCGCCGCCGAGTTGCGCCCATGCTCCGGCCGTGCGCTGCCACGTCGATACGGTCGTGCTGGTCACGTTCAGGAACGTCGAGGTCTCGTAGCGCACGTACACGTCGCCGTCGACGCCGAGGCCGGCGGCGGGCGCGGTTGTGCCGCTGTAGATGCGGGAGCCGGGGGCGCCGGTCGGTCCGCGGTCGCCCTGCGGTCCGGGTACCCCCACGTAGTTGGGCTTGCTCGGGTCGGTGGGGGCGATGTCGGCGAGGTCGACCTCGGGCTGCGCCTGGGGCAACAGCACGTTGTACGAGCGGCCTACGGGGATGCCCGAGAGCTGCTCGGTCACGATGTACGCCCACCCGGTCGGGTCCATGTCGGGGGCGTCGGTGGCGGGCAGGGTGACCTCGATCGCGCCCTGCGCGTCGAGCGGTACGGATACGGGGCCGCCGAGGATGACGTCGGCCTGCGGAAAGGTCAGGGTCGCGGGGGCTCGGAAGACGAGCGCCCCCGACAGCGGCGTGCCGTCGGGGGCGAGGAACCGCGCGCGCACGGTCACGGTGGGTATGGACGGGGGCAGCAGGGCAGGACCCTCCTTAGTCGTCGATCGTGCGCAGCCCTGATGTGGTGCGCACGGAGTCGAGCCGCTTGGGTTCGGCCGGCGTCTCGGTCACCGCGGGGCCTGTGCCCTGTTGGGCGGTGGCCGTGGGCGTCGGGGTGCGGGTCGGCACGCGGGGGGCCTCGTCGGGGGTGTAGGTGTGGCGGTAGAGCGCCGAGTAGAGGCGGGTCTCGATGTCCCGGCCTGCTTCCTTGTTGCGGTGCTCGACCGTCCACTCGACCCACTGCATGAACTCGACGTCGTGCATGGGCTGCGTAATGAATCGATTCGTCCACGTGCCGGCCGGACAGTCGTACTCGGCGACCGTGATCGAGGTTCCGCCCTCGGGCTTCATGCTGACCTTGACCTGCCCGCCCCCGGTGTTGGCGTAGGTATACAGCTCGATCTCGGCGACCGCGTGCGTTGCCGGCCCTGACCCCCACCACGCCGGTTGATAGGTGGTCTGGGGGGTGTTCTGCCGCTCGGTGGGGTGGAGCTGCATCGGCAGCATGGGCCGGCCGAGGAACCGGTCGGAGAACGCGTCATCCATGAGGATTGGGGTCGGGCGCTCTTTGTCGCGGCTCCAGATGCGGATCATCTGATCGTCTTCGAGGATGTCGTCGCCGACCGTAAG
Organism: Streptomyces sp. NPDC050448; assembly: GCF_040655295.1. Lineage (NCBI taxonomy): Bacteria > Bacillati > Actinomycetota > Actinomycetes > Kitasatosporales > Streptomycetaceae > Streptomyces > Streptomyces sp. NPDC050448. The sequence goes on along the minus strand of NZ_JBFAJR010000023.1, from coordinate 19,851 downwards.
GGCCCGCGTTCCAGAGGCCCGACGGACGAACACGCCCCAGTCACCTTGGGGGGTCTGGCCGACCTTGAAAGTCGCGACGCCCTCGGGCGTCTGGGCGATGAGCTGTCCGCCCTCGCCGATGGTGATGTCGCCGTGCAGGATCTGATCGAGGGCGGGGCGCATGTTGGCGCGGCCGGTGAGTTCGCGAACCTTGCGTTCGAGTTCGCGGATGCGGTCGAGCAGGTCGAGGGGGATCGCTGCCACTAGGCGGCCTCCAGGAAGAGTTTCGCGGTCTCGGGCCGGCCGCGTAGGGGTGGACTGATGGCGAGGCCGACGACGCGGTACCGCTGGTCGAGCCCTTCGGCCCACCACAGATCACGGATGCGTACGCGGACGGTGGCGCCGAGCAGCGCGGGCGAGAGCGGGACGCGGTCGAGGACGACCGTCAGCTCGGGAATCGGCCGCGGGGTGAGCGCGGCGGCGAGGTCGGCGCGGGCGTGCGCGGCGAGCGTCGCGGGGTCGGTCACGGTGGTGTAATCCGAGGTCCCGTCGAGGCGCGGCCATCCGGCGTCGAGCTGGTCGTCGTCGACGAGCAGCTCGGTCATCATCGGCAGGGACTCGGCGGTTTGGTTCCTGTTGTCTGACGCTCCCCTGCTCTGCCAGACGTTGGCGCGCACGGTCGCGTCGAGGGGCCAGTCGTAGGAGAGGATCGGCCCGGGGTGGTCGAGGACGATCTCGGACTCGCCCGTACGGATCACGGGCGCCCCGAGCTGCAACTGCTTGATGCGCCGGCCGCTGCCCGTGTCGCGGTAGCTCGCGATCCGCCACTCGAACCCGCCCTCGACCGCGGCGAGTTGGTCGATGACCTCGCGTATGCGCGGCTGGTCGTAGCGGCGGTACGTACGGTCGCGCAGGACCCCCGAGAGTTGCTCGGCGTCGTACTCGATGCCGATGTCGCCGCCGGTCAGACTCGCGCTGTAGTCGATCAGGCCCCGGACGATGTCGAACTGATCGACACCGACGGCCTGCTGTGTATCGAAGATCGCGCGGTGGTCGAGGTAGGAAGCCCACCCGCCGGCCTGTATCCGCAGGCCGAGGTCGCCGCGCTCATTGCTGGTGAGGTTGGCGGTCCATGGGATGCCGCCCCACCAGATGTCAGGGCCGCGCTCGATCCACATCGCAGTACGGCCGAGTCCGAGAGCGTCGCGGACGCGCGCGGCGATCTGCCGGTTCGGCAGGGGCACGGTCGCCGCGGCCGAGCCGATCTTGCCGATGTAGTCGTCGAGCGACACGTCGCTCACGGGCAGGATGTCGAGCACCTGATCGGTGCGCAGGTCGCACAGGACAACTCGGTACGCGGGGGCGATCAGACGATCACCCCCTTACGCGTCGAGGGGGTACTGCACCCCGGAGAGTGCGGCCCACGTGGTCAGTCCCGCGCTGGAGATAAGCCGTAGCTGCCCGCTGGTCTGCGCGTCCAACTTGATGGCGGCGCCGCCCGCTGCGATCGGTACGGACGTGAGGGCAGCGGGACGGCAGTTCGCCGGCAGCATGACGGCGAGCAGGTTGCCGGTGTTCGGGGGTGAGCCCGAGGTCGCCCACGAGACGCCGCCTCGCAGCTGTAGGAAGGGGACGCCGGCGACGATGATCCGGCGGTACTTGATGTCGCCCTGCGCGTTGCCGTTGTTGGTGTAGCCCGCGGCGAGGGTGAGCGGCGCCCATCCGACCGTGGGTTCGAGGGGCTGCCACGCGGCGCCGTCCCACCGGTCCAGCCCGGTTCCGTTGTCGCGGTACTGACCCGCGTACGCGCCGGGGAAGGACAGTCCCCACCCGCGGGGGATGATCCCGCCGTACGCCGCGGTGTAGCGGCGGCGGTCCGCGAGGGCCGAGGCCCAGGTGATCCCGCCCGTTCCGGCTGAGGTGCCGGCCGGAACGGTGATCTCCCAGAGCCGCAGCGCGGCCGAGGGGAGTGAGGGCGGGGTCGGCGTCGCGGTCTCGGCGCCGCGGATGATTTCGACGCGGGCGAGGGTCTGACCGCTGGTGTCGTACAAGGAGTCGTAGACGCGCAGCACTACGGCGTCGATCCGCGCGTACTGTGCGTGTCCGTCGCCGATGGTGATTGTCTCGGGGGCGGTCACGGCCACCGGGTAGGCGCCTTGAGCGTCGGTGCCTTGCACGAGGGCGCGGCCGACGCCGATCTGCACCTGCATGGCGCCGGCCCCGGTCGCGTTCAGCGCGGTTCCGCCAGCGATCACGCCGTCGCGGGACGTCATCGCGGACTCGGGCGCCATGGTGCCCAGTGGCGCTAGGCGGGTGTCCTCGCGGGTCTGCCCGGTAGGGAGCAGCCATCCGGCACGCACGGTCAAGTCGGGTCCTCCTTACCAGTGGGCGGAGCGCCATCGCAGGGAGCACGAGGCGCGGGGGTCGGTGCTGCCGGGGGCCGCGCGGAACAGGAGCGAGGTCGTACCGGGCGGCAGGGTGAATACCTGCTCGGGAGCGCTGCGGGCGGTCGCGGTGTAGAGCCGCGCCGCGGTCCGGTTGAGCGTCACCGTGCCCTCGCGGGTGTCGATCACGAGCTCGTCGTCGAGCGCGAGGTCGAGGTCGTACTCGATCGCCTCACCCGTCGCGAGGTTGGTCACCGACGGGAGAGAGACCGGGCCCCGGATCGCGATCACGGGATGACTCGGGGCGTCGCCGTCGTTGACGGCGAGCAGCGACCCCGTACTGCCAGGGCTCCCGAACTGGAGCGGGTAGAGCAGCCGTTCCGGCCCCGGGGACACCTGCCAGTCGAGGCCAGGCTCGGCCGCTGGCAGCCCGGTCTCGGCCTGCTGCTCGACGAGGCTGTACCGGCGGGGGTCGGTCGCCTCGAATTGGAGCGCCGCCCCCTGCACGACGCCGATCGCGTACCCGCCTACTCCGACGGGGATCGAGCGGCGCAGGCAGCGGGCGAAGCACAGCAGGGGCGGCTCGTCGTCGAGCATCACGACGAGCGGCTGCTCGTCGTCGCGGAGCGCGGTCGCCGCGCGCAGGGTGCGCACGGCGGTGCCCATCCGGCGCGGCTCGGTACGGATCACGACGTCGTCGAGCGTGATTGTCCGGGGTTGAGCGAGCAGCCGGCCGGGGTAGGCGCCGTGCGCGTCCGACCGCGGGACGGTGCCCGAGTCGAGACCGGGGGAGTCCTCCCACCCGGCGAGGGTCCGCCACCGGTAGGCGGTGCCGGGGCCGAGCAGCAGCTCGTCGCCGAACTGCACGTGCCCGGGACGGGTGACCATGTCGCCCGCTGCCATGGTCACCCCCTGCCCTTGGCGTGCCAGGCGAGCGCTGCCGCGGTCTGATCCGCGGTCGCGCTGCCTGCGTTCCAGTTCTCGATGTGGACTGCCGGACCGCCCCAACCCCCTCCCGAGCGCGCACCGTTGGCGGGCGCGCCTGCGGTGGCGAACTGCGGTTCGGGAACGGGGACGAGGCTGCGCATGGTGCGGTCGATTGCGGGGGCGCCCGCTTTGATGCCCTCGACGATTCCCGCGGGGATAAATTTTCCGATCTTGTCGCGCATGAGGCGACTCGGAGAGTGAATTCCGAGCGCCTTTGCGATGGGCCCCGGAATGAGATTCTTGGCCCAAGACATCAGGGTTGATCGCAGCCAACTGCCCATGCCGCGGATGCCGTTCCACAATCCGTAGATCAGATCACGGCCGCTGTCGTAGAGCATCGAGCCAAAATTGCCGAAGTATCCGGCGATCATTCCGGGCAGACCGCGCACCCAATCGAGCATTTCACCGGCCTTGCGGACGGTTCCGGACTTGATCGAATCCCAATGCTTGATGATGAGCCCGACGAGCGTCCAGTTCAGGAAGAAATCGACGATGCGGCCCGGGATGCCGCGGACCCATTCAACGGTGGCATTCCATGCGGATACGGTGCCACTCTTGATGGCATCCCAGTGTTTGATGATCAGCCCGACTAGCGTCCAGTTCAGGAAGAAATCGAGGATCATCTGACCGACCCACTTGAGCTTGCCCCACACCCAATCCCAAGCGGCCGACGTCGCCGAAACGATCGTGTCCCAGTTGGCGACAACAAGCGCGACGATGCCGACTACAGCGGCGATGATGAGCCCTACCGGGCCCATGGCGATAAGCCAGGCAGCGGCCATGCGGGCGCCTTGAATCAGGCTCTGTGTGCCCATGAGGACCCACGCGCCGACCACGCGCAGCGCGGCAGCAGCCGCACCCGCGCCCTGTGACACCCAACCGGCGAGCATCATCACGTTGAGCGCGACGAACCGCGCCGCTGCAACGGCGCCGGCCGCGGTCTGCGTGGCCCAACCTGTCACAACGGCCGTGGTGGTTGTCCATGCGGTGATGCCGAGCGCGACGAGCGTCGGGATCATCAGGACCGTGATCACGCCGGCGGCGATCGAGAGCGCCGTCGAGTGCTCGCCGATCCACCCCACCGACGCGCGCAGCGCACCGCCGAGGCCACCCTCGCCGATCCAGTCGGCCGCCGTTTCGAGCGCGGGAACGACGTTGTTCCCGAGGACGGTAACGACTTTGTCGATCGCCGCCCGCTTGAAAGCCTCGAATTTCGTCGCGGCGTTATCGCGCATTGCGTCGCCCGCCGCATCCGTTGCGCCCTTGACATTGCCGAGGGCGGCGACTGCGGTTTTCGGGTCGAGTTTAAAAAGGGCTTGCTGTAGATCCTCGGCCTTGGTTCCGAATAGCGCGACTGCCGTTGCATTTCGCTCGGCGGGGTCCTTGATTGCCTTGATGCGGGTAAGGACTTCCCCGAGGGCTTTCGATGCTTCCGGTCCACCCTTGGTGAACGTCTTCGCCATTACGTCCGCGTTGAGCCCGATGGACTGGAAAGCCTCTACGCTCCCCTTGCTCATGTCCTTCGAGCGGATCGCGAACTCTTTCAGCGCGTCCGCGACGGTATCCGCGTCACGTGCACCGCCTTGCAGGCCCTGCTGCATGAGGCCCATTGCGGTCTGTGCGTCGAGCCCTAGATCGCGGAATTGCGTCGGGTATTCCGCGAAAGTGTCGAGCAAATCCTCGGCGGCATTTGTGCCCGACTGGCTGCCCTTTACGAGGACGTCCATTGCTTCTTCGGCGTTTTTCGCGATGCCGGATTTCAGCATCACGCCGACGGCGCGGGACACCTTGCCGACGTCCTCGCCCATGACCGAGGCCGTGTCGGCGACGCGGGTCGCCATCTGCTTGATCTGGCCCTGCGTCGCTTCGGGCGGCAGCAGGCCCTGCTGTGCGATCCCTTTCAGGATGTCTGCGCCGTCGGCGACCGACTCGACGATCGCGCCTGAGTAGAGGGCGCCGGCGACCTTGCCGTATTCCTTGGCGACGGGGCCCGAGGTACCGAGCTGCGCTTGCAGCTTGCCGGCGACCTTGCCCCGGTCCATGGCTTCGGCGATGCCGCCCATGAGCGCGGTACCGATCGCCCCGCCAACCGCGGCGGCGGCGAAACCTTTCAGCGCGGCCCCCATGCCGGAGGACGCGCGCTCGCCGCCGTCGGCCGCGCCCTCGGCGAGACCGTCGCCGAGCGCGTCGCCCGCTTCCTGCCCTGCCTGATCGGCCGCGGCGGCGATCTGGTCGCCGCCCGCCTGCACCGCGGCGCGGGCGCGCGCCATTCCGGCATCTGCGCCCGAGTCGTCGATCGTGATTGTGGCGGCGAGTTCGCCCACCATGAGGGCCACGGGCTCACCTCCTGGCGGGTGCACCTCCCGTCGGGGAGGCATCGGGCGGAGGGGTGAGCACCCGAGCAAGGCGAGACTCGGCCGAGAGAAGAGCGAGGATGCGCACGCGCAGCCATCGCCAGGAACGGGCTTGCAGCAGCCCGGGGTCGCCTACGTCGATGCCGTAGACCTCGTGCAAGTCAGCCTCGACGAGCGGCCACTCGGCGAGGATCGCCGCCCACGTCAGTGACGCTTGCGGCCCTTCTTGCCCGCGCCGCGGGCGGGCGCCGGGCGGGTACTCGTACCACTCGTAGAGCCCCGACTCGGCGTCGAACTCGCCGCACCCGACTGGTGCCGGCGGGCCGCCCGGTTCGGGGCCAGCCGAGAAGGGTCGCCGGCCGCGGTCCAGTATCGTTCGGCGGCCGTCTTGTCCTGCGCGATCCACACCATGGCGGTGATCGCGCAGTGTTTGAGCGTCGGCCACTTCACGCCGTCGGCGATCATCTCGTCGTGAGCGGAGCCGAGTACGTCTCGGTAGAGGTCGCGCTCGGCGGCGTCGCCGAGCACCTGCTCGTCGGCGCGCCCACCATCGGCGGCGACTGCGGCGGCGTGGATGAGCGCCTGTGTCCGCAGGCCGATCTCGGCCGACGGCGCGGGCACGGTGTAGAGGCGGCCGGCGACGGGCAGCTCGATTGACTCGTCGAGCAGTTCGCCGAGTTCCTCGAACGCCACTACGCGTCACCCCCCTTGGCGGCGAAGGTTCCGCCACCGGCCGCGGGGTTGGTGATCTCGGCGAGCGGGCCCGAACCGGTCAAGGTGACCTTGATCGTGTCGACCTCGTCGGGTCCGCCCCCGTCTGGTTCCCACGTCACCAGGGCGAGGCCCTGCTGCGCGTCGTCGGCGCCGTTGCGGTCGTAGTAGCGGACGCTCACGTATGACTTGGCGCCGAAGCTGCGGGATGCCTTGCGCAGGGCCTCTTGGGCGCTGTTGAACTTGCCGGTCACGGGGTGCGCGCGGTGGGCGATCGTGGTCTCGATGGACCACGCGAGCATGGTCACGGCCTGCTCGCTCCACCCTTCGGCGTCGTAGGTCGTCACCTCCTGCTGAGTCGGTTCGATCTTCGGCGTGAACTCGGTGACTCCCGGAACGAGGGTCCATATCGGGGTTCCGGGCGTCGTGCCCATGTCCAGCTCAAGGCGGTAGCGGCGGGCGAGCGCGGTTACGGTCTCGGCCGGGGGCGTCGGGGTACTCAAGTGGGCGCCTCCTTATTCGAGGTGGGGGTGCGCCCGATGGGCGCGAACGTGGAAGTTGGCGGAGCGCTCCCAGCGGCCGGCCGAGTCGGCGCCGATCGGGGCGGCCGAGACGCGAAAGACGAGCTGCACCGGGACGGCGCCGAAGCGGTGCGGGCCGGACGCGTGCAACACCTCGTGCACCTGGTCGTCGAGGGCGTCGACCTCGCGGGGGTCGGCCCCCGCGCGGGTGCGCGCCTGAATCCCGGTGGTCGTGTCGGTGAGCACGGGGGAGTCGGTGACCGGGTAGGCGGCGAGGCAGATCACGCGGTCGGGGACCGGGGGAAGAGCGGCGATGGTGATCGCGGTCTCGCCCGCGGCGTACACGCCGTCGGGGCGGTAGATGCCGACCCCCTGCTCGTGCAGCAGGCGGGCGAGACCGTCGAGCAGGTCGACGGTGTAGGTCATGAGCGCAGCGCCCGCCGGATCTGCGCGGCGATCAGGGCCTGCACCTCGCCGGCGGTCTCGGGCAGTACCGACTCGACGTACTTCGCGGAGCGGCCGGGGGAGTGCCGGGCGGTCATGTCCTCGTGGACCCGCGCGGCGTACGGGGTGTCGTAGCTGACGGCGGCCGTCATGGTGGCCTCGTCAACCGAGGTCGCGCCGGAGCGTTCAAGGGTGCCCTCGGCGATCGGTACGCGCTGCCTGCTCGCCCCGAGCACGTGCTCGGCACTGAGCAGCAGTCCGCGGGTGGCGGCCTGCTTGATCGCGGCGGTGGCGGCGTCGCCGGTCCAGCGCAGTCGGGCGCGGCTCATTCGCACATCACCTCCGAGCAGGCCGGCACGGGCAGGCCCGGGGCGGTGTGGCGGGTGATCGAGAGCGCGGTCGCCGTCCGGCCGTCGGGCAGGGTGACCCGCGATCCGGGCGGACAGTCGAGATCGGGGGCGGCGATGACCTGCGCGCTGCTGGTGACCTCGCGCCCGTCGGGCGTGCGCACCATGCGAACGGCGGGCGAGACGAGGGCGGGCACGGCGGGGACGGCGGCGCCATACCGGGGCCCGTATGCGCCGTCGCCGAGGTAGGGCTCGATCCGGATGCGGTGGCGCAGCAGCACCTCGGGAATACGGCTCACCATCCGATCACCCGCCCCGGGGTCAGACCCGCGCGGCGCAGCGCCCGATCGGCGCGCGGAGCGAGTTCAACGCCGGCCGCCGCGGTGCGCGAGCTGCGCCCCGACAGGCTCACGGGGCCGATGCTGACCGAGTCCCACTGTCCGCCGGCGCCGGTCCCGTCGTCGCCGCCGGCGAGCTGGAACTCGACCTGCGCGCATGTGGCGTTGGCGAGGGCGGCGCGCACCTCGGGGTCGAGGGGGTCGCCGTCCTCGTCGACGGGATAGACCGCGGTGAGCAGGGCCGAGTCGATGTCCTCGCCGGCCCGTGCGAGGAGTCGCTCGGCGTCCGCGGGGGCCGGTTGCCCGGTCCATGCGGCGAGTTGCTCGGGGGTCGCGTAGGGCTGGCGGGCCACGATCACCCCCTCTTGCTGCGGGCAGCAGAACGGCCCGTCGACGTGGTGTCGGCCGGGCCGTCCTGCTCGCTGTGCTGCTCGGTATCCGGCGGATCGTCGCCGAGGGGCTCGACCGTGTAGCCGGCACCCTGGCAGTAGCCGATCACGGCCGGATCGCTCGTGGTTGCGGCGCCGTCGACGAACGGAATCCCGCCGGGCCCGTCCCCGGTGAAGTCGGAGACCGGGGCAGTGATGCGCATGATCACGGGCATCACGCGCTCTTGATGTTGCGCAGTACCGCAGCGGCCTTGGTCGCCTTGAGAACAGGCGCCACGGGCCCCATTTCGACTTCACCGGTCTTGACGGCGCCGGAGCGGTCGAACTCGGGGAGCCACGTCGACACGAGCGGCGAGCCGCCCCCGACCGAGGCACCGTGGAAACCGTCGAGCCCGTACCGGACGGCGAACAGGTCGCCGAGACCGGTCACGTTCCCGCCCCCGCCCGCGCCGTCCGGGTCGCGGGTCACGAGGCCGATCACATCGGCATTGCTCCCCGCCTTGCTCTTGAGGTCGATCAACGGGATGCCGTTGTACGCGGTGACCGGGCGGCCGAACGCGTCGGTCGTCTTGTCGAGCTGCTCGGTCCATGCCGCAATCCGCTTGAAGAGCGACAGGGTCTTGCGGTTGCCGTAGATCACATCGGGCGCGTCATCCATGGCGGCGAGCCAGTTGTCGATGTGCGTCTGCGCGGCGAGCGCCGCAGCCTTGTCGTTGATCGCGGTCCAGTCCAGGAATCCCGCGGCAACGCCGTTCGCGAGCGGCAGGTACTCGGTCGAGCTGCCGGTGAGGATCTTCGAGAGACCGTCGAACCCGTTCGTCTCGACGGCCTTATCGCCGTTGATCACGGCATCGGCGAACCGCGCCCGCGATGCCTTGATGAGCTGCTGCATGTTGAGGGTGACGGCGCCCGAGGCGGCCGGCCCGATGCGGGCGATCACCCGGTCGATCTGGAACGAGCCGCCGAGCGGCACGAGATCGACTGTGTAGCGCTGCGTCTGGACCTCGGCCGGGGTGTACTCCGAGTTCAGGGCGCGGAAGTCGGCCGAGCGCTGCGTGATCAGACGCCGGTATCCGTAAGTGAGGGTGTCGCCGCCGGTCGGCGACACGACGTTGTCGAAGGTGAGGCGGTCGAGGATGTCGGACGACTTCCGGAACTCGTCGATCACCATCGTGTCGACGTCGTCCTGCGCGTTGTTCCGCGCCTCGGCAAGGGAGGTAGGCAAAGCGGTTTCTCCTGGGGTTAGGCGCCGCTCATGCGGGCGGCGACGGCGTCGTGCAGCGTGGCGGCGCGGCGTTCGCCGCCCGGGGCGCCGTGGAATTCGGCGCCGCCGCGGGGTGGCCCTGCGGGTGCGGCGCGGTAGAGGTCGGGGTCGGCAGTGACTGCCGTGGTGATCGCGGCGGCGAGCTTGGTGTCGAACTCGGCCGCGGTCGGGTCGAGGTCGGCGACCGAGGCAAGGAAGCTGCGCGAGTTCAGCAGGCGGTCGCCGCGGGCGCCCTGGTCGGCGGCGGCGCGGGCGACGGCGAGTTCGACTCGGGCCGAGCGCAGTTCGCCGGCGTGCTCGGCGAGCAGCCGGTCGCGCTCGGCGACCGCGGCGGCGAGCTTGGTCGGGTCCTGCTCGGCCTCGCCCCCGTTGGGGTTGAGCGCCCGGGTCACGGCATCAAGCGCCGTCCGCAGCTCGTCGCGCTCGGCTGCGGCCTGCTCGGCTCGGGTCGTTGCCTCGGCGAGCTGCTGCTCGGCGGCGGGATTCGCGGCCGGCGGTGCGGCGGGGTCGGTGTTGGGGGCGGTGGCCGGGTCCGCGGCGGGCGGGGTGCCCGGGTCGCCGCCTTCACCCGAGCCGCCCTTGATGGGCCAGATCGGGCGGCCGTCGCGGCGGAAGCTGAGGGCGCTCTCGCCCGTGCGGGGGTGGATCGGCAGTGGGCCGTCGAGGGTGTTCTCGGGCATGGTGGGTCGGCCCTCCGGGGCTCGTGCGGGCATGAAGGAAGGGCCACCGGATCGGCGGCCATATCGAGGGGAGAGCGGCTACGGCTCGGGTGTTTCGAGCTGCTGCTCGGCGGCGACGTACCCGCGCACCCATGCGGAGCGCAGCAGCGGCTCGTCGCCGCGGTGCGGGCACTCGGTCGCCGGTCGGCCGGCGACCGCGGCGGCGGCGCCGGCCTCGCGGGCGCGCACGGCGTCCTCACGGAACCCCAAGCGATCACCCCCTAGAACTTGTTGCGTTGGTCCTCGCGGGCGGCGCGTGCGGTGTCTCCTGCGGCGGTCCGGGCGCCGGTCACCTGCTCGGTGAACTCGGTCAGCGTGACGCGGGGCGAGACCTCTTCCCAGAAGCGGATCAGGTCCTCACTCGCCCTCGCGTAGGCGACGTGTGCGGGGCCACTGAACAGAGAGAAGGGATCGACGCCGGCGGCGCGCGCCTTGCGGTTCAGCATGAATCCGCGGGTGTAGTCCTCGGCGGCGAGCACCTGCAAATAGACGTGCTCGCGGTACATCTCCCGGATCTCCTCGCGGCTGTACGCCTCGCGCGCCGCGCGTGCTTCGAGTTCCCGCTCGTACGCCCACCGTTCGACGGCGGACATGTGCTCGGTCCCGTCGGGGCCCTTTTCGAGGTCGCGTCCGTAGGCGCCCCACTCGTCGGGGTCGGCCGGCGGCGCGTCGTCGAGGCGTACGGGCTGCATGGCCTCGTCGAGGGCGGCCCGGGTGGCGAGGGTGTCGGCGACCCGTGCGCCCGCGGGGGCGGGCGGGGGCGGGGCGGGGTATCGGCGGTCGATCTCGGCAGCGATCCGGGCGGCGTCCTCGGGGGAGGCGTAGCGCACACCCCACACGAGCAGGTCGTCGCCGAGGGCGGACAAATCGGCGGCGAGCCTACCGGCCGGTAACAAATTCTCGAGCGCGGCTCTGCGGTGAAATTCAGCGCCGATCGCCGCCCGGTCCTCTGGAACGCTGCGGGCGCGGGCGGCGAGGTCGCGTTCGGACATGCCGACGAAGTCCGGTCGGATACCGGGCATTGCCGCGTCGATGTCGCGCCGGTCCATCTCGCCCATGATTCGCAGCATGTCGTCGTCGCCCAGATGGACGGCGACGGCGGCGAGCTCGTCGTCGGAGAACTGCGAGAGGTTCTCAACGAGCTGGCCCTGCGGGCGGATGCGGTCGAGCAGCACCTGATCGTCGCGCCGTTTGGCCTCGCCGCGGATGCGGTCGAGGTCGCGCTGATCGAGTACCCCGGGCCGGATGGCGGCGCCGAGCTGCTCGTCGGTCATCTCGGGCAGGGTGCGCTCGTCGCCGGAGCGGACCCGCGCAGCCTCGAACGCGTCCTGCGGCGGGCGCGGCGCCGTGGTCGGCAGGTTGCCGGCCCCGGGCTGCTCGCGCTCGCGGCGCCGAATGAGTTCGGGGTGCTCGGCGAGGTGGGCGCGCTGCTTGGCCTGCCACTGCCGCACCTTGGCCTCGGCCGCCCGACGGGCCTCGGGGCTCGTCGCCGCGGCGGCGCGGTTCTTGTACTTCCTGATCCCGCGCTCGATCGCGCGCTGCTTCTGTGTGGCCTCGTACCCGTCGGGGTCGTCGGAGTGCTCGACCGGTGCCCGGGTCACCCCGGGCAGGAACGCGGCAACGGAGTGTCGGCAATTGGGGTGCTGGAATCCGTGCTGCCGGGCCTCGTCGAGGCTGCCGGCGATGTCCACGCGGACGCTGCGCCCGTCCTCGATGGCGTGCTCGACCTCGATCGAACGGGCGCCGCCCGGTCCGTCGAGCGAGAGCACCTTGCCCTCGAACGGCTTGCACACGGGGCATTCGTGCGGGGCGTTGCTGACGATCACGAGGTCGAGGCCGGCGGCGCGTAGCTTGTCGCCGTGTGCCTCGACCGCGGCCCTGCCGGTCGCCGTCCGTACGGCCATCTCGGCGTAGCTCGTCATCTGCCACGCGCGCCCGCCGCGGTCGACGAACGTCCGCAGGCCCCGATCGGCAAACCGGTCCATGGCCGATTGGGTGGCCTGCCGGCGGGTGTCGATGCCGAGCAGGGGAGTTGCCGACACCTCGGCGATCACCTGCCGGTACCCGTCCTCGACGCCGCGGAGAATCCCGCGGTGCGTGGCCGTGACGAGATCGACGGTCTCGGCGGCGAGGCGGTCAACGGCGCGCGTGTTCGGAGTGGTGTCGGCGATCCGGCGCAGATCGTTGTCGTGCAGCGCGCCGAGTTCGGCGAGGCCCGAGCGGGCGCCAACGTTGTACGCCTCGGCGACCGCGTCGAACACCTCCAACCGTGTGGCCTCGGCGAGGGCGTCGACGACCCCCTGCGCACCGCGGCGCAGGGCCTGTACGTCGCGCAGTTTGTTCGTTGCCCACCCTGGGGCCTCGAACCCGTCGGCGAGCTGCCGAGCAACGATGCCGAGCAGCCGCTGCTCGGCGTCCGCGTAGAGGTCACGGACGCCGGCCGAGAGATCCTCGACCATTCCGGGGTGTATGGGCATGGCACCCCCCGTACGCGCACGGACGCGTTGTCAGTGGTACCCCGTACGGTCGAGGGCATGACCTCTGAGCAGATCAACCTCGGTGATATCCGCACCCGCGCCGAACTGAAGGAGGTGTTCGGTGGCAGCTTGCAGGGCGGCATCATCCCGTCCACCACGACTGACAACGTCCTGATCTATTCGGACCACGACAGCGGCAAGGACTACGGATACCAGGATGGTTGGCTTGCCGAGGAAGACGAAAAGGGCCCGATCTTCGAGTACACCGGTCAAGGTGTCGAGGGCAACCAGACCCTGAAGGGCTTCAACGGGTCGGTACTGAACCACGCAGCAGACGATCGCACGCTGCGCCTGTTCATCTGTGTCGGGTACGTAAACGGCAAGAACGGAACCAAGCTGCACCGCTACGTCGGTGAGTTCAAGGTCGACGACGACGAGCCGTTCGTAAGGCGACAGGCGCTCGACCAGAACAAGGACCTCCGATGGGTCTACGTCTTCCGGCTGCGCCCCGTTGCCGAGGCCGAGCAGCTCGCCGAGGACTTCGTTTCCCCAGCGCTCGATGACGACATCGAGACCGTGCCGGCCGTGCCCATCAGCGATCTTCCGTACTTTGCTCTTCAGCCGGCCGAGTCCACCACCGGACAGGCAACCAAGCCGGAGAAGAACACCAAGAAGACCGTGACCCGCAAGGCGAGCGACGCCGTCGAGGTCACGCGACGCGAGGCGGAACTGAGCGACCGGTTCCTCGCCTTCCTTCAGGCGCAGGGCCACACGGTCGATCGCTTCAAGATCCGCGTAAAGGGTCTGACCTCCACGTTCTGGACGGATCTCTACGACGCAACCGACAACGTGCTCTATGAGCTCAAGGGCACCAGTAGCCGCAACGCGGTACGCATGGCCATAGGGCAGTTGCACGACTACCGTCGCCACATCCCGCCGACGGATGCACAACTCGTCGTGCTGCTCCCCGAGCGCCCCGTCGACGACTTGGCCGAGCTCGTCACGTCTGCCGGTATGGCGCTCGTGTACGAGGACGGCGACAAGTTCATTGGATGGCCCGTGGGTTAGGGGCTAAGGCAGTTGCCCGGCCTGCATAGGGTCGGGCACTGCCTGCCCGGTCTCGGTGAGGATGCGGCCAACCTCGCTCCGCACAGCGTCCTCGTCCCACTCGGGGTGGACCATGCGCACTTTGGTGTCGACGCTTACGGCCTGCGCCTGCTGGAACAGCGAGAGCGTCTGTGCGAGGGCGGCAGGGTCCTCGCGCACCGTGCTCCCGAACTCAATCCGGGGACGCTCGGGCACGATGCCGCGACCGAACATGAGGCGGTCGAGCAGCAGCATGACGTGCAGCATCTCGCCGAGCGGCGGCGAGTAGTAGCGGATCTTCTTGCCTCTGGTGGTCATGCTCCGGCGCTGCTGCGCCTTGACTTCGGTCGCCGTGATCGCGGCGCCCTGGTCGTCGATGCCGAAGGTCTGCGCGCTGTATCCGGCGGACCGTACGGCTTGCCGGGTGGCTGCTTCGGACGTCCGCTCGTGCTCGTCGACCCTGATCGCGAACTGCGAAAGGGTGATCCCTCCGCCCTGCTCGGTGGGCGGGATGTTCAGGAGCTGCCAGATTTCCCGGTCGTCGTCGAACGAGGCGCCGCGGCCGGGGCCGTGGTCGCGCAGGTAGGCGTCGGGGATGATCAGGCGGGCGCGGGCGAGGCGGATGTCGCGAATCCAACTCGTCCATGTCGTGTCGAGGGCGTCGAGCAAGTCGTACAGCGGGGCAGCGTAGTCGGAGCGTCCGAAGTCCGAGCCGCGGTGCTTGCGGTTGGGGCCGATGTTGCGGACGTAGGCGGCGGTCAACCGGTCGATGCCGGTCTCGATCGACTCGCCATCGGGGCCGAGGGCGTCGGCGAGCGGTGCGACGGCGGGGTGTTCGGTCAGCGGGATGCGCCGGCCGAGGTTGTCGGGCGTTCCCTGGTAGAGGGCGTGCAGGATGCGCCCACGCTCGTGCCGCTCCAGGTGGCGGAGCACGGTCGCGCCGTCCGAGGCGAGCTCGTGCCAGAAGGTCACGGCGCGCAGGATGCCGAACGAGAACTCGGGTACCGCGCTGTCGGGGTGCACGGTGGTGAGCAGCGGCCGGTCGACGAGCGAGTGATCCCAGGTGATCCGCAGGTACACCCCGCCGAGGGCGGCGGCGACCTCGGCGGATTCGAGCAGGGTGTTCGCGATGCCGTCGGCGTCGGTCAGCTCGTCGAGCCGATCCTGCGTCGGGCGGTCCGTCACGGTGAACGTGGGCGGCTCGCTGAACAGCAGATCGGCGGACGCGGTGGCGATGTCGCCGGCGAGCGGGATGTGCAGGCGGGCGTCGCGCTTGCCGGGCGTTGGTGTCCGGCGGCGCCCCCACAGGCGCGAGCTGCCGTCCTTGCGTGTTGGGCTGTTGCCGTAGACGGCGGTGAGCTTCGCGGGGTCGCCCGAGTACCAAGCGTCATCGATGCGGATCTCGGCGAGGGTTGCGGCGAGGTGCGGCGGGGGCCACGGGGTGTTGGTCTCAGGCAGCGGCACAGCTCACCCCCGTTCGCTTCCGTGCGCGGGCGCGCGCGGCCGTGCGGCACGTGCGGCACTTGCGGGTGCCGTTGCCGGCCCGGTAGGTGTTGGCCTCGTCGAAGGGGTGGCCGTGGATGCACGCGGTCTGTCGGGCGCGGGCGGCGACGTGCGACTCGCCCCGCAGGACGTTGACTCGCTGCGTGACCGGTTCCAGGTGGGCGGGGTTGACGCACCCGCGGTTGCGGCACAGGTGGTCGATCACGAGACCCGCGGGTATCGGCTCGACGAGCGCCTCGTATGAGGCGCGGTGCGCGTACTGGCGCTCGCCGCCGGTGGTGATGCGGGCGTATCCGTTGGGCATGAGGTAGCCGGTCCACTGCCAGCAGCCGGCCGGGGTGTCGGTGATCCGGGCGAGGAATCGGTCGGTCCAGTCGGCGCGCATGGCGGCCCCCCTTGGGCATGGCAAAGCCCCCGCGCCGACTCGGCGGCGGGGGCCGTGGTCGGGTTGGGTTATGCGGCTTGTGCCAGCAGGGGGCGCCACTCGTGCGCCGTTGAATGGATCACGTAGCGCAGGGCGTCGACGCTGTGATCGTCCTTCTTCACCGGCTTGTCTTCACCGCGGGCGGCGGCCTCTTCTGACCACACGTAGTTGGGCAGTTCGCCGAGCAGCCCCTCGCACGAGCGATGGATGCGCAGCAGGTCGGCGTCGAGCGCGTTCGACACGCTGCGGATGCCGTCGATGACGTCGTTTACCGCGCGGGTGACGCCGGGGTGCCCGTCGGCCCAAAGCTGATTGGAGTACGAGGCGGCGCTCGGGTCGATGAACGTCCACTCGGGAGTGACGTCCAGTTCGCCGAGCCAGTCGCGGACGGCGCGGCTGTACTGCGCGTCGGTCATCTGGCGGTGTGCGAGGCGGGAGTCGTGGCGCCACTCGCTCACCACGTACAGCCGGTCGTCGTCGCCGAGGCCGAGCAGCAGTGAGGCGAAAGGGTTCGCCGTGCCGTAGTCGATGCCGACCCAATAGCGGCGCATTGGGGGCAGCTCGTCGACGACGTGCTGCTGCTCGTCGTAGGCGTCGTAGATCGCGCCCTCGGCGACGACCCACTCGCCGAGGATCATGCGCCGGCGCCAAAGGCCGGTGAACTCGGCGGCGAGCGCTGCGACGTACGCCTCGCTCAACGAGGGGTTGTCGGCGAGGCGGAAGTGAAAGGCGGCGAGGTCGAGGTCGCCGGCGCGGTCGAGGTAGTCGGTCCGCAGCCAATGCCGGGGCGAGTCGGGGTTCGTGGTCCCGATCAGCTTCGCCCCGGGGACGGAGAGGCGGGCGAGGAGCTGCCGGAAGAAAGCGGCGGGCAGCAGCGTGACCTCGTCGCAGTAGGCGAGCGAGGCGGTCATGCCGCGCAGGCGTCCCTCGGCGCGCGCGTCCGAGGCGCCAACGAGGTGCACGACACGCCCCAGGATCACGGCGGTGGTGGCGCCGCGGGTGTGGTGGACCTCGGCCGCGACGTCGCCGAACAGGGCCCGGTCGGCTAGGACGTCGAGACAGTTCCGCTCGATCGTCTGGAGCGAGCGACCGCAGATGACGATCAGGCCCGACGCGGGGGCGCGCCGGATCATGAGCAGGAAGCAGACGAGCGAGGCGATCGTCTTTCCCGACCTGACGCTGCCGTGCCAGATGTTGATACGGCGGGTGGCGCCCCGGATCGAGTCGACCTGTTTCGGGGAGAGCGGGGCGAGGGTGGTCACTAACCCCCCTCGTGGTCACCTCCGGCCGGGGGCCCGAGCAGGGCGTCGGCGAGGCGATCGAGCATCGAGCCGCCGCTGCTCCCGTTGCTGCTGTGGCGGGCGAGCTCGGCGACGCGGGCGTGTACCTCGGTGAGGGCGCGGGCGGCGGTGGCGTGATCGCGGGCATCGCGCGCCGACTCGGCGCCGGCCGTCCGGGCGACCTGCCCGAGGGCGCCGTCGAGGGCCTCGTCGGCGAGCTGCTCGCGGCGTGCGGCAGCGTCTGCTCGTCGAGCCTCGGTCGCGGCGGCGACGCGGGCGCCCCCTGCGAAGGTGAGCCCTTCCTCACGGGCGATCTTGCTTACGGTGGCAGCGCTGCGCCCGATCGACCGGGCGATCTCGTTACGGGACTTGCCTTCAGCGTGTAGTCCACGGACCTTGTCGCGGTCACGGTCGGTAATTGGATGGGCCACGGCTGTTCCTCCCCGAATGCAATGAGAGGCGAACGGCCAGATACTGGAGATCACGCACTAGATCAGGTGGATGCCATGGGACAAGATGCATGGATAGCCGCGACACATGCTGCCGGATGGATGGCCACCGTGCTTGACCTGGGGAAACTGGCGGACAAGTGCCAGCCCGGCACGGTCGACGTGGTCAGGATGATTGACCGCGATCCTGACGAGGTAGCCGCGGAACTCGGCCGTAGGTATCTGCTCCATTACGTTCACGAATCAAGGCGCGGTTGCCTTGCTCGGGACGGCGGCTTGAGCGCATGCTATGCGACACCTACTCCGTACAGTCCCGAGGAAGCATCCCAGTATCTCGCCCTGCCAGTGCCGGAGAATCTGCGACGGACGGTCTTTTACATCGACCTGTCGCTCATAAAGCGTCCGATACGTGGACCTGCGCGGGAGCCGTTGGGCGGCGGAGTCCAGTACTACTTGCCGCAGGGCTGTGACCGAGCGGCCATAGAGACCGGCTGGGAGGTGACGATCAGATGACCGAACCATACTGGCTGTCACACGTGCGGGAATACCTTCACGGGGCAAATGTCGAGTCCTACCTGAAGGACCACGACATCGGCCACTACGAGCTCACGGTGAACGGTGCCGATCGGCACGGCGGTGTGGAGTGGACCTACCAGAGCGAGAGCGAGCATCCACGCCGATATGTACGGCTCTCGATCATTCCTGATCCCTCGGGCGCAAGGGGAACGCTGGAGCTCATCGCGGGAGCGAGCGACGGTCACCGGTACGCCACTCGCCGGATCGCACTCATGCAAGTTGAGACGACCGCCCTCGATAAAGAGCTACCCCAACAGTGGCTTTACGGTGCGTTTCATGAGGCCGAACGGATCTCCCTGACTGAGCGTGATGCCCAGTTCCCCGACCTGGTCACCCAACAGCACAAGTAACCCTGCCTTCTGAGGAGCGCCCCGTCATCGATGCTGATGACGGGGCGCAGCTGTTCGGGTTTCCGGGCACGCCGGAGACGCCCCCCAACTTAGATCACGAACTGATAACGGCGCAAGCCTGTTCGGCCTCGACTTCTCCGGCCCCCATGGCGGCGGCGAACCGAGCGAGCAACGGGCCCATGTCGGACCGTTCCCACACGCGGTGTCCGTCGAGGTCGAGCGGTACCGGCGCCGAGCAGCGCGAGCCCCCCATGCAGGTGATGCGCTGCACGTCCCCCGAGGCCGAGTACAGCGTGAGGGGGGACGCGCACCACGGGCACGGGTACCGGCTGCTCGCCGACCGCTCGTCGTGGCGCAGGGTGCGCAGTACGCGGTCGGCGCACTGGCGGGCGACGCGGTGCGCCTCGTGCAGCGCCCACCCGGGCAGGGGAGCGAACAGCGGCTCGGGCCCGTCGGTCTGCTCGCCGAGCACGCGCCCCTCGACGTAGACGCTTGCCCAGTGGGCGCCCTGCGTGCGTGAGCCGTGCCCGTGCTGCGTGCGGTAGTTCCAGCGGTGCAGCTCGTCGAGGGGGGTGTGCTCCTGTGTCACGGCGGCGCAGGTGTCGGAGAGGTCGAACAGCATGTTCTCGACGGCGACCACGGCATCGTGGGCAGTGAGGTTCAGCGGCGCGGGGTGCGCGCGCAGGGCGTACGGCTCCCGGTCCGCGACGAGCAGTGGCCCGTCGGTGGCGACCTTGTCGAGGAACGCGGTCGTCTCCCTCGGCGGCCAGTCGGCCGCGGTGGGCGGCGCCTCGACGGCGGCGAGCAGCGCGCCCCACTTCTCACGCACGAGGCGCAGGGCAGCGACGGTCTGATCTGTGGCTCGGGTGTGGTTCATCGGTCCCCCTCGGTGACGACGTGCTGCTCGCGCAGGGCCTCGGCCTCGGCGAGGGCGACGTCGCGCTCGGCCTCGGTCTCGACGAGGGCCTGCTCGGCGGCCTCGATCCGCTTGTGCAGGCGCATCGCTGCTGTCTGCTGTCCGCCGGCGCTGCGGCGGTGGGTGTCGCTCTCGGCGACCTCGGCCTCGACGTCGGCGCGCAGGGCCGCGCAGTCTTCGGGGGTGAGCACGCCTCGGTCGGCGCGGGCGAGCAGCAGCAGGAAGCGCTCGCGTCGGGTCTCGCGGGTGAGTTCGCGGACGAGGACTCGGCCGCGGCGGGAGTCGGTACGGGTACGGGCGTGCAGCGTCATGCGGGCGTGTCTCCGTTCGAGGCTCGGCGGGCGGCCGACGAG
>NZ_JBFAJR010000022.1:0-131164 GCF_040655295.1 Streptomyces sp. NPDC050448 | reverse complement strand
GCGCCTCGAAGAACCTCGCCTTCAGCACCTCAAAACCCATGATCCCCGCAACTCCCTGAACTCCAGGGTGTTGCGGGGATCAGTAGAACCGGCCCGCGAAGGCCGGTGCACCGTCGTGCGTGCGGGCTCAGACGTCGAGCTGGTCGGCCACCGCGCGCAGCAGGCCGGCGATCTTCGTGCCGTGCCCCCTGTCGGGGTAGCGGCCGCGCTCCAGCATCGGGGTGATGTTCTCCAGCAGGGTCGTGAGGTCCTGCACGATCGAGGCCAGCTCGTCGGGCTTGCGGCGCTGCGCGGCCGCGACCGAGGGCGCCGGGTCCAGCACCGTCACGGAAAGCGCCTGGTCACCGCGCTGCCCCGCCACGACTCCGAATTCGACGCGCTGGCCGGGCTTGAGCGCGTCGACCCCGGCCGGGAGTACCGACGAGTGGACGAAGACGTCACCGCCGTCGTCGCGGGAGAGAAAGCCGAAGCCCTTCTCACTGTTGAACCACTTGACCTTGCCGGTAGGCACGTCCGTCCTCTGTCCTTGTGCTCGTCGGGGTCCGGTACGCCGCGCAGCGGCTCCGGATAACAGCGCAGCGGGTCATGGTGACCCGCTGTATCCAGGCTAGTGGGCGATCGACAGGTGACAAGACGTTCCCCGGTCCTTCGCCGGCTCTTCGCTGTCGGCTGCTTCGGCCAGGGAACTACCCTGGTGGGGTGACTGTTACTCCTCATGCAGACGAAGCACGGCCCGGCGACGGCCTGGTGCGCGCCGGTGGCATCGTGTTCATCGTCGGCGCCGTGGCCACCCTCGTGACGATGGCCCCGCTGTTCCTGCACACCGACCCGTTCCCGTCGTACGCGTGGGCCGTGTGCATGCTGATGGGCGTCGGCTTCGCCGTCTCGGCCATGGGCGTGCTGCGCTCGGCGGCGGCCCAGCGCCGGGCCGCCCGCGCCTCCCAGGCCTGAGCCGCCCGTCCCGGCGTCCGCGGATCAGACCGGCTGCGTGCGGACGTACTCCGCGAGCCACTGCGGCAGCGCGGTGAGGTCCGCCAGCACCACGTCCGCGCCCGCCTCCCGCAGTTCCGGCTCGGGGCACGGGCCGGTCGGGACCGCCACCGACAGCGCGCCGGCCGTACGGGCACCGCGTACGTCGCCCACGTGGTCGCCGACGTAGACCTGGGCCCCGTACTCGCGCAGCGCGCCCGCCTTGGCCTCGGCCCACAGCCAGCCGACGACCGCGTCCGGCTCGATGCCGAGGTGCGCGAGGTGCAGCCGGGCGTTGGGCTCGTGCTTGGCCGTGACGACGATCGCGCGGCCGCCGAGCGCCTGGACGGCCTTGATCGCCTCGCGGGCGCCGGGCATCGCGGGCGTCGGCTCGATGGCGTAGGTGGGGTAGATCTCCCGGTAGCGGTCGGCCATGGCGTCGATCTCCGACTCCGGAAACCAGTACGCGAGCTCCTCGGACAGCGGCGGCCCGAGCCGCGTGACCGCCTCGTCGGCGTCGATGAACGTGCCCGTCTCGACGGAAAGCGCCTGGTAGGCAGCCTTGATGCCGGGGCGCGAATCGATGAGGGTCATGTCGAGGTCGAACCCGACGGTCAGCTGGGCGGACGCGGCGGGCACGGTGGGGGTCTCGGAGCTCATACGGCCATTGTGCCGAGCGGGGGCGGACGGCCGGGAACGCGGACGTGCCCTCGCCTTGCCGGGAGGTGAAATGCGGGCCCCGGCCGGACACCCCCTAACGCCGGCGGGAGCGCCAGGCCAGGTACAGGGCCGAGGCGACGGCCGCGCCCCTGGCCAGCCAGGGCCACATGCCCTGGAAGACCCCGCCCAGCCCCTCGTCCGTGAGCGGCGCCCCCCAGCGCCCCTCCAGCCGGCCCCACAGCCACACCACCGCGCCCGCGAACACGGCCCCCGGCAGCCCGAAGACGACCCACTTGCGCTCGGCGGGCCCCAGCACCCGCGAGGCGTACGCCAGCAGCCAGCCGCCGATCAGCAGCAGCCAGGACCCGGTGACCGCGCCCGCGACGAGCACGGCCGCGGCCAGCAGCAGGAAGGCGTGCGGCTTCGGGCGCGGGGCGGCGCCCGCCGCGGGTGCGGACCCGGGATCCGCCGCGGCCGCGGCCGACTTGGCCTGCCGGCGCTTCTTCAGGAACCGTACGAGGCCCCGTACGCCGGATCCGGCCGCGGCATCGGAGCCCGCGCCGGCCGGACCCGCCGCGGGCTCCGGCTTCTCCTCCACCGGCTTCCTGAACAGCTCCGGGATCTCCACCCCGCCCGCGAAGCCCTCCACCTGCGGCCCGTCGCCGTACGGCCCCGGTGCCACCCGCCACCAGTCGGGTTCCGCCCCGCCGTCGGCGCCGAGTTCGTCGAGCCCGGCCAGGTGCGGCGGCGCGGGCGCGCTGTCCGCCCGGCGCGGCGGCGGCACCGCCTTGCGGCGCAGCCGGCCGGGCCCCCGCTGGGCCGGCACCGCCGGGACGGGATCGGGGGCCGCGGCCGACGCCGGGGCCGGGGACGCGCCCAGGCCGTCGAGGACTTCCTCCGGCGTACCGATCCGCTCCAGGATGCGGCGTACGGCCGCCGGGGTCTGCGGCTCGTACTTGGCGCGCCGACGGTCGATCTCGTCCCGCAGCCCCGCCACCAGCCGCATCCGGTCCCCGGAGGACAGCTGCCGCCGCTGCGCCAAGTCCCCGACCCGGCTCAGATATTCGTAGACCAGATGGTCGCTCTCGATCCCCATGTCCGGCTCCTCCCGTACCACCCATCGGAAAGGTAGCGCGTGCGCCCGTGGAGCGGCCGAGGGCACAGCGGATACCGTTGGCCGGATGGGGACCGGCCGACGCGACCATGGAGGCGACCGTGCCTGAGCCAAGCAGCGCTGCGGGAAGCGCCACAGCGAGCAACGCCCCGCGCTCCCTCGCCGAGGCGCTGCGCGCCCGCGACGACGAGTCGCTCGCCGCCCTGCTGCGCGCACGCCCGGACCTGCTCGGCCCGGTGCCGGGCGATATGACGCAGCTGGCCACCCGGGCCGGCACCCGGGCCTCGGTGGTCCGCGCCCTGGACCGGCTCGACCGGTTCGCGCTGCAGACCGCGGAGGCCCTCGCGGTGGCCCCGGACCCGTGCCCGTACCCGGTGCTGGAGTCGCTGCTGGCCGGGGAGCACGGCGCCAGCGGCGAGGACAACGGTGCCCGCGCCGAACTCCCGCGCGCCCTGGCCACCCTGCGCGACCAGGCCCTGGTCTGGGGCGACGACGAGCGGCTCCGGCTGGTCCGCACCGCCCGCGAACTGCTCGCGCCGTCCGCCGGCCGGCCCTCGCCCACCGGCCTCGGCCCGACCGTCGCCGAGGCCACCGCCGGGATGTCGCCGACCCGGGTCCAGGAGATCGTGGCGGCCGCCGGGCTGCCGGCCACGCACGATCCGGTGTCCGCCGTGACCGCGCTGACCGGCCTGTTCACCGATCCGGAGCGGATGTCGGCGCTGCTGGACGAGGCTCCGGCGGAGGCTCACCAGGTACTGGGGCGGCTCGTGTGGGGGCCGCCGTACGGGGAGGTCACGCCGAACCCGACCGCGCCCGTGCGCTGGCTGCGCGACCGCGGTCTGCTCCTGCCGGCGTCGGCGCGGACCGTCGTACTGCCCCGCGAGGTGGCGCTGCACCTGCGCGGCGGCCTCGCGCACCGGGTGACGGAGCCGGTGGCCCCGGCGGTGCCCGCGGACCGGGAGCACCGTCCACAGCTTGTGGACGCCAATGCGGCCGGGCAGGCGCTGGCCGCACTGTCCACCGTCGAGGAGCTGGTGAAGTCCTGGGAGCACGCCGGGCCGCCGGTGCTGCGGGCGGGCGGGCTGTCCGTACGCGACCTGAAGCGGACCGCGGCCACCCTGGACGCCACCGAGGCGACGGCCGCGTTCTGGATCGAACTCGCCTACGCGGCCGGGCTGCTGGCCGGCGACGGGGAGGCGGACGAGCGGTACGCGCCCACCCCCGCCTTCGACGACTGGCTCGAACTCCCACCCGCCGAGCGGTGGTCGGTGCTCGCCGCGGCCTGGCTGCCGGCCACCCGCACCGCCGGCCTGGTCGGCGATCAGGACTCCAAGGGCCGCACCCTGTCCGCGCTGGGCCCCGAACTCGACCGCTCCGCCGCCCCCGAGGTGCGCCGGCGCGTCCTCGAACTTCTCGCCGCCCTGCCCGAGGGCGGCTCCGCCGACCCGGACGTCCTCCTCGCCCGGCTCGCCTGGGAGCGCCCCGTACGGGGGACGAGCGCGCTGCGCGCCCACCTCGCCCGGTGGACGCTCACCGAGGCCGAGGTGCTCGGCGTCACCGGGCGCGGCGCGCTCGCCGGGCCCGGCCGCGCGCTGCTGGAGCACCGCGACCCGGCGCCGCTGCTGGCACCGCTGCTGCCGGAGCCCGTGGACCACGTACTGCTCCAGGCCGACCTGACGGCAGTGGCGCCCGGACCGCTGCGCCGGGCGCTCGGCGATGTGCTGGCCGTGCTCGCGGACGTGGAGTCCAAGGGCGGGGCGACCGTCTACCGCTTCACGCCCGGCTCCGTACGCCGGGCCCTGGACGCCGGGCGGACCGCCTCCGACCTGCACGCCTTCCTCGCCGAGCACAGCATCACCCCGGTCCCGCAGCCGCTGGCGTACCTGATCGACGACGTGGCCCGGCGGCACGGGCACCTGCGGGTCGGCGCGGCGTCCTCGTACGTGCGCTGCGACGACGACGCCATGCTGAACGAGATCCTGGCCGACAAGCGGTCCGCCGGGCTGGGCCTGCGGCGCCTCGCCCCGACCGTGCTGGCGGCGCAGGCCGAACCGGGCGCCCTGCTCGACGGGTTGCGGGCGATGGGCTATGCGCCGGCCGCGGAGTCCCGTACCGGCGACGTGCTGGTCGCCCGGGCCGACGCCCACCGCACCCCGGTGCGTTCGGCGCCGGTCCCGGTGCCGGACGGCCCGCCGGTACCGGACGCGACGCTGCTGGGGGCGGCCGTACGGGCCATCCGCGCGGGCGATCTGGCGGCGACGGCGGTACGCAAGGAGCCGGGGGCGGGATCGGCTTCGGCAGCGCCGGCGGCGGCGGGCGAACTCCCGCGCACGAGCGCGGCGGAGACCCTGGCCACGGTGCAGGCGGCCGCGCTGACCGGGTCGGCGGTGTGGATCGGGTACGTGAACGCGGACGGGGCGGCGAGCCAGCGGGTCATCGACCCGGTCCGGGTCGAGGGCGGCTTCGTCACCGGGTACGACCACACGGCGGACGAGGTCCGCACGTACGCGCTGCACCGCATCACGGGGGTGGCGGAACTGGCGGAGGAGCACCTGTAGCCGCGCCGTGGACCCGGGAGCGGGCCCGCCTCGGTCTCGACCACCCCCCGGCTGGCACCGTCGCCACCACGCCGACGGGTTCGTCCGCGCGCACCGGAGCCGTGCCCGCGCGCGGGAAAACGGCTGGCCGCACGGGTTTTCACCCCGCACCCTGACTCCATGCACGAAACGAAGACGCACCCGCCCGTACCGACGCCGGACCGGCAGATCCGCGCGGCCCACACCGACACCACGGTCACCGTCTACCAGGCGTACGCGCCCCGGCTGGGGGTGCCCGCGGCGCGCGACGGCCGGTTCCCGCCCGCCTGGAAGCGGGAGCGCATGACGTGGATCAAGCCGTCGTTCCTGTGGATGATGTACCGCTGCGGCTGGGCCACCAAGGCCGACCAGGAGACGGTGCTGGCCGTCGAGATCACCCGCGAGGGCTTCGACCACGCGCTGCGCCACGCCTGCCTGTCCCACTTCGAACGCGGCACGCACACCGACCGGGAGGCCTGGCAGCAGGCCCTGCGCGACTCCCCCGCCCGCGTCCAGTGGGACCCGGAGCGCGACCTGCACCTGAACCCGCTGGCCCACCGCTCGCTCCAGCTGGGCCTGTCCGGGCCGGCCTCGCGCGCGTACGCCGACGAGTGGACGGTCTCCATCCGCGATGTGACCCCGCTGGCCCGGGAGATCCACGGCCTGGTCCGCTCCGGCGACGAGGCCGCTGCGCGGGCTCTGCTGCCCATGGAGACCCCGTATCCGGCGGGCTCGCTGGAGCACCTCGGCGCGTAGCGGATCCACGGCGCGAAAAGCGGAATGAGAAGTCTCGTTTCCCCAGCTCAGAGGGGCTGAAGGGGCCTCCGGCGCCTGTTGCACAGCGGTGACATACGGGCGATGGATTGGGGATCCCCGGTATGTGAAGATCAGTTCATCGCAGCAGCGGCCGAGGAAATGCGAACCGGCCCGGGAGCGACACCCCGCACCACCCGGCCCGGCGCTCTGCCACGGCCCCGTACGTCTTCTCCACCTCCGCCGTGCCCTCTCTGCCCTCTCTGCCTTCTCTTGCCTTCCGCCGGCCGCCGCCGCTCTGCGCCGCTCGCCTGCCCTTCTTGATTCCTTGGGGGGAGTCCACCATGTCCGCTCGCACCGTCACCCGTCGCACCTTCCGCTCCGCGGCCGCGACCGCCGTCGTCGCCGCCGTCGCCGGTACCGTCCTGATGCCGCTGTCGGCTTACGCCGCTCCGGCCGCCGACAACCAGCACGCGCTGAAGATCACGCTGGGTGCCCCGGCGCCGAGCGGCCCGCTGACCCGCGGCGGCGCGACGGAGACGTTCGAGCTGACGGTGACCAACCCCTCGGACAAGGCCTCCTCCTTCCACCCCTGGATCCTCGGCACGCCGGCCGGTGCGAGCCCGATCCAGCGCGACGACGTCGTCTACAAGGTCGAGCCCGTCAGCGCCCCGGCGACCAAGTACTCCGTAGGCTCCCAGGACGGCGGCTGGCAGGGCCTGTTCCAGCCGGCCGACAAGCCGGCCAGCGAGGGCTTCGAGGTCCCGGCCGGCGGCAAGCTGACCTGGAAGGTCACCCTCGGCCTCGGCAAGAACTACCCGACCAACGACGGCGACTTCAAGATCACCGCCACCAGCTACAGCGCCGAGGTGGCGGACGGCGGCGACGCCTCCCTGACCTTCAAGGCGGACCCGGCGGTCAAGACCGGCAAGCTGGAGACCTCCTTCAAGAACATCGGCGACTGCAAGGGCGTTCCGGCGCTCCAGTGCCGGGAGATGGACCTGAGCTACCGGGTCACCGGCGACGGCGAGTTCAACACGGCGCTCCACTCCTGGCTGGACTTGGACTTCGGCTCCCACGTCGGCGTGCCCAACCTCCAGCTGTGGACGCTGGTCGACGGCAAGTGGGAGGGCCTGAGCACCGCCGACCCCTACAACTTCATGCTGCCGACGATCCCGAAGGGCTTCAGCGCCGCCTCCGGCGAGCGCGTCCTGCACCTGCGGGCCTCGTTCGGCCCGAACACGGACTTCAAGAAGGCCACCGACGTCACCCTGCACGCGGGTGTCAGCCTCTCCGAAGGCAACACCTACGAGTTCGCCGGCGCCGACACGAAGTTCCAGCTCACCCCGCCCCCCGCGACCACGTCGCCGTCGCCGACCCCGAGCAAGTCCGCCAGCACGCGGCCGTCCGCGAGCCCGTCGCCCTCGGCCTCCGCCACCACCGTGGTCGCCGCCGCCAACACGAACACCAAGGCCACCGGCTCCACCGGCTCCCTCGCGCACACCGGCGCCGACTCCAACACCGGCCTGTACTCCGGCCTGGCCGCCGCCCTCGTCGCCCTCGGCGGGGCCGCCGTCTGGCTCGGCGCCCGTCGCCGCCGCACCGTCCGCGGCTGATCCTCGGCACCCAGGCACACCGCAGGGGCCGGCACACCACGTGCCGGCCCCTGCGGCGTTGCGCCCCACCCGCCTCACCGGGCGGCGAGATCCCGCGCGTTGTGCGCCTCCGCGAGCGGCTCCAGCCGGAACCCGTCCCCGTCGAGCCCGAGCGGCACGTCGAACCCGTCCGGCACAAAAGAAGGTCGATCATCCATCCCCCGACCCTACGAGCGCCCCCGGCCGCCGTCGGCAGGATTTCCGCCCCACCCCGCCGCCGCACCCCGCCGCCGCAGAACCGCCCCGCCCGTGCGGGGATACGGCAGACTGGAGGTTTGGCCGTCCGCGTCCGGGCAGCCACCCCACGCCGGAAAGGGACGTTTGTGAACGGGCCTCTCATCGTCCAGAGCGACAAAACACTTCTTCTCGAGGTCGACCACGAGCTCGCCGGCGCCGCGCGCCGGGCCATTGCCCCCTTCGCCGAGCTCGAGCGGGCCCCCGAGCACATCCACACGTACCGGATCACCCCGCTCGGCCTGTGGAACGCCCGGGCCGCGGGGCACGACGCCGAGCAGGTCGTCGATGCGCTCGTCGAGTTCTCCCGCTACCCCGTCCCCCACGCACTGCTCGTCGACGTCGCCGAGACCATGGCCCGCTACGGCCGCCTCACCCTCTCCAAGCACCCCGTCCACGGGCTGGTCCTGACCAGCACCGACCGGCCGGTGCTCGAGGAGATCCTGCGGTCGAAGCGGATCGCCCCGCTCGTCGGGGCCCGGCTCGACCCCGACACGGTGGCCGTGCACCCCTCCGAGCGCGGGCAGATCAAGCAGACCCTGCTGAAGCTGGGCTGGCCGGCCGAGGACCTCGCCGGGTACGTCGACGGCGAGGCGCACGCCATCGACCTCGTCGAGGACGGCTGGGCGCTGCGGCCGTACCAGCAGCAGGCCGTCGAGGGGTTCTGGCACGGCGGTTCGGGCGTGGTCGTGCTGCCCTGCGGCGCCGGCAAGACACTGGTCGGCGCCGGGGCCATGGCGAAGGCCAAGGCGACCACGCTGATCCTGGTCACGAACACCGTCTCGGCCCGGCAGTGGAAGCACGAGCTGGTCAAGCGGACCTCGCTCACGGAGGAGGAGATCGGCGAGTACTCCGGCACCCGCAAGGAGATCCGGCCGGTCACCATCGCCACGTACCAGGTCCTGACGACGAAGCGGAAGGGCATCTACCCGCACCTGGAGCTGTTCGACTCCCGGGACTGGGGCCTGATCCTCTACGACGAGGTGCACCTGCTGCCGGCGCCGGTGTTCAAGTTCACCGCCGACCTCCAGGCCCGCCGGCGGCTCGGCCTGACCGCGACGCTGGTCCGCGAGGACGGCCGCGAGTCGGACGTGTTCTCGCTCATCGGCCCGAAGCGGTTCGACGCGCCGTGGAAGGAGATCGAGGCGCAGGGCTACATCGCCCCGGCGGACTGTGTCGAGGTCCGCGTGAACCTCACCGAGTCGGAGCGGCTCGCGTACGCGACCGCCGAGACGGAGGAGAAGTACCGCTTCTGCGCGACGACTGCGACGAAGCGGAAGGTCACCGAGGCGCTCGTCGCCAAGCACCGGGGCGAGCAGACGCTGGTCATCGGCCAGTACATCGACCAGCTCGACGAACTCGGCGAGCACCTGGACGCGCCGGTCATCAAGGGCGAGACCTCCAACGCGCAGCGGGAGAAGCTCTTCGACGCCTTCCGCGAGGGCGAGATCAGCGTGCTGGTGGTGTCGAAGGTCGCGAACTTCTCCATCGACCTGCCCGAGGCCACGGTCGCGATCCAGGTGTCCGGCACCTTCGGCTCCCGCCAGGAGGAGGCGCAGCGCCTGGGCCGCGTGCTGCGCCCGAAGGCGGACGGCCACGAGGCGCGGTTCTACTCGGTCGTCGCGCGCGACACGATCGACCAGGACTTCGCGGCGCACCGCCAGCGCTTCCTCGCCGAACAGGGCTACGCCTACCGGATCATGGACGCCGACGAACTCCTGACGACGGACTGACGGACCGACCGACTCCCCGCGTAGTGCCCGACCCGGGCACTACGCTGGGAGGGACGCATGTGGCAAGGAGAGACGCATGACGCATCAGGAGATCTACGCGGTCCTCTACACGGAGTCGGCGGGCCACGACCGGGACCGGCTGGACCCCGCGCGCCGCGCCTCGTTCGACAAGGCCGTCGACATCCTGGCGCGCGACCCGTACACCGAGCTGTCGCGGCCGATAGGGGCGGGCGAGCAGGATCGCGAGATCCGGCTCACCTCACAGATCGTGGCCGAGTACGTGGTGTCGCGCGGGCGCCTGCTGCTCGTGGTGTTGAGGATCTTCGACGACGCGGACATCCTGCTGCCCGAGGGGTGACCTCCGTACGGGGACCGGGACCGGGACCAGGACGAGGTCCGGCGCCGGGTCCGGGCGGCGGCGGGTCGCCGCCGTGCGGGCCAGGAGGGCGAGCAGCGGGACGGACCAGACCCACAGGTGCGGCCAGTCCGGCAGCAGGGCCCGGCCGGAGGCGGGCAGGTACCGGGCCCAGAACTCGGCGGAGGCCTGTGGGAGGACCAGCATCCCGAGCAGGGCGGTGCCGGCGAAGGCGCCCAGCGCCGTCAGCCCGGCCCGGATCCGGCGGGTCAGCAGCAGGTACGGGATGAACAGCGCCGGGGTCAGGGTGATCCCGGCGGCGGTGCCCAGCGCGAAGCCCTTGCCGAGCGCGGCGCGGGGCCGGCGCAGGTCCCACAGGACCAGGCAGGCGAGCGCCAGGTTGATCTGCCCGGCGAGCAGGCTCTGGAACAGCGGCTCCACCCACAGCCCGGCGATGGTGGCGGCCAGGACGGGACCTGTCCGGGCCCGCAGTCCCACGAGGCGGCAGGACATCAGGATCAGCAGGGCGAGCAGGCCGGCGTTGCCGAGGACGAAGACGGCCTTCAGGACGCCGGCGGGCAGCCAGGCGGCCGGTGTGAACAGGATCGCCGCGAAGGGCGGGTACGCGGCGGGAGGGCGCCACTCGGCGGCGCAGAACCCGTCGACGAGGCCGTCGGCGATCGGGATGCGCAAGGCGATGCCGAGCACGCCGAGCACGAGGAGCGGGCCCGTGACCAGCACGCCGGCAAGGGGCGACGGCGGGGGGCTGGGATGGGTGCTCCGGGTCACGCGCGTGACCCTAGTGGATCAGCGCAGTGGCGCTGCCGGTATCCGGCCAGGTCGCTGCGCGGCGTGGACGGGTACCACTCGCGGCGCGTACGCGGAGTACGGCCCGTACGGCGCGACGGGTACATCCACCGGGCCGGACCGGGCCCCTGGCCCCTCGGCTTCCCCGGCGGAGCCGGAGCAGGCGGCGGTCCGGGCGGTCAGCGGCGTATGACGCCCGCGTCCTCGGCGTACTCGCCCAGGACGACGACGCTCACGGCGGCCGTCGCGAAGACCTTCGCCGCGCGCAGGACGTCGCCCACGAGGTGGCGGGGAGGGGAGGCGGAGGTGGCGGTGGCGCCGCTCGGGCAGCCGCCCTGGATTGGGGTGAAGGTTGCGGTGCTCATGTATCCATGGTGCGTTTTCGCCCCGGATTTCACATCGCCCTGGGGGTGGAACCGCAGGGCCTCCCGCGTCCTCCTCCCGACCCATGGCGCCCCCTAGTGGCTCTGCCCGAGGTCTGACACTCCCCGGTATGACACCCGTACGGACGTCCCGCCCCGCAGCGACTTCCGTCCCGGTATATCCGGTCGCGCCCCGCCCGCGCACTGACTACAATCTCCGCTCTTGCCGCCTCCCGCCGCCATTTCGGGGAGAGCGCCCGCCGGACAGAAACCGGCGGGCATCATTCCGTACCGATCAGCAGCTGGAGGCATTCCCGTGTCCGCGCACGCCCCCGAAGCCCCCGAAGCCGGCCTCGACACCGGCCCCGGCGCCGATTCCACCGCCGGCGCCGCCGCGCACCCGCTCGCCCGCGAGCAGGCCCATCTCAGCGCCTCGCGCGCCGCGCTCCGCGCCATGCGCGAGGACGTCGAGGCCCTCGACATCCGCGACGTCACCGCGAACTGGGTCAACGCGATCGTCCTCCAGGCCCAGATCGACGACCGGATCAAGGCCCTCGCCGACCTCGCCCACACCCCGCTCTTCTTCGGCCGCCTCAACTACCTGCACGCACCCGGCGCGGAACTCGCCGAGGGCGCTGAGGGCGAGCAGTTCTACATCGGCCGCCGCCACGTCCACGACGCCGACGGCGACCCCATGGTGATCGACTGGCGCGCGCCCGTCTCCCAGCCGTTCTACCGGGCCTCCAAGAACGACCCGCAGGACATCGCGCTGCGCCGCCGCTTCGGCTACACGGGCGGCGAACTCACGGCGTACGAGGACGAGCACCTTTCCGACCCCGCAGAGGCGGCCGCCGTCAGCAAGCTGCTCCAGCGGGAGATCGAGCGGCCGCGCGTCGGCCCCATGCGCGACATCGTCGCGACGATCCAGCCCGAGCAGGACGAGATCGTCCGCTCGGGCCTGTCCGGCTCCGTCTGCGTGCAGGGCGGCCCGGGCACCGGGAAGACGGCCGTCGGCCTGCACCGTGTGGCGTACCTGCTGTACGCCCACCGCGAGCGGCTCGCCCGTACGGGCACGCTCGTCATCGGGCCGAACCGCTCCTTCCTGCACTACATCGAGCAGGTCCTCCCGGCCCTGGGCGAGCTCGAGGTCAAGCAGGCCACCGTCGAGGACCTGGTGGCCCGCGACGGCCTGGAGATCCGCGGCGCCGACGCCGCCGCGAGCGCCGTCGTCAAGGGCGACGCCCGGATGGCGCAGGTGCTGCGCCGCGCGGTCCGCTCGCACGTCACGCCGCCCGCCGAGCCGCTGATGGTGGTGCGCGGTTCGCGCCGGTGGCGGGTGCCGGCGTACGAGCTCGCCGAGATCGTGGAGGAACTGCAGAACCGCGACATCCGCTACGGCGCCGCCCGCGACGCGCTGCCGCAGCGGATCGCGCACACCGTGCTCGTACGGATGGAGCAGGCGGGCGAGGCACCGGACGACCGCGTCCAGGACGCGGTGGCGCGGGGCGCGGCCGTGAAGGCGGCGGTCAAGGCGATGTGGCCGGCCGTGGACCCGGCGAAGCTGGTGCTGCGCCTGCTGTCGGACCCGGAGTTCCTGGCGGAGCACGCGGAGGGCGTCCTGTCGGACGACGAGCAGCGGCTCCTGCTGTGGCCCAAGCCGTTCCGGAGCGTGAAGTCGGCGAAGTGGTCGGCGGCGGACCTGGTCCTGATCGACGAGGCGGCGGACCTGGTGGAGCGCACGCACTCGCTGGGCCACGTCGTCCTCGACGAGGCGCAGGACCTGTCGCCGATGCAGTACCGGGCGGTGGGGCGGCGGTGCACGACCGGCTCGGCGACGGTCCTGGGCGACCTCGCGCAGGGCACGACCCCGTGGGCGACGCGCAGCTGGGACGAGGCCCTGGCGCACCTGGGCAAGCCGGAGGCGGCGCTGGAGGAGCTGACGGCGGGCTTCCGCGTGCCGCGCGAGGTGATCGCGTACGCCTCGAGGCTGCTGCCGTCGATCTCCCCGGGGCTGGCCGCGGTCTCCTCGGTCCGTGAGACGCCGGGCTCGCTGGTCGTCACGCCGACCTCGGACCTGACGGCGTCCGTCCTCGACGCCTGCCGTGCCTCCCTCGGCTACGACGGCTCGATCGGCCTGATCGCGGCGGACGCGCGGATCCCGGAGCTGGCGCAGGCCCTGCGGGCGGCGGGGATGGCGTACCTGTCCCCCGGCGAGGAGACGACGGCGCAGGCGCGGCTGACGCTGGTGCCGGCGTCGCTGGCGAAGGGCCTGGAGTACGACTACGTGGTCCTGGACGAGCCCGCCGCGATCGTCGCGGGCGAGCCGGACGAACGCACCGGCCTGCGGCGCCTGTACGTCTGCCTCACCCGCGCCGTGTCCGGCCTGACGGCCCTCCACGAGGCCCCGCTCCCGGCAGCCCTGGCCTAGGGCCGTCTCTTTCGGATCCGGCCGGGCCCGCGGTACCCGGCGGGATCCGTATGCGGATCCCGGGGCCTGCACCCCGGGGTCTGCACCGGCCGGGAGCCCGTCGGGCCGGTCGGGCGCGGTCAGGCGAGGGCGGCTCGCCACTCCGCGACCGCCGACGGGGAGACCGGGCCCGCCCACCCGGCGGGCCTGGCCGCGCCGCCGATGTGGAACGCGTCGATCCCGGCGGCCCGCAGCACCGGCAGGTGCGGCAGCGCCAGCCCGCCGCCGACCAGGATCTGCGCGGTGTACCCGGGCTCCCCGCGCCGTGCCGCCTCGGCCAGCAGGACCGGCAGCCCCGCGTCGACCCCCGTCGCCGATCCCGCCGTCAGGTACGTGTCCGGCCCGGACGGCTCGGGCAGCTCCGCGATCGCCTTGCGCAGCTGGTCCCGGTCCGCGGCCCGGTCGATCGCCCGGTGGAAGGTCCACTTGCAGCCGGCGATCTCCGCCAGGACCGCCTCGAGGGCCGCCAGGTCCGGGCTGCCGTCCGGGGTCAGGAACCCGAGGACGAACTCCTGCGCCCCCTCCGCGCGCAGCGCCCGCGCCTCCGCGACCAGCAGGTCCACGTCTTCGGCGGAGCCCGCCGCGAAACCGTCGGCCTTGCGGAGCATCACGCGCAGCGGGATGTCGACCGCCGCCCTGATCGCCGCGAAGGTCTCGCGCGGCGGGGTGAGCCCGTCGGCGGCCATGTCGGTGACCAGTTCAAGTCGGTCCGCCCCACCGGCCTGGGCCGCGACCGCGTCCTCCACGTCGAGGGCGATCACCTCCAGGACTGCACGGTTGCTCATTGGGCCCCACTCCTCCGGAAAGCTGCTGGTATGCAAAATAGGTCTAGTCCAATATCTACAGTACGGGCCTCCGCCCACCCTCCACCAGCGACATCACGCCACCCGCACAATGTGCGCATGGACCGCATCGACACCGAGCCCGCCGCCGCGCCCGACACCGACCCGCTCCGCGCCCGTTGGCGTGCGACCGCCACCGCCGCCGGGGCCCCCGCCGACCGCGACCCCGACCCCTACGCCGACCGGCTCCTCGCCGCCTGGGCGGAGCCGCAGCGCCGGTACCACACCACCGCGCACCTGGCCGACGTACTCGCGCGGATCGACGTACTCGCCCCGCACGCGGCCGACCCCGCCGCCGTCGAGCTCGCCGCCTGGTTCCACGACGCCGTCTACCGCCCCGACCGCTCCGAGAACGAGGAGCGCAGCGCCGCCCTCGCCGAGCGCGCCCTGCCCGAGCTCGGCATCGACGCGGCACGCACCGCCGAGGTGGCCCGCCTGGTCCGGCTCACCGTCACCCACGACCCCGCCCCCGGCGACACGAACGGCGAGGTGCTCTGCGACGCGGACCTGGCCGTCCTCGCGGGCGGACCGGACGCGTACGCGGCGTACGCCGCCGCCGTCCGCGCCGAGTACGGCTTCGTACCCGAGGACGCCTTCCGCGCCGGCCGGGCCGCCGTACTGCGCCAGTTGCTCGCCCTGCCCCGCCTCTTCCGCACCCCGTACGGCAGCGCGCAGTGGGAGGCCCCGGCCCGCCGCAACCTGGCCGCCGAGCTCGCCGGCCTGAGCGCCGGGGAATGAGACCCACCGCGGAGGTTGGCGCAGGACATGCCCCCAGCCGCCGCCCGCTCCCGCATGCCCGTCGCCGTTTACGTCCTCGGCCTCGCCGTCTTCTCGCTGGTCGTGATCGCCCTCCGCCTCCACGACCGCACGCCGCACGCCGCGACCCGCGTGATCGCCTCGTCGGCACCGGAGGCATCCGCCGCGTCCCCCGAACGCGCCGGATCCGCGCAGCCCGCCGGCCGCTGACCGCTGACCTGGCCGGCCCCGGCCGGCACCGCCCCCGACGGACCCCGGCCGGCACCGCCCCCGGCCGTGCCGCTACGCCGGGCGGCCCTTCGGGCGGCGCAGGCCCGCGTCCGTGAGGCGGCGGACCAGTTCCTTGCTGCCGATCTCCACCGCGCCCGCGCCCACCGCATCCGCATAGCGGTGGGCCGGCACGTCGTAGTGGTCCCGCTCGAACGCCCTCGGCGGGCAGCCGATCGACGCCGCGAAGGCGTGCAGTTCCTCGTACGAGACGTCGCTGACCAGGTGCGACCACATGCGGCCATGGCCCGGCCACGTCGGCGGGTCGATGTAGAGCGTCACCGGCGGCTCACCGGCCGACGCCGAAGACGGGGCCGAGGCCGCCGACCGCGGCGACCTTCACCCCGGCCTTGGCGCACACCCAGTGCGGGTCGGGTCCCAACTCCGGCTCCACGTCCAGCGCGTGCGGATCGCCGTGCGAGCAGACCGGGCACAGCGGCCAGCGCCCGTACTTCTCCAGCAGCGCGTCCTGTACGTCCTGGGCGACGAGTCCGGCAAGGTAGCCGACCCCCTCCGGCCACTGCTCCACCCACCACCGGCGGTGCGTGACCGAGTCCTCGACGAGGGAGACGACATCGGCCTCGGCGACCTCGCCCGCGACGAGATCGGCGAGGACAAGGGCGCGGGCGGCGTGCAGCGCCTGTTCCAGGGGGGTCGCGTGGTCCATGCGCCCATTGTGAACCCGTACGGGCCAAGTGGTGAAGGTCCTTCTCCAGCGGCGCCGGATGGTGCCTTGACCCCCACCCCGGCCGAAAATATCTTTCAGTGATGAGCGACGCCCCGAAAGTTACTTTCAGCGACGGTACCGGCGACGCAACCGGCTCCGGCGTACCCCTGCGGGCCCGCGTCCGCAGCCTCGGCCCCTCCATGACCCCCTCCGTGCACGCCGTCGCCGAAACCGTCGCCGCCGACCCCGCCGGCTGCTCCCGCCTCACCGTCAGCGCGCTCGCCGCGCGCACCGGCACCAGCGAGGCCACCGTCGTCCGCACCGCCCGCCTCCTCGGCTACCGGGGCTACCGCGACCTGCGCCTCGCCCTCGCCGCGCTCGCCGCGCAGCAGGAGTCCGGCACGGCCCCCGTCCTCACCGCCGGCATAGCCGTCGACGACCCGATCGCCGACGTCGTCGCCAAGCTGGCCCACGAGGAGGCCCAGACCCTCGCCGACACCGCCGCCGGACTCGACCTCGCCGCGCTCGCCGCCGCCGTCACCGCGCTCGCGACCGCCCGCCGGATCGACATCTACGGCGTCGGCGCCTCCGCCCTCGTCGGCCAGGACCTCGCCCAGAAGCTGCTGCGCATCGGCCTCGTCGCCCACGCCCACAGCGACCCCCACCTGGCCGTCACGGGCGCCGTGCAGCTGCGCCACGGTGACGCGGCCGTCGCGATCACCCACTCCGGCGCGACGGGCGACGTGATCGACCCCTTCCGCACGGCCTTCGGGCGCGGCGCCACCACCATCGCGCTCACCGGCCGCCCGAACGCCCCCGTCTCCCGCTACGCCGACCTCGTACTGGCCACCTCCGCCGCCCGCGAGACCCGGCTGCGCCCGGCCGCCATGTCCAGCCGGACCAGCCAACTCCTCGTCATCGACTGCCTGTTCGTCGCCGTCGCGCAGCAGACGTACGAGACCGCCGCACCCGCGCTGGCCGCCTCGCACGAGGCACTCGCCCCCCGCCGAACCGCCAGGAGCCCCCGCCCATGACCGCCTCGTACGCCGCACTCCGCGCCCAGCTCGACACCCTGACCACCGAGGCCTTCCGTCCCGAACTGGCCGAGATCGACCGGCTGTCCACGCTCGAGATCGCCCGCACCATGAACGCCGAGGACGCCACCGTCCCGGCCGCCGTCGCCGCGCAGCTGCCGCACATCGCCGCCGCGATCGACGCGATCGCGCAGCGGATGGCCCGTGGCGGGCGGCTGGTCTACGCGGGCGCCGGCACCGCCGGCCGCATCGGCGTCCTGGACGCCAGCGAGTGCCCGCCCACCTTCAGCACCGACCCGGCCCAGGTCGTCGGCCTGATCGCGGGCGGCCCCTCCGCCATGACCCTGGCCGTCGAAGGCGCCGAGGACTCCGCCGAGCTGGCCGCCGCCGACCTGGCCGCCCTGGAGCTGACAGCCGACGACAGCGTCATCGGCATCTCCGCCTCCGGCCGCACCCCGTACGCGATCGGCGCCGTCGAGTTCGCCCGTACGCGCGGCGCGCTCACCGTCGGACTGTCCTGCAACGCCGGCTCGGCGCTCGCCGCGGCCGCCGAGCACGGCATCGAGGTCGTCGTCGGGCCCGAACTGCTGACCGGGTCCACCCGTCTGAAGGCCGGTACCGCGCAGAAGCTCGTCCTGAACCTCGTCTCGACCGTCACCATGATCCGGCTCGGGAAGACGTACGGGAACCTGATGGTCGACCTGCGTGCCTCCAACGAGAAGCTGCGCGCCCGCTCCCGCCGGATCGTCGCGCTGGCCACCGGAGCGCCGGACGAGGAGATCGAGGCCGCGCTCGACGCCACCGGCGGCGAGGTCAAGCAGGCCGTGCTCGTGCTGCTCGCCGGCGTGGACGGACCGACCGCGGCCGGGCTGCTCACCGCCTCGCGCGGCCACCTCCGCGAGGCCCTCGCCCGTACGGCCGCCACCGGCTGATTCCGCCGACCGGCCGACGCGACGACCCGCTGACCTGCCGGCCCGGCCGACCTGTTGCCGTGTTGACCTGTTGACCTGCTGACCTGCTGACCTGCTGACTGCCCCGTTCCCCGACGCAAGGCGATCACCACATGTCCACTGACAAGAACCGCGCCACAGCCGCCGCGATCCTCCCCCTGGTCGGCGGCCCGGACAACATCCGCTCGATCGCGCACTGCATGACCCGCCTGCGCATCGCGCTGCACGACCGCTCACTGATCGACGACGCGGCACTCAGGGCGCTGCCCGCGGTGCTGGGCGTCGTCGAGGACCTGGGGGCACCTCCCAGCGGTAGCGGGGGGAACTACCAGATCGTGCTGGGGCCGGGGACCGTCTCCCGGGTGACCCCGGAGTTCGAGGCGCTGGTCGAGCAGGGCCGCTCGCCCGCGCAGCCGCCCCGTGCGGCCGCCGCGGTCACGGCCGAGGAACTCGCCGCCCAGGGCGCCGCGCTGAAACAGGCCCAGCAGGCGCGCAACAGCACTCCGGTGAAGCTGTTCCTGCGCCGGATCGCGAACATCTTCGTCCCGCTGATCCCGGCGCTCATCGGCTGCGGCATCATCGCGGGCCTGAACGGCGTGCTGCTGAACACCGGTTGGCTGCCCGTCGTCGTCCCGGCGCTCGCCGCGATCGCCTCGGGGTTCATGTCGCTGATCGCGGTGTTCGTCGGCTACAACACGGCCAAGGAGTTCGGCGGTACGCCGGTCCTCGGCGGCGCCGTCGCCGCGATCATCGTCTTCCCGGGCGTCGCGAAGATCGATGCTTTCGGCCAGCACCTGTCACCCGGGCAGGGCGGCGTACTCGGGGCCCTGGCGGCCGCGTTCCTCGCCGTCCACGTGGAGAAGCTGTGCCGCAGGTGGGTCCCCGAGTCGGTGGACGCGCTGGTCACCCCCACCCTCACCGTCCTGGTCTCCGGGCTGGTGACGATTTTCGGCCTGATGTTCCTCGCCGGCGAGGTCTCCGCCGCCATCGGCTCCTTCGCCACCTGGCTGCTCGCCACCGGCGGTGCCTTCGCCGGGCTGATCCTGGGCGGCCTGTTCCTGCCGCTCGTGATGCTGGGCCTGCACCAGGCACTGATCCCGATCCACACCACCCTCATCGAGCAGACCGGCCACACCGCCCTCCTGCCGATCCTCGCCATGGCGGGCGCGGGCCAGGTCGGCGCGGCACTCGCGGTCTACTGCCGGCTGCCGCGCAACCGGTCCCTGCGGACGACCATCAAGTCCGCACTCCCGGCGGGCTTCCTGGGCGTCGGCGAACCCCTGATCTACGGGGTCTCGCTCCCGCTGGGCCGCCCCTTCGTCACCGCCTGCGCGGGCGGCGCGGCGGGCGGGGCGTTCGTCGGCCTCTGCAACCAGCTGGGGGTCGCGTTCGGCGCGACGGCCATCGGCCCGTCGGGGTGGGCGCTGTTCCCGCTGCTGGACGGCCCGTCGGGGATGGGCCTGAACCTCGCCGTCTACGCGGGCGGCCTGCTGGTCGGCTATCTGGTGGGCTTCGCGGCCACGTACTTCTTCGGATTCACGCGGCAGATGCTGACCGATCTCAACGCCGATCAGGAGCCAATTCCGGCCACGGCTCAACCGGCCACGGAGCCCGCTATGGCGTAAATATAGGTCGGGCGGGGAGACTGCGCGGATGCAGCTCCCCGCCGAAGCCGTTGCCGCCACCGCTGTCGTCGAGGTCGTACGCCTCTCCGCGCGCCCCGAGCGCTACGGCGACCCCATGACCGGCCCGGTCGTCTCCCGCTGGACGGGCAGAGCGGCCGCCGACTCGCTCGGGCTGATCACGTCGATGCCCCCGGGTGAGCCGCGCATCTGCTTCGCGCCGGGCTGGGGCCTGCGTGCGTACGACGCCGTGGACGAGCCCCTGTTCGAGCTGATCTTCTGTTTCAGCTGCCACCACAGCTGGCTCTGGGGCCCGGCCGTCCCGCCCGGCATGGCCTTCGACACCATCTCGGGCAGCACCGCCGAGGCCGAGGCCCTGCTGGCCCACTTCCGGGACGCGGCGTGACCCCCGCCCGGTGGTCCCGGCGGCCGAAGCCGTCGGACACGGCATGATGAGCCGATGATCAACGCGATACCTCCCGTGGTCCCGGCGGGCCGGATGGCCGCGCTCGCCCAGCCGGTGTTCGAGCTGCCGGGCGGGCTCTGCCTGCGCCCCTGGGTGTCCTACGACGCCCCCGCGGTCACGGCCTCCTGCCTCGACCCGGACATCCAGCACTGGAACCGGCCCGGGCTGCTGTCCGTACCGGATGCGGAGGCCAGGATCGCCCGGTGGCGGGACCGCTGGCACACCGAGGAGGCCGCCATGTGGGCCGTCGCCCCCGCCTCCGGCGGACCGGCGGTCGGCCTGATCGGCCTCGCCGACCTGGACTTCGAGGGCGGCAGCGGCGAGTTCCTGTACTGGCTCCTGCCCGCGGGCCGCGGCAGCGGTGTCATGGCGGAGGCCACGGCCCGGGTCAGCCGCTGGGCCTTCGAGGAACTCGGCCTGCACCGCCTGCGCATCACCCACTCCGTGGCCAACCCGGCCTCCTGCCGCATCGCGACGAAGGCCGGCTTCCCCTTGGAGGGCACCATGCGCGGCGCCCTCCTCCACGCGGACGGCTGGCACGACGAACACCTCCACGCCCGCCTGCGCACGGACCCGCCGTCACCCTGACCCGGCTGCCGCCCGCAGGAAGGCGACCAGGTCATCGGGGCCGTACCCGAGCTGCGGGCCGCGCTCGGCGGCCATCAGCAGCAGCTGTCCGACGGTCTCGGCGCCCCAGCCGTCGGTGCCGTCCGCCGACCACTCCCACAGCTTCTCGATGCCGAGGTCGGTCATGAGCAGCCCGTGGCCCTCCCGGATCTCGCCGCACAACTCCCCCACCGCGTCCAGCAACCGGTGGCCCGGCCGCTCGCACCGCAGCGCGAAGTACCCGCCGACGTCCTCGGCCGCACACCCGGCGGGCGGTCCGGCCTTGATCCCGTCGTAGCGCGGGTCCCCGTAGCCGGGCGCCCGGCCCGCCGGACAGTGGATCAGCGTGAAGCGGTGCCACCCAGGCGGCGGGGGCGGCTGCGGCCGCCACGCCTTCAGCCCGAACGCCTCGTGGACGAGGGACGTCGCCTCGTCCGCCGTCTCGGCCGTCTCGCTCAGCCTCCGCTCCCCGTCGTCGCCGACAGCGGTCCACAGCCCGCTGTCCCCGTCACGCTCCACCCGCACCGCGAGACCCACGCCTTCCCGCCTCCGTCCGACTCCGGACAAGCCCTTCTCGAGCCAGCACAGGTTCCAGGCCAACTCGAACTCCCACGCCTGCGCCACCTCGA
This sequence comes from Streptomyces sp. NPDC050448, assembly GCF_040655295.1. Lineage (NCBI taxonomy): Bacteria > Bacillati > Actinomycetota > Actinomycetes > Kitasatosporales > Streptomycetaceae > Streptomyces > Streptomyces sp. NPDC050448. Next base: position 109,640 of record NZ_JBFAJR010000022.1, on the reverse strand, counting down.
AGAAACCCTCCAGAGCGGCCGCGCACCGGGCCCGCTCGTCATCGCTCACGCCGGATGGGCCCGCTCGTGCAGGACGGCCGCCAGCCGCAGTGCCGTGTCGAGGTTGCAGCGCCCGAGGTCGACCAGCGGAAGCCCGTACGTCCCCGCCTCCGAGACCAGATCCACTCCCAGCGACGGAAACACCACCCCCACCCCGCCGAGCGCTTCCTTCAACTGCCCGACGGCCTCCTCGGCCGCCTGCGTCCGCTCCTTGGGAGTGAGCACCATGACATGTCACCTTTCGCTCTGAGTAATCAGGTTCGACACTCAGAGTGGCGATAGGCTCGCTAGCCTTCAAGGGAGGGCCACTCAACAACCACATCTGTTGGAGCGGGAGTTGCCATGGCAGGAAAGAACCTCGACCCGTCCTCGTCACCACGCGCCATGTTCGGTGCCGAGCTGCGTGTCGCCCGCGAACGGGCCGGCCTGAGCCAGGCGGAACTGGGCGAGCCGCTCTTCGTCAGCGGCTCGTACATCGGCCAACTGGAGTCCGGCACCCGCCGGATGCACCTCGACTTCGCCCGCCAGATAGACGACATCCTGAAGACGGGCGGCTTCTTCGCCCGCAACTGCGGAGCGGCGGCCAAGTCCAAGTACCCGGACCACTTCGCCGCGGCGGCCGAAGCGGAAGCCATGGCGACCGCGATCCGCGAGTACGCTCCGCAGATCATTCCGGGGCTGCTCCAGACGGAGGCGTACGCGCGCGCAGTCTTCCGCGCCTACCAGCCGACCGCCGCAGAGGAGGCCATTGACGAGCTGGTCACGAACCGGCTGGCCAGGGCGGCCATCCTCGCTGATCCAACAACTCCTATGTTGTGGTGCGTCCTTGACGAGGCTGCCCTGCGCAGGTCCGGGGACGATCCTGCAATCCTGGCGGAGGCCCTGCGTCACATCGCGCGCCTAATCCAGTCGCACCGAATCATCGTCCAGGTACTTCCGTTCAGCGTGGGCTTCCACGCGGGTCTGGACGGCTCGCTCAAGCTGATGTCCTTCGAGGACGCGCCTCCGCTCGCCTACGTTGATGGCATCGGGATGGGCCAATTGTTCGACGATCCGGCCACAGTTGCCCGGTACGCCCTGACTTACGATCTCATCACGGCCAACGCGCTGTCACCGCGCGAGTCTCTGGCCCTGATCGAATCCGTGGCGGAGGATTACGAACATGACCAGCACGTCTGAGTACGACCTTGCAGATGCCACCTGGCGCAAGTCCACCTACAGCGGCGGCGACGGCGGCAATTGCGTCGAGGTGGCCGACTGCCACCCCGACGTCGTTCCCGTCCGGGACTCCAAGTGCCCGGACGGCCCCCACCTCGTCTTCGGCGCCGCCGCCTGGGGCGCCTTCCTCACCAACCTCTGAGCAGGCTCACTCCTCCGGGCTAACACGCGTCGCACTCGGAACGCCATCCGTCATATGCCCCTAGCGTGTGCACCATCCGCACCCGAACGGAGCGCGTATGACGATTCAGTCGATCCGGAGGTGGGCTCACGGGGCACCATGGTGTCGAGGAGGCGACGCCATGACCCCCAGTTTTGTCGAGCACCCGCAGATGACTGTCGAGGAGTTCGAGCAGATCGCCCGGGCGGCACCCGAGACGGTGACCCTTGAGTTCATTCAGGGAAAGCTAGAGGTCAAGCCCGTGCCCGACGGCGACCACGACGAGATCATCATGTGGGTGTTGCGGCAGTGCATGCAGCAGCGCCCGGAGCTGGCGCTGTACCCGGAGCGGGGACTGGAGGTCGAGCAGTACCGCGCGGGCCGCGCCCGCGTGGACGGCGCGCTGGCACCCGTCGGCACGTTCGCCGGTGCCGGCGAGTGGGCCGATCCGGCAGGCGTCCTGATGGTGCTGGAAGTGACCTCCCACGACCACGACACCGACCGGCGGGATCGCAGCGAGAAGCGCGACGGGTACGCGGCGGCCGGCATCCCCGTCTACGTACTCATCGACCGGCAGAGCTGCACGGTCATCGTCCACAGCGATCCCGGCGGCGGCTCGTACCACCGCAGTCCCTCCTTCCCGTACGGCGAAACCGTCAAGATCCCGGCCCCGGTCGGCATCACGCTCGGGACCGGGGCCTTGAAGGACTTCGCCACGTGAGTCACCAGCCGAAGGCCGGGCGTACGTCGAAGATCGGCGGGAGGCGGCCGCCGGCGTCGAGGTTGACGAACGTCCTGCCGTAGAGGGCGAACGACGTGCCCAGCGGGAGGTCGCGCAGGACCGTCGACTCCCCGCCGGGCCTGCCCGTGCGCGGGTCGAGGTGCCAGAGGTGGGTGTAGGCGCCCTCCGTCACGACGGCGATCCGGCCGTTCCGGCCGACGGCCAGCGTGCGGATCCGCACGTCGTCCTCGAAGGCACGCGTCCACAGGTGGCGGCCGTCCGTCAGGGAGAAGGCCGACAGCAGCTGCCGCTCCCCCCGCTCGAGGACCGCCTACAGCACGTCGCCGACGACCAGCCGCGCCCCGTCCGTGGCCGGGACGTGCGAGGGCTGCGAGCCGGCGCGTGGTCGCCCCGCGTCGTCGAACAGCAGCAGCCGCCCGTCGGCGACGGCGGCGGCCGGGGAGGCCGACACGATGCCCGGGGACCCGTGCCCGGCCGGAAGCGGGGACTGCCAGGAACGGGATCCTGTGCGGGCGTCCAAGGCGAACAACTCGCTGCCCTGGTCGGTCCGCGCCAGGAACAGGACCCGGTCGGGTCCGGCCGCGACCTCCGGGACGACGGTGCCCGCGGGCAGCGGATAGCGCCACAGCTCCGCGCCCGTGCGCAGGTCGTGGGCGAGTACCGAGTCCGCCGTCGCGGCCACGGCCAGCGAGCCTGCCGCGGACGGCTCGCCGACGAGGTTCGGGATGTCCTTGGTCCAGCGCTCCTTGCCGGACAGGTCCAACGCCATCAGGCGGCTTCCGCACGCGCCCTGCGCGGTGGACAGCGTGAGGAGGCCGACGCCCGACGGGGAGTCCTTGCTCATCGCGCACACCGCGCCGCCGTCCGGGGCGCGCAGGTCCCAGCCGTGGCGGCCCTCCCCGTTGTAGGCCGTGACGCCGTCCGCGCGGACCCGGACCACGTCCCCGGAGGTCGGGTCCGCAGCCCAGGAGCCGAGTGGCTTCCCCGCGGTCGGACCCTCCGGGGTCTGCCAGCCGAAGAGATCCATCTGCGGGCCGCGCATCCACGAGAAGCCGAGCCAGCCGGGCGCGAGCGCAGCCAGGGCGACGAGCACGGCGACGGCCCGGGCCGCGCCCGGGCTGCGCCCGCCGGGGCGGCTGCGCCGGTACCACCCCCACAGCAGTACCAAGGCGATCAACAGCAGTGGGATGAAGACCGCCAGCCGTCCCATGCCGCGAGGCCGGCTTTCGGCGCTCCACGTACCTCCCGGCAGGTCGGCGAGCGCCAGCTTCGCGAGCAGAGCCAGATACAGCGCCAGTACGCCCGCCGAAGCCGAGAAGAGCACGAGCAGCAGGTGTGCGGTGATCCGCTGGCGCGGTCGTGATGCGGTGTCCATGATCCACCCCCCGGCCACAGGTTAGGGGGTGTCCGGGGGCAATCCCTTTCCGGCGTACGTACGTACCGGATGCGTAGGTACTCCGAGGAAGGAGAAGCGATCATGAACCCCCTGAAGCGGGCAGCTTTCGCCCTGGCCTCTGCCGTGCTGCTCACCGGCGCAGCGGGCATCGGTACCGCCTTCGCCGGCCAGCCCGGCGCGTCCTGCGAGGACCTGCCTTCCTCCGCCCGCCCGGGCCACTCCGCGACCGCCCCGGGCTCCGCCTTCAACGAGGACGGCATCGCGGGCACCCGCTACGCGGGCGAACAGGACCAGAACAACAACAACCCCCACTCGGTCTCCCAGTACGACGTGGCCTGCCTCAGGAACTCGTCGCACTGAAACGGCGGCCGCCCGGTGCTACCCCCGGGCGGCCTCGATGAAGGCCCGGATCAGCTCGGGGGACTTCACCCCGCGCTCCCGCTCCACCCCGCTGGACACGTCCACGCCCCAGGCACCGGTGGTCTCCACGGCCTCCCGTACGTTCCCCGGATTCAGCCCGCCGGCCAGCAGCCAGCGCCCCTCGGGCGCGGCGAACTCCTGGGACGCCCAGTTCCACGGCTTGCCGGAGCCGGGGTCGGGCGCGTCGATCAGCAGCAGGTCCTCGCCGTACTCCCCGCAGCGCCCGACGTGCAGGGCGGTGGCCCGCAGCAGGGTCCGCCCCTCGGCGCGCAGGGCCTCGTAGTACTCGGGCCCCTCGTCCCCGTGCAGCTGTACCGCGCGTACGCCGCTCTCCTCGGTCAGCCGCCGGACCTCGTCGACCGGCTGCCCGCGGAACACCCCGACGGTCAGCACCGAGTCCGGGACCCCGGCGGCCAGCTCGCGCGCGGCGGCGGCGCCGACCGTACGGGGGCTCCCGGCGGCGAAGACGAACCCCACGGCATCGGCCCCGGCGTCCACGGCCACGTCGACGTCCCGTGCGGTCTTCAGACCACAGATCTTCACGAACAGCTCGCTCATCCCCCCAGTCAACCAAACCCCCCCGATCGGTCGATACCCGTCTCGGGATCGGGCGGGGCCACCCTTGCGCCGCTAGCCTGGAACGGGGGCTCACGCCCCGTGCACGGCACGCCACGCGGAGGACGACGGTGACGATCATGATCGAACGGGCCACACCGATAGAGCAGGCGGCACCACCGACATTCGAGATGCTCCTGCGCACGGTCGAGGAGATGGACACACCAGACGGCTACAAGGCCGAGCTCATCCGGGGGAAGATCGTCGTGTCACCGTGGTCCAAGCTTCGCTACTCCCGTCGCATGCGGGCGTTGCGCGAGCAGCTTCAGGCACACCTTCCCGAGGGGCACTTCGCAGACACCTCCCCCTTCCTCTTCCGGTTCCCATCGGTGGAACGCGGCTACGGGCCGGACCTGTACGTGGCGGACGAGGCCGCGTTCGATGAGGAGGGCCGCCACGCGGACGGCGCCGCCTTGTCCCTCGTCGGCGAGTTCACCTCCGTGTCCACCAAGGACGCCGACTGGGAGGAGAAGCTGGAGGTGTACGGCCGCATCGTGCCCGTCTACCTAGTCGTGGACATGCAGGGATCCGAGATCACCTGCTTCTCGGACCCCTCCCCGCAGGGCTACCGCACCCGCAGGACCGTCACCTTCGGCGAGGCCTTGCCCGTCCCGGAACCGTTCGGTTTCGCACTCGACACCACCGGGTTCTGAGGCACCGAAAACGCCCGAGGGCGGCACCCCTTCGCGTGGAAGGAGTGCCGCCCTCGTTCGAGAACAGCCGATCAGCCAGGGGCCGATCAGAAGTCCATGTCACCGCCCGGCATGCCGCCGCCGGCCGGGGCACCGGCCTTCTCGGGCTTGTCGGCGATGACGGCCTCGGTCGTCAGGAACAGCGCGGCGATGGACGCGGCGTTCTGCAGGGCAGAGCGCGTGACCTTCGCCGGGTCGATGATGCCCTCGGCGATCATGTCCACGTACTCGCCGGTCGCGGCGTTCAGGCCCCAGCCGACGGTCAGGTTGCGGACCTTCTCCACGACGACGCCACCCTCGAGACCACCGTTGACGGCGATCTGCTTGAGCGGGGCCTCCAGGGCGAGCCGCACGGCGTTGGCGCCGGTCGCCTCGTCACCCGACAGGTCGAGCTTCTCGAAGACCGCGGAGGCCTGGAGCAGGGCCACGCCACCACCGGCGACGATGCCCTCCTCGACGGCCGCCTTCGCGTTGCGAACGGCGTCCTCGATGCGGTGCTTGCGCTCCTTGAGCTCCACCTCGGTCGCGGCGCCGGCCTTGATGACGGCCACGCCGCCGGCCAGCTTCGCGAGGCGCTCCTGGAGCTTCTCGCGGTCGTAGTCCGAGTCGGAGTTCTCGATCTCGGCGCGGATCTGGTTGACGCGACCCTGGACCTGGTCGCTGTCACCGGCACCGTCGACGATCGTGGTCTCGTCCTTGGAGATGACGACCTTGCGGGCGCGGCCGAGCAGGTCCAGGCCCGCGTTCTCGAGCTTGAGGCCGACCTCCTCGGAGATGACCGTGCCGCCCGTGAGGATGGCGATGTCGCCGAGCATGGCCTTGCGGCGGTCGCCGAAGCCCGGGGCCTTGACGGCGACGGACTTGAAGGTGCCGCGGATCTTGTTGACGACCAGGGTCGACAGGGCCTCGCCCTCGACGTCCTCGGCGATGATCAGCAGCGGCTTGCCGGACTGCATGACCTTCTCGAGCAGCGGAAGGAGGTCCTTCACGTTGCCGATCTTGGAGTTGACGATCAGGATGTACGGGTCGTCCAGGGACGCCTCCATACGCTCCATGTCCGTGGCGAAGTACGCCGAGATGTAGCCCTTGTCGAAGCGCATGCCCTCGGTGAGCTCAAGCTCCAGACCGAAGGTCTGGGACTCCTCGACGGTGATGACGCCTTCCTTGCCGACCTTGTCCATGGCCTCGGCGATGAGCTCGCCGATCTGGGTGTCGGCGGCGGAGATGGAGGCCGTGGAAGCGATCTGCTCCTTGGTCTCGACATCCTTCGCCTGCTCGAGCAGGGCGCCGGAGACGGCCTCGACGGCCTTCTCGATGCCGCGCTTGAGGGCCATCGGGTTGGCACCGGCGGCCACGTTGCGCAGGCCCTCGCGGACGAGCGCCTGGGCGAGCACGGTGGCGGTGGTCGTACCGTCGCCCGCGACGTCGTCCGTCTTCTTGGCGACTTCCTTGACCAGCTCGGCGCCGATCTTCTCGTACGGGTCCTCGAGCTCGATCTCCTTGGCGATGGAGACACCATCGTTGGTGATCGTGGGGGCGCCCCACTTCTTCTCAAGGACGACGTTGCGACCCTTGGGGCCAAGGGTGACCTTGACGGCGTCGGCGAGCTGGTTCATCCCGCGCTCGAGACCGCGCCGGGCCTCCTCGTCGAACGCAATGATCTTGGCCATCTGAAGTGGTCCTCCAGGACTGGGGTTCCCCCTGCGCCGCCGGCGCGAGGGGAGGGCTGGATTGCTCCGGACCGCGCCCGCGCCCGCGACGGACGGCCTGCGTGCCCGGCGGTTCCTTCCCGCCGGACCCTGCGGGCCTCACCGACCCGGTCCTGTGTAGTAGCACTCTCACCAGGAGAGTGCTAACGCCAATGATTAGCACTCGACCCCCGAGAGTGCAAGCGGCTTCGAAGAAGCCTCGCCGCGGCTCGGGTGACTCCCCGCCCCCAGCACGAAGGGCCCGCATCCCTGTCCGGGATGCGGGCCCTCGTGTGTATGCGTCGGTGGTCGATCGCGCCGGGGCTAGACGGCGAGCTTGACCATGTCCGCCTGCGGACCCTTCTGGCCCTGCGAGATCTCGAACTCGACCCGCTGACCCTCTTCAAGGGTGCGGTACCCGTCCATCTGGATGGCGCTGTAGTGGACGAACACATCCGCACCACCGTCGACCGCGATGAAGCCGTAGCCCTTCTCCGCGTTGAACCACTTGACGGTGCCCTGAGCCATGCCTAACTCCCCTATTACTGGCCCTTGCGCAGGACCGCACTTCGCGGTCCCGGGTCAGAACTTGCGCCGGAACGCCTCGACCGGGGCTGAATGTATCTGCACCGCTGCTGTCTGCAACAGGTCAATCCGACGAGAAATCCGGACACGGGGATACATTGAAATAGAGTGAAAATTTGGCATATTGCCGGGCAACTCGGACCCGGCATATCTCGCCAAAGCCCCATACCGCACTTGCACATTGACTCAATGTCAACCCTCGCTCGACCCGCTCATATGCGGCAGGCAAGAACAGCGGAGGGGACTTCCCCAACTCTACCGCGCCCAACCAAGCAGAATTGCCCCCTCCGCTTTTACCGGAAGGGGCAATTCTGGGTTTCGCGTGTCAGCAGCCGCCCGCGACGGCGGGAATGATCGAAACGCCCGCGCCGTCCGGCGTGACCGCGTCCAGGCCGCCCTCGAAGCGCACGTCGTCGTCGTTGACGTAGACGTTCACGAAGCGGCGCAGCTTGCCCTGGTCGTCCAGGACGCGCGCGGCGATGCCCGGGTGGTTCTTCTCCAGGGACTCGATGACCTCGGAGAGGGTCGAGCCCTCGGCGGCGACCTCGGCCTTGCCGCCGGTGTAGGTGCGCAGGATGGTGGGGATGCGGACGTTGACGCTCATGGCGCTACTGCCTTTCCGGGAACGGAGGGGGTGGGTCAGACCAGGCCGGCGGCGCGGAACGCGTCCAGGCTCGGGCGGATGGTGGCGGTCTGCCCGCTGTCCGCGGCCACCGCCTCCAGGGTCTTGAGGCCGTCACCGGTGTTCAGGACCACTGTGGTCAGCGCCGGGTCGAGCTGCCCGTTCTCGATGAGCTTCTTGGTCACGCCGACGGTCACGCCGCCCGCGGTCTCGGCGAAGATGCCCTCGGTCTGCGCGAGGATCTTGATGGCCTCGACGACCTGCTCGTCGTTGACGTCCTCGACGTAGCCGCCCGTACGACGGGCGATGTCCAGGACGTACGGGCCGTCGGCCGGGTTGCCGATGGCGAGCGACTTGGCGATGGTGTTCGGCTTCTGCGGGCGGACCACGTCGTGACCGGCCTTGAAGGCGGTCGACACCGGGGAGCAGCCCTCGGCCTGGGCACCGAAGATCTTGTACGGCTTGTCCTCGACGAGGCCGAGCTTGATCAGCTCCTGCAGACCCTTGTCGATCTTCGTCAGCTGCGAGCCGGACGCGATCGGGATCACGATCTGGTCGGGCAGCTGCCAGCCGAGCTGCTCGCAGATCTCGTACGCGAGCGTCTTGGAGCCCTCGCCGTAGTACGGGCGCAGGTTGACGTTGACGAAGCCCCAGCCCTCGCCCAGCGGGTCGCCGATGAGCTCGGAGCAGAAGCGGTTGACGTCGTCGTAGTTGCCCTCGATGCCGACCAGGTCGCCGCCGTACACACCGGCCATGACGACCTTGCCCTGCTCCAGGTCGTGCGGGATGAACACGCAGGAGCGGAAGCCGGCCCGGGCGGCCGCGGCGCCGACGGCGCCGGCCAGGTTGCCCGTGGAGGAGCAGGAGAGCGTGGTGAAGCCGAAGGCGCGGGCGGCCTCGACGGCGATGGCCACGACGCGGTCCTTGAAGGAGTGCGTCGGGTTGCCGGAGTCGTCCTTGACGTACAGCTTGCCGGTGACGCCGAGCTCCTTGGCCAGGTTCCGGGCGTCGACGAGCTTGGTGAAGCCGGGGTTCAGGCTGGGCTTGGAGGCCACGTCCGCGGGGACGGGCAGCAGCGGGGCGTAGCGCCAGATGTTGTTCGGGCCGGCCTCGATCGCGGCGCGCAGGGCCTGCGGGTCGCCGGTGGGAAGGTCGTAGGCGACTTCCAGCGGCCCGAAGCACTCGACGCAGGCGAAGATGGGGCCGAGCTCGAAGCGGGTACCGCACTCACGACAGGAAAGGCCGGTGGCAGGTCCGAGATCGACAGAGGTGGCAACAGTCTGTGCAGCCATGATGGCGAGGCCCTTTCTCCTCATCTTCCCCATGGCGCACTTCGCCATGAGACGGAATTGGCACCTTCCCTAGCCGGGGACCTCGCTGCTGCAAACAAGCGCGAGAACCGACTGGAGGGTTGCCGGGGCTTCAACGGGCCGTGTCCCTCTGCCCCTCTGGATGAGCGGTATGGCACCGGGTCGCGCGCTCTGGGCACGTCCGGGCATTTGTTCGCGGGGACCCCCGGCATGCGGTGGCCCTTCGCGTTGTTCAAGACTGTAACTGAAGGTCCGGTTGGTTGAGACAGCCGTCCGAACCGCGAGATGGATCACTTTTCGGCGGAAACCGCCGAGGACCGACGAGGAACCAAGGAGTGCCGAACGTGCTGGAAGAGGTGGAGCGCTGGTTTGCGGACCGCTCCTGGTCCGCGGCCGACCGACCGCTCGACCAGCTGCTTTCCGCGAAGCGGGCGGCAGGCACCACGGTCAGCGTCGTCCTGCCCGCGCTCGACGAGGAGGAGACGGTCGGCGCCATCGTCGAGGTGATCCGGCGCGATCTGATCGACGGGCTGCCGGTGCCGCTGGTCGACGAACTGGTCGTGGTCGACTCGGGTTCCACCGACCGGACCGCCGAGGTGGCCGCGAAGGCCGGCGCCCGGGTGGTGCACCGCGACGAGATACTGCCGCGCATCCCGGCCCTGCCCGGCAAGGGCGAGGTGCTGTGGCGCTCGCTGCTGGCCACCACCGGCGAGATCGTCTGCTTCGTCGACGCCGACCTGCGGGACTTCTCGGCCACGTTCGTCTCCGGGATCGTGGGGCCGCTGCTGACCGAGCCGGACGTGCAGTTCGTCAAGGCGATGTACGACCGCCCGCTCGGGGACGCGCCGGGCCAGGGCGGGCGGGTGACCGAGCTCGTCGCCCGCCCCCTCCTCAATCTGCACTGGCCGCAGTTGGCGGGCTTCGTCCAGCCGCTGGGCGGCGAGTACGCCGTACGGCGCTCCCTGCTGGAACGTCTCCCCTTCCCCGTCGGGTACGGCGTCGAGCTGGGCCTGCTGGTGGACGCGCTGCACACGGTCGGGCTGGACGCGCTGGCCCAGGTGGACGTCGGCGTACGGCTGCACCGCCATCAGGACGGCCGGGCGCTGGGCCGGATGGCCGCGGCGATCTACAGCACGGCCCTGGTACGCCTCTCGCGCGGGCACCACGTACGGCCGGAACTGACGCAGTTCGAGCGCGGGCCCGACGGGTTCGTCCCGCACACGTACCCCGTGGACACCGAGGAGCGGCCGCCGATGGCGGACGTCGAGGAGTACGCGGTGCGTCGCGTGGCGTAGCGGGTGCGGCGTACACACGTTTAGGTTGGCCGCATGGCTTCCCAGGTACTCGTTGCAGCGAACCGCGGCCCGCTCTCCTACGTTCTCGCCGACGACGGCACACTCACGGCCCGCCGCGGCGGGGGTGGTCTCGTCTCCGGCCTCTCCGCCGCCCTCGCCCGGCAGCCGGAGGCGCTGTGGATCTGCGCGGCCCTCTCGGACGCCGACCGCGAGGCGGTCCGCCGGGGGGTCTCCGAGCCGGGCGTCCGGATGCTGGACATCGATCCCACCATCTACGACGCCGCGTACAACGGCATCGCGAACTCCGTGCTCTGGTTCACCCACCACCACCTCTACGACATCCCGCGCGAGCCGGTCTTCGACGCGGAATTCCGGCGGCAGTGGGGGACGTACGTCGCGTACAACGAGGCCTTCGCGCAGGCCCTCGCGCAGGAGGCGGCCGAGGGGGCCCGGGTCCTGGTGCAGGACTACCACCTCGCGCTGGTGCCGGGTCAGCTCCGGGACCTGCGGCCGGACCTGCGGATCGGGCACTTCACGCACACGCCGTGGGCGTCGCCGGAGTTCCTGCGGATGCTCCCGGACGACGTCCGGGGGCAGCTGCTGTGGGGGATGCTCGGGGCGAACCGGCTGGGCTTCCACACGCGGGCGTGGTCCGGCGCCTTCATCACCGGCGCGGGCATCGACGACGCGAGCGGGCACGCGCACGGGTACTGGCCGAGCGGGGACCCGCGGTTCGGGGTGGAGCACCACGGGAGGCACGGGCGCCACCGGTTCACGCACGTGGACGAGTTCCCGCTGGGCGTGGACGCCGACGAGCTGCGGGCGCTGGCGCACCGGCCGGAGGTCGACGCGAAGCTGGCGGAGCTGCGGGCGGAGGTCGGGGGCCGCAGGACGATCGTCCGGGTGGACCGGACCGAGCTGTCGAAGAACATCCTGCGCGGCCTGCTGGCGTACCGGGAACTGCTGACGGTCCACCCCGAGTGGCGGGGGCAGGTGGTGCACCTGGCCTCCGCCTACCCCTCGCGGCAGGACCTGGCGGTGTACCGGGAGTACACGAAGTCGGTGCGGGAGCTGGCGGCCGGGATCAACGCGGAATTCGGTACGGCGGACTGGCGGCCGGTGCTCGTGTCCGTGAAGGACGACTTCGAGCGCTCGCTGGCGGCGTACCGGCTGGCCGACGTGGCGCTGGTGAATCCGGTGCGGGACGGGATGAACCTGGTGGCGAAGGAGATCCCGGTGGTGTCGGAAGAGGGGTGCGCGCTGGTGCTGTCGACCGGCGCGGGCGCGTACCGGGAGCTCCGCGAGGACGCGCTGACGGTGAACCCGTACGACGTGTCGGCGACGGCCGCGGCGTTGCACGCGGCGCTGTCGATGCCGGTGGGTGAGCGGCTGGAGCGTACGAAGCGGCTGGCTGCCGCTGCCACCGCCCTCCCGCCGGCGGACTGGTTCGCGGCCCAGCTGGCCGCTCTGCGCGAGGCGTAGCCGCTGCCGCTGCGCGGAGCCCTTCCCCGCCCCGCCCCTTCCCGAAACCGGGGCTCCGCCCCAGACCCCGCGCCTCAAACGCCGGCGAGACTGAAAATCGGCCCCGCCGGCGTTTGTCTACGCGGAGCGGATGGCTTCGGCCAACGTCGCCAGGAAGGCCACGACCTCGGCCGGGCCGTTCAGCACGAGGTCGGCGCGGGAGGCGAGTTCGGGAACCTCCGCCGAGCCGCTGCACACCAGCAGCCCCGGGAGGCCGTCGGTGCGGAGCTTCTCGACGGCTGCGTAGGCGGCCAGATCGCCGAGGTCGTCCCCCGCGTACACGACGGCCTCGGCGCCCGTCTCCGCGAGGTACTCGGTCAGGGCCACGCCCTTGTCCATTCCCGGGGGCCGCAGTTCCAGCACCGCCCGGCCGGGCTCCACCATGAGCCCGTGGCGCGCCGCCAGCTCGGCCAGCGGCTCGCGCAGCGCGGCGAAGGCCGCTTCCGGGTCCTCGGCGCGCCGGGTGTGGACGGCCAGCGCGCGGCCCTTCTCCTCGATCCACGTGCCGCGCCAGGCGCCGATGGAGTCCAGGAACCCGGGCAGCTCCGCCCGTACGGCGGCGACTCCCGGGTGCTCGGCCGGGGTGTGCACGATGCCGCTCACGGCGTCCCAGCGCTCGGCCCCGTAGTGGCCGAGGACCACCAGGTGTTGCAGGCCGGGGATCCCGGCGAAGCCCCCGTAGCGGACCGCGACACCCGCCGGGCGGCCGGTGATCACGGCCACCGAGGCGACCTGCGGGGCCAGCGCGGCCAGCGCCTCGACGGCCTCCGGGTGGGCCCGCGCCTGGTCCGGGTCCGCGACGATCTCGGCGAGGGTGCCGTCGAAGTCGAGTGCGACCACGGAACGGCGGGGTGAGCGGAGGAGGGCTTCGAGTCCCTCACGTCCGGCGGCTGTCACGGGCATCGGCAGGCTGTGCGGATGGCTCCCCATACGGACGACCCTAACGGCCCTGCCGGGCCACGGCTACGGCGCGCGGCGGGCCCGTGGGCGCCGGTGCGTCAGCGCCTGGCCCGCTGGGCTTCGCGGATGCGGCGGAGCCGGTTGACGGTGCCGGGCGCGTGGGCCAGCGCCCGCGGGTCGTCCATCAGCACGTTGAGCAGCTGGTAGTAGCGGACCGGGGTCATCCCCAGCCCTTCCCGTATGGCCCGCTCCTTGGCCCCTGGCCCGGGCCAGGTGCGTCCCTCGTACGCGAGCACAGCGGCCTCGGTGGCCGTCAGCCGCCCGTCCGGCCTCCCGTCCGGCCTCCCGTCATCCGTCATACGGCCAGATTAACGCCGCCCGCCGACAGCCACCGGGCGCCCGCAGCCGGGCGCCCGCCGCTCAGTGGGCGCCCGCGGCTCAGTGGGCGTCCGCGGCTCAGTGGGCGTCCGCGGCTCAGTGGGCGTCCGCCTTGCGCGCCGCCTGCGCGATGCCCTCCAGGACCTTCGCCGGCTGCCCGCCCGGCTGCACGCTCTTGCCGATGTTCTGCTTGACGTCCTCGCTCACCCCGGCCCAGGACTTCTTGCCGACCGGGTAGAGGCGTGCGCTCGGCAGCGCCTGCAGGAACGTCTTCAGCTGCGGGGCCGCGCCCCCCGTACTGGAGTCCACCGCCCGGTAGCCGCTCGTCGTGACCGGCAGCAGGTCGTACTTGTTCGTGAAGGCCGTCACGTTCTTCGCCTCGTACAGGTAGTCCAGGAACTTCCCGGACTCCTTGCGGTGCCCGTTCTTGAAGGCCATCACCCAGTCCGCGACGCCCATCGTCGGGTGGTCGGTCCCGTCGGCGGTCGGCATGGCCACCATGCCGAACTTCACGCCCTTCCCCGCCGCCTGCTTCAGCAGCGTGGGGTGGCCGTTGAGCATGCCGACCTCGCCCCGCGCGAAGGCGTCGAAGGCGGCCTGCCGGTCCGTCTTCGACGGCTCCGCCGAGCCCGTCAGCCCCTGGCCGACCATCTTGTCGCGCAGGAACTCGAAGGTCTTGACGTTCTCCGGGGAGTCGATCGCGTACGCCTCCTCGTTGTCGGTGTAGCCGCCACCGCCGGAGAGCATCCACATCATCGATTCGGCCTGCGCCTCCTCGCGGCCCAGCGGCAGCGCGAAGGGGGTCGGGACGCCCGCGGTCTTGAGCTTCTTCGCGGCGGCCTCCAGGTCGGCCCAGCTCTTCGGCTGCCACCCGCTCTTGGCGTCCTTCGCGATGACCCCGGCGTCCGTCAGCAGCTTCTCGTTGTAGAAGAGCAGGCGGGTGCTGGCCACGAAGGGCATGCCGTACTGGACCCGCCGGATCTTGCCCGCGTCCGCGAGCGGCGTCAGGAAGTCCGCCTCGGTGGTGACGGAGAGCAGTTCGTCCGCCGTGTACAGCTTGCCGGCGGCCGCGTAGTCGGCGTAGGCGCCGATCTGCGCGATGTCGGGGGCCTTGCCGGCCTTGACCATCGCCGCGACCTTGGCGTCGACCTCGGACCAGGAGTAGACGCTGACCTCGACCTTGACCCCGGGGTGGTCCTTCTCGAAGCCGGTGGCGAGGTCTTTCCAGTACCCCGTCGAGGAGTTCTGCGGATTGTCCCCGTAGTCGGCCGCCACGACCCGCAGGGTCACCTCGTTGTCCCCGGTGAGGCTGCTCACGGCTGCGCAGCCGGTCAGCGCCACGGCGGTCAGGCTCAGCGCGGCGCCGGTCGCGGCCAGGCTCAGGTAACGGCCCTTCACAGTTCTCGATCCACCCCTTGTTGTACGTACGATCCACGTAAGGTCTACACCACTTTGGCGGCTCGTCCACATCCGGAACGCACCGTGTCCGGTTGGTGTCCCGACCAAGGTCGCGCATTTGTATGGCAGCTCAACAATCCCTTCCAATGGACTAGACCTTTCCCCGCCGAGCACGCGAGACTGTCACCTGTGAAACCCGTGAAACACGTCATCGCCCTCGATGTGGGCGGCACCGGAATGAAGGCCGCCCTCATCGCCGGCGACGGCACCCTGCTCCACGAAGCGCGCCGCGCCACCGGCCGCGACCGGGGCCCCGACGCCGTCGTCGAGACGATCCTGGAGTTCGCCGCCGAGCTGTTCGAGCTCGGCCGCGAGCGCTTCGGCGTGCCCGCCTCCGCCGCCGGCGTCGCCGTCCCCGGCATCGTCGACGCGGAGAACGGGATCGCCGTCTACGCGGCGAACCTGGGCTGGCGCGACGTACCGATGCGCGAGCTGCTCAGCAGACGTCTCGGCGGGCTCCCGGTGGCCCTGGGCCACGACGTGCGCACGGGCGGACTCGCCGAAGGCCGCATCGGCGCCGGCCGGGGCGCCGACCGCTTCCTGTTCGTCCCCCTCGGCACCGGCATCGCCGGCGCCATCGGCATCGCCGGCCGCATCGAGGCCGGCGCCCACGGCTACGCGGGCGAGATCGGCCACATCGTGGTCCGCCCCGGCGGCCCCGCCTGCGGCTGCGGCCAGCACGGCTGCCTGGAGACCCTGGCCTCCGCATCCGCGGTCAGCCGCGCCTGGGCGAGCGCCTGCGGCCACCCCGGCGCGGACGCCGCGGACTGCGCCAAGGCCGTCGAGTCCGGCGACGGCGCAGCCCGGGAGGTGTGGCTGACCGCGGTCGGCGCCCTCGCCGACGGCCTGGTCACCGCGATCACCCTGCTGGACCCGCGCACGCTGATCATCGGTGGCGGGCTCGCCGAGGCCGGGGAAACCTTGTTCACACCACTACGGACGGCCGTCGAGGAGCGCGTGACGTTCCAGCGGTTGCCCGACATCGTTCCGGCGGCCCTCGGGGACACCGCCGGATGCCTGGGCGCAGGGCTGCTCGCCTGGGACCTACTCGCCACGGAGGTACCTGCCTGATGTCCGGAAGCGCACACAGCACTGGGGGTACCCCCGGCGGTAGCGGGGGGATTCTCTCCGGCGCCAGGGTGGTGCTGCCCACCGGGACCGTGGCGGGCGGCCGCGTCATCGTCGACGGCGACCGCATCGCCGGCAGCGCCGGCGAGGGCGCGAAGACCGTCGACCTGTCCGGGCACTGGATCGTCCCCGGCTTCGTGGACATGCACAACCACGGCGGCGGCGGCGCCTCCTTCACCTCCGGCACCGCCGAGGAGGTCCTCAAGGGCGTACGGACCCACCGCGAGCACGGCACCACCACGCTCGTCGCCTCCACCGTCACCGGCGACCTCGACGAACTGGCCCGCCGCGCCGGGCTGCTCGCCGAGCTGACCCAGCAGGGCGAGATCGCGGGCATCCACTTCGAGGGTCCGTTCATCAACCCCTGCCGCAAGGGCGCGCACAAGGAGGACCTGCTCCGCGATCCCGACCCGGCCGAGGTCCGCAAGCTGCTCGACGCCGCGCACGGCGCCGCCCGCATGTTCACCCTCGCGACCGAACTCCCGGGCGGGCTGGACTCCGTACGGCTGCTGGCCGAGCACGGGGTCATCGCCGCGATCGGCCACACCGACTCCACGTACGACCAGACGCGCCAGGCCATCGACGCGGGCGCGACCGTGGCCACCCACCTGTACAACGCGATGCCCGCCATGGAGCACCGCGCGCCCGGCCCGATCGCCGCGCTGCTGGAGGACGAGCGGGTCACCGTCGAGCTGATCAACGACGGCACCCACCTGCACCCGGCGATGCTGGAGCTGGCCTTCCACCACGCGGGCGCGCACCGCGTGGCGCTGATCACCGACGCGATGGACGCGGCCGGCTTCGGCGACGGGACCTACCACCTCGGGCCGCTGGAGGTCGAGGTCAAGGAGGGCGTGGCCCGCCTCGTCGAGGGCGGTTCGATCGCCGGCTCCACACTGACCCTGGACACCGCCTTCAAGCGGTCGGTGACCCTGGACAAGCTGCCCGTCGAGTCCGTGGTCCAGGCGATCTCCGTCAACCCCGCAAGGCTGATCGGCCTGTACGACGAGGTCGGCTCGCTGGAGCCGGGCAAGTACGCCGACCTGGTCGTCCTGGACGCCGGGTTCGATGTCAAGGGCGTCATGCGGCGCGGCGAATGGATCGTCGATCCGCTGGTCTGAGCGGGTACGGGAGGTATGCGGGCGGCCCGGAGGACTGGGCCGCCCGCACTCATGTTTGGCATGATCCCGGCACACACCGAGACCGAGGCCTGCCATGATCCTGACCGTGACGCTCAACACCGCACTCGACGTCACCCACCATGTACCGAAGCTGGTTCCGCACACCTCGCACCGGGTCACCGCCGTGACCGAGAGACCCGGCGGCAAAGGCCTCAACGTCGCCCGCGTGCTGGCCGCCCTCGGCCACGAGGTCACCGCGACCGGCTTCGCGGGCGGCCGCACGGGCGCGGTCCTACGCGAACTGCTCGCCGGCTCCCCGCAGGTGACGGACGCCCTGGTCCCCTGCGCGGACACCACCCGGCGCACGCTGGCCGTCGTCGACGGGGCCACCGGCGACACCACGCAGTTCAACGAGCCCGGCCCGCTGATCAGTTCCGCGGAGTGGACGGAGTTCCTCGCCCGCTACGAGGCCCTGCTGCCGGGAGCCGGCGCGGTCGCCCTGTGCGGCAGCCTCCCGCCCGGTGTGCCCGTCGGCGCGTACGCCGTCCTCGTACGGTCGGCCCGCACGGCCGGCGTACCCGTCCTGCTCGACACCAGCGGCGAGGCCCTGCGCCGCGGGGTCGCCGCCCGCCCCGAGATGATCAAGCCGAACGCCGCCGAGCTCGCCGAGCTGACCGGCTCCCGCGAGCCGCTCCAGGCCACCCGCGACGCCCGCCGCCGGGGCGCCCACGCGGTGGTCACCTCGCTCGGCCCGGACGGCCTGCTGGCCGCCACCCCCGAGGGCACCTGGCAGACGGCCCCGCCGCGCGCCCTGTCCGGCAACCCGACCGGAGCCGGCGACTCCGTGGTCGCGGGCCTGCTGTCCGCCCTGGTGGAGGGTCTGGACTGGCCGGCCCGCCTCACCCGCGCGGTCGCCCTGTCGGCGGCCACGGTGAAGGCCCCGGCGGCGGGAGAATTCGACCCCCGCACCTACGAAGAGTTGCGGCAGGCCGTCTCGGTCACCGGCGGCAACTGACGACCCGACCGCGCGGCACCCCGTCGGAGTTCCAAAACCACCATCAGAACACCTCGGCTGGAGCCTTCTTGACGGATCGACAGGTCATGAGCATCAGAATCCGGCCATTAGGATCACCGCATTAGTTGATCTTCAAAAGCCACAGGCTGAACCACATGAACCGAATCCTGCGCAGGGCTCTCGCCATCGGCACCGGAGTGGCGGCCGTCTCCGCGCTGGCCGCGGTCCCCGCCGAGGCCCAGACGGTCTCGGGCGGCTCCTGCGGTGCAGGCTACTACCAGCAGGACGCCTACCCGCTCGGGGACGGCGAAGGCGCCACCGGCGCCGGCGTCATCTTTCTCTACTACAGCAGCTCCACCGGCAAGAACTGCGCCATCCTGCGCCGTGACGCCAACTTCCTCGTCACCGACGGCATGGACATCAGCCTGAAGTCCAGCAACGGCGGCAGCGACGTCGACGGCCAGCGGGCCTACACGCAGTACGCGGGCCCGGTGTACGTCTCCGCCCGCGGCGCGTGCGTCCAGATCAACGCCCACGTGACGGGCGTCTGGAAGGGTTCCGCCTACCTGGTGTCGACGCACTCGGAGAACACCGGCTGGGTGCACTGCGGCTGACGGGCCGACGGCACAACGGGCTCCGGCCCCACCGCACACGCGGTGGGGCCGGAGTCGTCTCGGGCCGGTGGCGGCCGGGGCCGCGTACTGGTGGGAGGTCAGCGCTTGACGTGACCCTGGCCCAGGTCGAGCTGGTCGAAGATCGCCTCGCACTGGTTGCCGGCCTCACACGAGATCTTCATCGTGTTGGAGCCCTTCTTGAGGCTGATCCACGCGAATGTGCGGGTCCACTTGTCCTTGTCCCAGACACCGGGGTCGGCCTTGGCGAAGTTCGACAGGTTCAGGGACTGGTTCGGGCTCTGCCCGTTGACCGTGAGGGTCGCCTTCGCGTCCTTCCCGGGCACCGCATAGTTCACGAAGAGCGTGTAGTCCCCGGCAGTCGGGATGTCCACGGTCCAGGTCAGCGCCGCGCCGACCTGGTTGAAGCCGCTCACATACTGGCCGCCCGCGCTCTTCGCGCCCGCCACCGAGCCTTCGAGGTGCGCACCGCCGGTCAGGGACATGCCCGCGCCCGAGGCGTCCGCCTTGGGCAGCGGGGCCTGTGGGGACTCCGAGGTGCTCGGCTGCGCGGACGGCGAGTTCTGCGGCTGCGCGGACTGCTGCCCGCCCGCGGTGTTGCCCTTGTCGTCCTTGCCCTTGTCCTTGTCGCCGAAGGCCAGGGCCGCACCGATGCCGATCACGACCGCGGCGACCACCGCGACCGCCGCGATGAGCATGCCCTTGCGGCTGGAGCCGCCGCCTCCGCCGCCGTGGCCGCTCGGTGCGGGGACCGCCGCCGTGGGGTGCTGCTGCTGCGGAACCCCGTAGCCGCCCGCCTGGAGCGCCTCCGGGGCCTGGTACTGCGCCTGGTAGGCCGGCGGCTGCTGCGGGCTCTGCTGGTGCGGGACGGGGCCGCGCTGGCCGCCGTACGTCCGCTCACCGACCGTGCGCACCTGGTTGTACGAGGTACGGGGGACACCGGGCTGCGCGCCGGGCTGACCACCGACCGTCGGGCCTGGGTAGCCGTATCCACCGCCCGGCGCGGGCGGGGTGGCTCCGGCGGCCTGGCCGTCCGCGTAGAGATAGCCGAACGGGTCGTCGTCCTCGGGCTGGTTCGCCCCACTGTTCGGGCCGTGGTTCGCGGGCGTCGTCATCGCAGGTCACTCCTTTCGACCCACGGGAGCCTACCCCGAACACGTGCGCCCACGGGCGGCCGATCGGCTCATCCCGCGCGGCGGTGCGCCTTGGAACGGGACCTTTTCTCGATGTACATGCGTTGGTCGGCCGAGCGCAGCACCTCGTCCGCCGACATGCCGCAGCTGGCCCAGCCGATGCCGAAACTCGCGCCCACACGGACCGCGCGGCCGTCCACCCGGATCGGCGGGATGATCGCGTTGCGCAGCCGGACGGCCAGGTCGGCGGCGTCGGCGGCGCCCAGGCCGTCCGCGAGGACGACGAATTCGTCACCACCCAGCCGGGCGACGGTGTCACCGTCCCTGACGCCCGTCGTCAGGCGCCGGGCCACCTCGATCAGGACCGCGTCACCCGTGTGGTGCCCGAACCGGTCGTTGATCGACTTGAACCCGTCGAGGTCGCAGAAGAGCACCGCGAGCCCCTTCGTCCCGTCGTCGACGTCCGTCGCGGGCGCCACCATGTGCACGTGGTGGTCGTACGGGCCCGCCCCCGCGCCGGGGGCACCGGGCACCCCGGGCGCACCGGGGAACTCGAAGGGCTCGGGGAAGGCGTCGGGCCGAAAGCCGTGCTCGCCGGCACCACCACCTGCCACGAGCCCGCCGGCGCCCTGCCCCTCGTACGCCGCGTCGAGCGCCTCCACGGCGGTGGCGAGGACCGACTGCGGCCTGCGGCACAGCCGCGCCCCGAGGCGGGAGCGCAGCTCGGCGCTGTTGGGGAGGCCCGTCAGCGAGTCGTGGCTGGCCCGGTGGGCGAGCTGCAGCTCGTGGCGCTTGCGCTCCTCGATGTCCTCGACGTGCGTGAGCAGGAAGCGCGGCCCGTCGGCGGCGTCGGCGACGACGGAGTTGCGCAGCGACACCCACACGTACGTGCCGTCGCGCCGCCCGAGCCGCAGCTCGGCCCGGCCACCCTCGGCGGAGGTCCGCAGCAGGGTCCCGATGTCCTCGGGGTGGACCAGGTCGGAGAAGGAGTACCGGCGCAGTACGGAGGCGGGCCGGCCCAGCAGCCGGCACAGCGCGTCGTTGGTCCGCAGCAGCCGCCCGTGCTGGTCCCCGCCCATCTCGGCGATCGCCATGCCGCTGGGCGCGTACTCGAAGGCCTGCCGGAACGACTCCTCGCTCGCGCGCAGCGCCTGCTGTTCACGCTCCAGCCGGACCAGGGCCCGCTGCATGTTCGCGCGCAGCCGTGCGTTGCTGATCGCAATCGCCGCTTGGAAGGCGTACATCTGGAGCGCTTCGCGCCCCCACGCGCCGGGGCGGCGCCCATTGCGCGGTCTGTCCACCGAAATGACACCCAGAAGTTCCCCTCCGGACGCATACATGGGGGCATAGAGCCGGTCCTCGGGGTGCCACTCGTCCTCGAAGCGCGGATCGGGGCCGTCCGTGTGCCACTGGGGTACGTCGTCCTCGAGGAGGACCCAGCCCTCGGTGTGCGGGATGAAGCGGAGCCCGTCCCAGCTCTCACCCATCGTCAGACGGCGCTCCCAGGAGGCGCGGGAGCCGACGCGGCCGGTGATGAGAGCCTCTGCGGCGGGGTCGCCGGCGAAGGCGGCGACGACGAGATCCCCGTCAGGGCGTACGAGGTTGACACAGGCGAGTTCGTAGCCGAGGCCCACGACGATGCCGTCCACGACGGTCTGCAGAGTGTCCGCCAGGCTCCTGGCCGTATTGAGCTCGGCCACCACCTGATGAAGCTGCCGCAGGGTCGCAAGACGGACGTACGGCTCCGACTCGGTCTCCATTGCTCGCTCTCCCCGAGACCTCGACAGCAACTCCAGGTTTGTCATCGGCGTTTCGTTGCGGTGTCCCGTCCACTGAATCACAGTGAGCTGTGCGCCAGGTACACAGGGTCAACAAATCTTGCCCTCTGTGACTCAAGTCACATGAGATGAATAAAGGTGGGCGGAGGGGGGCTGTGACACCTGGGAGCGCTCCCCCACATTCCCGGGAGCAAACGATACGCCCGGGCCTAGGTCGACGGGCGGGGACGCGACTCGGACTCGGGCCCGATGTGCGGCGCGGGAGGGCGAGACTAGCGTTCTGGGCGTGCCGAAGACGACCCCTGTACCCATGCCGATCGCCTCCACCCTTCATCCTGAGGGCGTGAGCAACGAAGAGTTCCGGGCCGCCATGTCCCGACTGGCGGCGGGCGTGTGCCTGATCACCGCACACGAGAACCCCCTGACGCCGGACGGCCCGGGCGGCGAGGACGTCGGCATGACGGCCACCGCCTTCATGTCCGTGTCCCTGGACCCGCCGCTGGTCCTGGTGAGCCTGCGCGAGGGCTCCCGGATGGACGACCTGCTGGCGGAGCAGCCCCTGTGGGCGGTCTCGGTCCTCGCCGACCACCAGGTGCAGGTGGCGGGCCGCTTCTCGATGAAGAACCGCATCAGCGACCGGCTGCTCTTCGCGGACCTCCCCTACGTCCGCGGCGAGGTCTCGGGGGCCCCGCTGCTGACGGGCGCCGTGGCCACCCTCGAATGCCGTACGGAGAACCGCGTCGAGGCGGGCGACCACACGCTGGTCATCGGCCGCGTCCTCACCTCGGCCCTCCCGTCCCCCGACTCCCCGCCGCTGACCTACTTCCGCGGCCGCTACCGCCACCTGGCGGGCTGAGGATCCGGCAGCACTACCAGTCGCGGCCGGTGCGGCCGCGCTTGGTCTCGCCCCGGGCCTTCTTCTCCCGCAGGCGGCGTTCGTTGATCCCCCGGGGGATCTTCGTGGCGCGGCGCGCCTTGGGCGGCGGGGCAGTGGCCTCGGCGAGCGCGGACGCCATCCGGACCAGCGCCATCTCCCGGTTGCGGAACTGCGACCGGTGCTCGGAGGCCCGTACGGTCAGCACCCCGTCCACCAGCCGGGCGGCGAGCCGCTCCAGCGCCCGCTCCTTCCAGACGTCCGGCAGCGCCTTCGTCGCCGCCACGTCGAACAGCAGCTCCACCCGCGAGTCCGAGGTGTTCACGTGCTGCCCGCCCGGCCCGGAGGATCGCGAAAAGCGCCAGGCGAGCTCCGCCTCGGGGAGCACGACCGAACCGCGAATGACATAGGGACCAGGCATGCCCCCTATGATCCCGCCCTGCGCGATGCCCGTCACGCGTATTTCCGCGGCGGAGTCCGGCGGTGGGGTCCTGAAGCGGAACCTACTGCCCCCCTCCCCGCGTTATGAAGGTCAGCGGTACCTTGGCCACAATCTCGCGGCCATGCGACGAGGAAGGGACACCAGTCAAAATGGCAGTAAGCCTGTCCAAGGGCGGCAACGTCTCGCTCACGAAGGAGGCCCCCGGCCTCAGCGCCGTCACGGTCGGCCTCGGCTGGGACGTCCGTACGACGACCGGTGTCGACTTCGACCTGGACGCCTCCGCCATCGCGGTCAACGCGATGGGCAAGGTCGTCTCCGACGGTCACTTCGTCTTCTTCAACAACAAGTCCACCCCGGACCAGACCATCGTCCACACCGGTGACAACCGCACCGGCGAGGGCTCCGGCGACGACGAGTCCATCAAGGTCAACCTCGCCGGACTCCCGGCCGACGTGGACAAGATCGTCTTCCCGGTCTCGATCTACGACGCCGACGCCCGCAGCCAGAACTTCGGCCAGGTCCGCAACGCGTACATCCGCGTCGTGAACCAGGCCGGCGGCTCCGAGATCGCCCGCTACGACCTCTCCGAGGACGCGGCCACCGAGACCGCCATGGTCTTCGGCGAGCTCTACCGCAACGGCGCCGAGTGGAAGTTCCGCGCGGTCGGCCAGGGTTACGCCTCCGGCCTGACCGGCATCGCCCAGGACTTCGGCGTCAACGTCTGAGCCTGAGCCTGAGCCGAGCTCAAGGCCCGGACCCGCCGGTCGCGGCGCGAGCCCGACCGGCTGGCACCGTCGCAGCGAAGCCCCCTGGAAACCGCCCGTCCGGGGAGGGGGCTTCGCTGCGGTTCGCCGTGTGATCCTCCCCCGCCCGTCCCCGTGGACGGCGCCCTGCCCGGCCCGGTCCGCACCGAGATCGCCGCGCTCTGCGCGACCACCCGCGCCTTCTTCGAACCCGGCGGCGACTTCCGCGACCCGGACCGCATCACGGTCCGGGGATCCCCCGGCCTGCGGCGACCCGGACCCGTGGACGGCCTGCTGCTCATCGACGCCACCGCGCACCGCGAGGGATGCGGGCGCACCGTCGCGACCCTGGTCGAGGACCGCGAGCGGGGCGCGACTGCACCGTGCCGCGGAGGGCGCTGTCGCGCCGGGCCGCGCGGACAGGCAGGGTCGCCTACTTGGGCCGGTCCTTCCCGTACAGCCAGACGTCCCAGACCTTCTTCAGGTCGTGCCCCGTCTTCCGCTCCGCGTACGCGGTGAAGTCTGCCGTACTCGCGTTCCCGTGCCGGTGGTCCGCGGCCCAGCCGCGCAGCAGGGCGAAGAACTTCTCGTCGCCCACCTCCTGGCGGATCCGCTGCAGGACCATCGCGCCCCGGTAGTACACCGGAGCCTCGGAGATGTCCTTCGGCCCGGGCGGGGAAGCGGGCGGGAAGGCGTCCCAGTCGGACGCGGCGTCCTTGTCCACCGCCGTGTCGCCCGCGAGGAAGGCGTCGAAGTACTGCTGCGCGGTGGTCCCGCCGTGGTCCTCGGACCACAGCCATTCGGCGTAGGTCGCGAAGCCCTCGTTGAGCCACATGTCCTTCCAGGACTTCGGCGACACCGAATCGCCGAACCACTGGTGGGCCGTCTCGTGCAGGACCAGCTTCTCGTCGGGCGCGCCGGAGAAGACGGGTTTGGTCTGCGTCTCCAGCGCGTACGTGAGGGTGTCGGCCGGCAGCACGATCGCCCCGGCGGTGCCGAAGGGATACGGGCCGAACCTGCCGGTGCCCCACTCCACGATCTCCGGCAGCCGTGCCAGCGCCGGCGCGCTCGCGGCCGCCTCCCCGGGTGCGACGGCCTCGTAGAGGGCGACCCCCGAGGGGGTCCGCCCGGTCGTCACCTTGAACTTCCCGATCGCGGCGGTGGCCAGATAGCTCGCCATCGGCTCCGGGCTGTGCCACACGAACTCGGTCTGCCCTCCCCCGGACTCCGTCCGGGAGGGAACCCCGGCGGTGTCGGTGCGGGAGCCCAACTCGCCGTTCGAGACCGCCTCGTAGCCCTTGGGGACCGTCAGGGTGATGTCGTACGTGGCCTTGTCGCTGGGGTGGTGGTTCCCGGGGAACCAGGCCATCGACCCGATCGGCTCACCGACCCCGACGGCCCCGCCCCCGGTGGTGATCCAGCCCTCCTTGGAGCCGTCCGCGTCCGTGATGGGCTTCGGCTTCCCGCGGTATTCGATCTCCGTCCGGAACACCGCGCCCTTCTTCAGGTCTTCGGCCGGACGCACCGTCAGCTCCCGCCCGGTCCGGTTGTACCGGGCACCCTTGCCCTGCACGGTGACGCTCTCGACGTTCAGGCCGCTCAGGTCGAGGTTGAAGGAGCTGAGCCCCTGCTCCGCGCGGGCGGTGATGACGGCGGTGGCGTTCAACTCCCCGTCGGCGGGGTCGTAGTCGAGGTCCAGGCCGTAGTGCTCGACCTGGTAGCCGCCGTTGCCGGCCTTGGGGAAGTACGGGTCGCGCAGCCCGGACGCACCCGGCCGCCCCTGCACCGTGCCGGCCGTACACGCCGTGGTGAGGGCGAGCAGGGCGGCGGCAGGGACGGCGAGGCGGGAGAGCGCGCGGTGTTCCACGCGCTCGATCCTATGTGGGCCCGATGTGGTACTTCGGGGCGTTTCCCACGAGGGCCGGATTCCGACTACTTGTCGAGGGCGTCGACGCCGGCCCTGGCGTACTTCTCGTCCAGGTCGCCGCTCGGGGCGCCGGCCACGCCGATGCCCGCGACCGGGGCGCCCTTGGCCTGCACCGGGGTGCCGCCGGCGAGGAAGAGGGTGCCGGGGATGTCCTTCAGGTTCGGAGCCTGGGCGAGGCGGCCCGCGAGGACCGAGGTCGGGGCGTTCCAGGACACGGCGGTGTAGGCCTTGCGCTGCGCCGACTCGTAGGACTGCGGGCCCGCGCCGTCGCCGCGCAGGGTGACGATGGTGTTGCCGTTGCGGTCCACGACCGCGACCGTCACCTTCTGGTTCTCCTTCTGCGCGGCCTCCAGTGCGGCCTGGGCGGCGCGGGTGGCGGCGGCGACGGTGAGGTGGGTCGTGGTGGTGAAGTTCTTCTCGGCCGTCTCGCCGTCCTTCTTGGCGACGGCGACGGCCGGGGCGGTCCCGGACTGCGCGGCGCTGGCGCTGACCGCACCGAAGGTCCCGGCGCCGAGCGCGACGGCGAGGGCGGTACCGGTGAGAACGCGGGTGCGGGTGTTCATGTCTGCTGCTCCTGAGTGCATCGGCTGAGTGCGTCGGCTCGTTCTGCTCGCTCCAAGCCTGGGGCCGCACCCGGCTCCCACCGGTCCCCGTACCGGCTCGCGACGGCTGCCGCACCGGTTGACCCGGGGGTCAACCGATCGGTCGATGCGGACCGGGTGCGGGTGCGGATTGGCTGGTCGGCGCCATCGCGTACGACCAGGCACGATGGAGGAGCCAGACACCGACCCGGGAGCCCGCTGTGAGCCACGTGAGCCACACCCCGCCGCAGGCGCCGGGGACGCCCGGCACGCCCGGCACGCCGGGGACGGCGGGAACACCGGGGACGCCGGGGAAGGCCGACACCCGCGCCCTGGCGACCGTCATGCACACGGCGTTCTTCCTGCTCCTCGGCGCCTCGGTGGCCCGCTTCCTGCTGCGCCACCCCGGCTCGCCCAGCACCCCGTGGATCATCGCCCTCAGCATCATGCTGGCCCTGCTGTACGTGCTCGGCCCCGCGCTCGGGGCCGCACCCACGCTGCGGCGGCTGCTCTGGCTCGGGCTGGTGGTGGCGACCTGGGTGGTCCTGGTCGTCCTCGCGCCCAGCTTCGCGTGGTGCGCCGTCCCCCTCTTCTACACGGCCCTGCGCACCCTGCCGCCCCGCGCGGCGATCGTCCTGGTGGCCCTGCTGACGGCGTTCGTGGTGGCGGCCCAGCTCAAGCTCTCCCACGCGTTCGACCCGAACCTCCTGCTGGCCCCGCCCGCGGTCGCCGCCCTCGCCACCGCCGTCTTCGTCCACATGGAGCGCCAGGCCGAGTCCCAGCGCGCGCTGATCGACGACCTGATCCGCACCCGCCGCGAGCTGGCCGCCACCGAGCGCCGCGAGGGCACCCTCGCCGAGCGGCAGCGGCTGTCGATGGAGATCCACGACACGCTCGCCCAGCACCTGTCCAGCCAGCAGATGCTGCTCCAGGCCGCGGACCGCACCTGGGGCAGCGACCCGGCCACCGCCCGCGCGCACGTCCGTACCGCCACCGACATCGCGGCGCGCGGGCTGGCGGAGGCGCGGCGGCTGGTCCACGACCTGGCCCCGCCGGAGCTCGAAGGCGGCGGCCTCGCGGACGCGCTGCGCGCACTCGACGCGGGCCCGGACATCGAGGTCCGCTTCCACCTGGAGGGCGCGCCGGCCCCCCTCCCGGACCGCGTCCAGTCGGCGCTGCTGCGGATAGCGCAGGGGGCGCTGGCCAACGTCCGCGAGCACGCGCACGCCCGGACCGCGGCGCTGACCCTGAGCTTCCTGGGGGACCAGGTGGTCCTGGACGTCGCGGACGACGGCGGGGGCTTCACGGAGCCGCGGGCGGCGGCCGGGGACCGCGGGCACGGGCTCCCGGCGATGCGCGCCCGCGTCCGCCAGCTCGGCGGCACCCTGACCCTCGAATCCACCCCCGGCGAGGGCACCGTCCTCTCCGCGGCCATCCCCTTGGAGCCCACCGGATGACGACGACGATCCTGCTCTGCGACGACCATGCGGTGGTCCGCGCCGGCCTGCTGGCACTGCTGGGCAGCGCGCCGGACATCGAGGTGCTGGGCGAGGCGGGCAGCGGCGAGGAGGCGGTGGCCCTGGCGGCGAAGCTCCGCCCGGACGTGGTGCTGATGGACCTCCAGCTGGGCGAGGGCATCGACGGGGTCGAGGCCACCCGCCGCATCACGGCGGTGACCGAACCCCCGCACGTCCTGGTCCTCACGACGTACGACACGGACGCGGACGTCACCCGGGCCATCGCGGCGGGCGCCACGGGCTACCTGCTGAAGGCGGAGCGCCCGGAGGAGCTGTTCTCCGCGATCCACTCGGCGGCGGCGGGCCGCACGACGCTCTCCCCGCCGGTGGCGAGCCGCGTGATGGCCCACATGCGGGGCTCCCGCCCGACCCTGACGGACCGCGAGCTGGACATCCTGGGCCAGCTGGCGCGGGGCCTGGGCAACCGGGACATCGCACGGGCCCTGTTCATCAGCGAGGCCACGGTCAAGACCCACCTGGGCCGCATCTACGACAAACTCGGCGTGGACACCCGCGCGGGAGCGGTCTCGGTGGCCAAGGAACAACGCCTCCTGCCCTGACGGCATCGGGTTCCGGACCCCGGGCGGGGCGTGATCGGACAACCCCGCCGGGATTCTTGTCGTAGCCGGCCGCGCACCCGTGACACCATCGGGTACGTGCTCGACATCGGCTACTCCCTCTCCCGGCGCTTCCCGGACCCCCCGCAGACCGACTACCGCTCGGCGGACGTCCACTCCCTGCGCCACGACCTGTTCTGCGGGGACGTCTACCTCGCCGACACCGCCAAGGACCGGGAAGTGTCCACAGCCTGGGGATGGGTACCCGTGCTGGACTTCGCCTGGGCGCTCTGCGACATCGTCGAGCAGCTCGACCAGGACCCCCGCGGCAGCCGCTCCGCCCACCGCCAGTACGCCGAACTCGACTTCACCGAATCCACCGACCGGATGCTCTTCGAGCGCCGCTTCGGCTGGGTCGACATCGAGGCCGACTGGATGCCGCCGGAGGAGGAACCGCTGACCTTCAGCCACCGCCTGCTGCGCCGCGAGGCCCGCGACTTCCTGCACGACGTGATCGCAGACCTCGTCGACATGCACGACGGCCTCGCCGACAACCCCGCCATCTGGACCCTCCAGTCCCGCTTCCCCCGCGTCCCGGCCTGACCCCTCCCCGGCTCCCCGGTCACCCCACCTCACCGCCCGGGTCGCGCAGGCCCGGACTGGCGCCGCTCCCGGCAGCCGCCGGTCAAGCGCCGCGCCGACGCGACCCGCAAGCCGGCCCCAAGCCCCGGCCCCCCGGCCCGGCTCGCCGCCGCGCCTCGGCCGACCCGCGCGCCCCCGGCGGGAATGGCCCCTACCGGCTGAGCAGGCCCCCGCGCCGCGAGCGCTACGCCACCACCCGCACCCCCAGCTGCGCCGCCAGGGCCGGGGCCAGGTCGAAGAGCTGGGCGGGGCTGATCACCGCCCCGGACAGTGCGCCCACCCCCCGCGCGATGTCCAGTTCCGCAGCCCCCCGCAGATCCACGTCCGTCATCCGCGCCCCCGTGAAATCCGCCCCCCGCAGCGCGCATCCGCGGAACTCCACCCGCTCCAGCACCGCGCCACCGAAGTCCGGCTCCACCAGCACGCACCCGTCGAAGACCACGTCCTTGAGCCGCGCCATCCGCAGGTTCAAGTAGTCGATCTTGCCCCCGCGGAACTCCACCCGCTCCAGCACCGCCCCGTGCAGCTGCACACCGCCGAGGCGTGCCTCCACCAGCTCCACGTCCCGCAGCGAAGCCCCCGACAGGTCCGTCCCCACCCCCCGGACCCCCTCCAGCACCGAGTCCAGGATCCGCGCCTTCGCCAGCGCCGCCTCGTCCAGCGCGCACCGCCGCAGCGCGCAGTCCATGAACCGGGCCCCGATGCCCTCCTGCCCCGCCAGGTCCAGGTCCGCGAACTCCAGACCGTCGTAGTCCCCGTCCGGTTCCAGCCCGCCGCCCTCCCACACGCTCAGCTCCGGCAACCGCCCCTCCGGCCGCCGCGCCGCCTTCACCGTCTCCTGCTGCCCCTTGCGCGCCATTCCCCCATCGTCCCCCGCCCCACTGACAACGCCGGGCAGAACCTCGGCCTCACCCCCGCTTCAGCTCCGTGCCCGTCCCCACGGACACCATGAACGCCATCCGCCTCCACGCCCTCGGCCGCCAGATCGCGGGCACCGTCGACGCCCTCGAAGCCTGAGCAGCGCCCGCCCGGGAATATCGGATGACAGCAGCCCGTACCCCCACGTACCGTCCCCCCACGTGGACCCGCTCACCGAAAAACAGATCCGTTCGTCCTTCGTGAACTGCACCAAGGGCGAGGCAGCCCGCCTCAAGCTCCCCCTGGACTTCAGCGAACTCCCCTGGGAAGACCTCGACTTCCTCGGCTGGGTGGACCCCGGCGCCCCGCTCCGCGCCCACCTCGTACGCCAGGACGCCGACGGCTCCCCCGTCGGCATCACCCTCCGCGTCCCGGGCACGAGCCGCACCAGCGCCCTCAAGTCCAGCACCTGCCAGATCTGCCTCACCGGCCACGCCGCCTCCGGCGTCTCCCTCCTCGTCGCCCCCCTCGCCGGGGCCCGCGGCCGCGAGGGCAACACCGTCGGCATCTACGTCTGCGCCGACCTCGCCTGCTCCCTCTACATCCGGGGCAAGCGACAGCCGAAGCTGCGCGTCGGCCACTACGAGGAGACCCTCATGCTCGCCGAGAAGATCGGCCGCGCCCGCACGAACCTCGACGCCTTCACCGCCAAGATCACCGGCTGACGCGCCCCGCCACCGCCGGCCCGGCGCAGCGGCCTCAGCCCTGCGCCGAGCCCAGCCCCTTCAGCGCCTCGTCCGTCAGCCGGTACACCGACCACTCGTCCTGCGGCCGCGCACCCAGGGCCTCGTAGAACGCGATCGTCGGCTCGTTCCACTTCAACACCGACCACTCGAGCCGCTCGTACCCGCGCTCCACACAGATCCGCGCCAGCTCCACAAGCAGCGCCTTCCCGTACCCGCCGCCGCGCACGCCCGGGCGCACGTACAGGTCCTCCAGATAGATCCCGTGCACCCCGCGCCACGTCGAGAAGTTCAGGAACCAGAGCGAGAATCCGACGGCCTCCCCCTCGTCCGTCTCCGCGATGTGCGCGAACGCCGCCGGCCGCGCCCCGAACAGCGCCTCCCGCAACTGCTCCTCGGTGGCCCGTGCCTCGTGCGGCACCTTCTCGTACTCCGCCAGCTCACGGATCATGGCGTGGACGGCGGGAACGTCTTCGACTACAGCGCTACGGATCATGCCCGCAGCCTAGAACGCGGCCTGAACACAGCCTGGAGCACAGCCGCGCATCACCGCTCCGGCAGCAGCTCCGCCACCACCCCGCCGGCCTGGCCGCCGCCACGACCGCCCCGGCCAAACGCCGCGCGCGCCCTGCCTTCCGTACGCCCACCACCAACCAAACCCGTCAGAACCGGGATGAAACCCCTGCCGTCACCCTACGGACGCCACCACTCCCGCCACATCAGCCAAAAGGCCACCTCTCCCACCCCAAAACCCGGCACCCGGTACCTGGACACCCCTCCGGAACCCCGTGTACCAACTCCCCCATGACGATCAACGGCGGCATCTCCTTCTGGTACGCGACGGACGACACGACCCCCCAGCCACCCCGCGCCCCCCTCACCGGCCACGCCACCGCAGACGTCGTCATCGTCGGCGGCGGCTACACCGGCCTGTGGACCGCCTACTACCTCAAGACCTCCGCCCCCGACCTCCGCGTCACCGTCCTCGAGCAGAAGTTCTGCGGCTACGGAGCCTCCGGCCGCAACGGCGGCTGGCTCTACAACGGCATCGCCGGCCGCGACCGCTACGCCGAACTCCACGGCCACCAGGCCGCACTCCGCCTCCAGCAGGCCATGAACGACACCGTCACCGAAATCATCGACGCGGCGGCCAAGGAAGACATCGACGCCGACATCCACCGCGGCGGCGTCCTCGAAGTCGCCCGAACCCCCGCCCAGCTCAGCCGCCTCAAGGCCTTCCACACCGCCGAACTCGCCTTCGGCGAGACCGACCGCGAGCTCTACGACGCCACCGACACCCGCGCCCGCATCGACATCGCCGACGCCGTCGGCTCCAGCTGGACCCCGCACGGCGCCCGCATCCACCCCCTCAAGCTGGTCAAGGGCCTGGCCGCCGCCTGCGAACGCCTCGGCGTGGTCATCCACGAATCCACCCCCGTCACGGAAATCGCACCCCGCCGGGCCGTCACCCCGTACGGCTCGGTCCGCGCCCCCTACGTCCTGCGCTGCACGGAGGGCTTCACCGCGGCCCTCAAGGGCCACAAGCGCTCCTGGCTCCCGATGAACTCGTCGATGATCGCGACGGCCCCGCTGCCGCCCGAGGTGTGGTCCCGCCTCGGCTGGTCGGACGCCTGCACCCTCGGCGACATGGCCCACGCCTACATGTACGCCCAGCGCACCGCGGACGACCGCATCGCGATCGGTGGCCGCGGCGTCCCGTACCGCTTCGGCTCCCGCACGGACACCGACGGCACCACCCAGCAGTCGACGATCACCTCACTGACCCGACTCCTGACCTCCTTCTTCCCGATCCTCACGGGAGTGGAGATCACCCACGCCTGGTCGGGCGTCCTCGGCGTCCCCCGCGACTGGTGCGCCACGGTCACCCTGGACCGCGCGACGGGCCTGGGCTGGGCCGGCGGCTACGTCGGCTCGGGCGTCGCCACCGCCAACCTCGCGGCCCGCACCCTGCGCGACCTGGTCCTGGAGGACACCACGGAGCTGACCACCCTTCCGTGGGTCAACCACCGCGTCCGCCGCTGGGAGCCGGAACCCTTCCGCTGGCTCGGCGTCCAGGCCCTCTACGCGGCCTACCGCGAGGCGGACCGCCTCGAAACGGCCACCCACAGCCCGACCACAACCCCCCTGGCCCGCCTGGCCAACCGCATCTCGGGCCGCCACTGACACCCCGCGGACACACGGAAGGCCCCGGACCACAAGGTTTCCGGGGCCTTCCGCTTCTGCACGAATCCCCTGGGCCAGCAAACCTCTGACCTGGGACGGAGCCGCCTATCGGAATCGAACCGATGACCTGATCATTACAAGTGAACTGCTCTACCAACTGAGCTAAGGCGGCACACGTGACGCTGCACAGCGCACAGAATCGCCTTCACTTTACACAGCCACCAGGCTCCACCGCGAAGACCTTTCCAGCCGGGGAGTATCACGAAAGCGGTGTTCACCACTCGGTTGGCGTAGAGGTTTCCCGTTGGTCTGGTTGGCTCACACTCGTTCGGCCGAGAGTCGGCCGAACGTTCCCAGGCCCGGACCGCGGCCGGGTACTTGGCCTGCCATTTCGAGGAGATGGCGGCGAGCACCTGCGCACTGACGGCTCTTTGCGGGGCACCACACGAGTGGGCCGCGGCGAGGAGCAGGACGCCACGGCCCACCGACATGCTTGGCCGTATCAGTTCGCGCAGCCGGTAACGATGACGGGGCTTCCCGCGCAGTTGGTGGGGATGTTGTTCTTGATGGTGGACTGGACGACGGTGAACTGGATGTTGGTCCAGACGCCACCGGGTGCCACGGTTGAGGCGTTGTCGTCGACGGTGCTGTGGTCGAGTGTGACGGCACCGCCGGTGTTGTAGATGCCGCCGGCCTGTGACGTGCCGGAGCCGTTGGCGCTATTGCGGCTGACGGTGCTGTTCTTCAGTACCAGCGTGGCGGGCAAGGCGACCGTGCCTGTGTTGTAGATGCCGCCGCCCTTGCCGCCTGCGCCGCCGATGACGTTGCCGGAGACCTCTGTGTCCGTGAGCTTCAGCGAGGCGCCGTTCCAGATGCCGCCGCCGTGTGTGTCCGTGCTGGTGTTGTTCAGGATTTTACTCTTGACGAACTCCACTGTGCCGCCGTCGATGTCGACAGCGCCGCCGACGCCGGCGGCGGTGTTGTTCTGGAGTGCGACGCCCGTGAACACGGCGTTACCGGCGTCGTGGTCGATGGCGCCGCCGAACCGCCGTGCGTGGTTGCGTGTGAACTCGGTGTCGTCGGCGCTGACCGTGCCGTCGGACTGCAGGCCTCCACCGGTGTCTGCATTGTTGAACTTGAACCAGCTGTGCTTGATGACCGCGGTGGCCCCTGCCAGGGCGGCGACCCCTCCGCCGCGAACGGAAGCGGTGTTGTCGCGCACAGTGACACGTGCGAGCTTCAGCTTGCCACCGCCGTCGACCAGGATGCCTCCGCCATCCCCCGGAGCGTTGCCACCCCTGACCGTGACATCGTCGAGACGGAGATCGCCGCCCGAGACCACATGGAAGATGCGGAACGCACCGGCTGCAGCCGAGTCGCGGACAATCGTGGCGCCGTGGCCGTTGATGGTCAGTTGCTTGTCGACGACAGGTAGCCCGTCGCTGTTCACGAAGGCGGAGGTCAGGTGGTAGGTGCAGTGGCGGGTGAGGGAGAGCGTGTCTCCCGCCGCCGCATTGGAGATCGCAGTGGTCAGGGCTGAGGTGCTGCAGGCTACCGAGCCTCCTGTCGCGGCGGCCGTCGGGGAGGCCGTCAGGCCGACGCCGATGGTCGTCGTCATGGCCGCGATGGCACACAGTGCGGTGGATCTCATGACTCTCCTTGCGGTGCAGGTACTGCCTCACTGGTGGTCAGGGACGGCTCCGTACCTGTTGGGAACATGGGTAGTAAAGTCAGCGCCCGTGCCCCCGTCGGCACGCCACGAGCCTGCGTCACTCCGTCAGGGCAAGAGATACGGCTGGGCAGCCGCACCGCGAGTCGCTACCCTGCCCCGATTCAGCCTGGGGCTCAGCCCGTGCGCGGCCGCCGCTTCCCGGCCCGCCACCGTCGTCTTCGATGTCACACCGGCACCGTCAACGCCATCGCCCACCACCGAAACCGACACGCCGTCAGCGTCCTCGATCAGGTGACCGGTCTTCGCCCGAGACCTCCCGTGCACTGACGGGGTGGCGTCAGGCCAGGAAGACGTCGTGGCTCCAGGCCGCGTACGTCCGCACCGGGTTCCGCTGGCGGGAGCGCTCTGGCGTCTACCGGGTCACGGGATAGCCGACGCGGCTCAGCATCGCGGTCGCCTCGGCCAGGTCCAGGTGCGGGTTGAGCGCCTTCACGGTGTCGTCCGCCAGGGGGCGGAGGTCCCAGACGTGCCGGATCGCCGCCGGGTCGAGGGTGGTCTCGTAGTAGCCCTCGGCGAAGGCGCGGTACGCCTCCGGGGTGCCGGCCGCCAGGACGTGGAAGAGGTGGCCCGTGCCGTCGTCCGTGTCCTCGGGGATCTCCACCGGCCCTGCCCGCCAGGCGGTGTCGGCGGTCTCCCGCCAGAAGACGACGGTGGCCACCTGCACGTCGTCGTCACAGAAGGCCGGCTCCGCGAGCAGCGGCCGGAAGACCTCCGGCAGGGTGTCCACGAGCCCGGGCCACAGGGCCATGTCCTCGTTCGTGTAAGGGCTCATCCAGGACTCGTGGTCGAAGCCGCGGCCGAAGACTCCGTCGGGCGTGAAGAGGATCGCGTACTCGTCGCCCGCGCCGTTGTTCATCAGTGCGGCCTCGGTCCCCGGACCCCACGCGGGGTCGTAGTCGAAGTAGCTCCCGCCCCGGCCGTCCATGAGTACGTCCAGGGCCGCCAGCGCCCGGCAGCGGTCCCGCAGGACCGGGACGTCGGGGAGGACGCGGATCAGTTCGTGGACGTCGCGGGGCCGCCGGGTGCCGTTCATGCGTGTCATCCAAGCATCCGGGTCCGACAGATCGCACAGAGTCCGAAGTCACCCCGGTGGAGGTGCTGACAGGAGGCGGGCCGGCGGGTAGCGTCGGGCGGAGTCCTGCTTACTGGACTAGACCTTCCACTCGGATCGTCCGGCACGTTCCTGCCGGTAGAAGGGATTCATCACCATGGCTTCTGTCACCTTCGACAAGGCGACCCGGCTGTACCCCGGCGGCGACAAGCCCGCCGTCGACGAGCTCGAGCTGCACATCGAGGACGGCGAGTTCCTCGTTCTCGTCGGGCCCTCCGGCTGCGGCAAGTCCACCTCGCTGCGCATGCTGGCCGGCCTGGAGGACGTCAACGGCGGTGCCATCCGCATCGGCGACCGCGACGTCACGCACCTGCCGCCCAAGGACCGGGACATCGCGATGGTGTTCCAGAACTACGCGCTGTACCCGCACATGACCGTCGCCGACAACATGGGCTTCGCGCTCAAGATCGCCGGCGAGGACAAGGCGACCATCCGCAGGAAGGTCGAGGACGCGGCGAAGATGCTCGACCTCACCCAGTACCTCGACCGCAAGCCGAAGGCGCTCTCGGGCGGTCAGCGCCAGCGTGTCGCCATGGGCCGCGCCATCGTGCGCAAGCCGCAGGTGTTCCTCATGGACGAGCCGCTGTCGAACCTCGACGCCAAGCTCCGCGTGTCCACCCGCACCCAGATCGCCGCGCTCCAGCGCGACCTCGGGATCACCACCGTCTACGTCACCCACGACCAGGTCGAGGCCATGACGATGGGCGACCGGGTGGCGGTCCTCAAGGACGGCCTGCTCCAGCAGGTCGACACCCCGCGCAACATGTACGACCGCCCGGCGAACCTGTTCGTCGCCGGCTTCATCGGTTCCCCGGCCATGAACCTGGTCGAGGTCCCGATCGCCGACGGCGGTGTGAAGTTCGGCGACAGCGTGGTCCCGGTGTCGCGCGAGGCGCTGTCCGCCGCCGCGGACGCGGGCGACCGCACCGTCACGGTCGGCGTGCGCCCGGAGCACTTCGACATCGGCAGCGAGGGCGGCCTGACGATCGCCGTCAACGTCGTCGAGGAGCTCGGCGCCGACGGCTACGTCTACGGCCGCACCACCGAGGCCGAGGGTGCGCAGGACATCGTGGTGCGCGTGGGCGGGCGCCAGGTGCCGGAGAAGGGCTCGACGCTGCACGTGGTGCCGCGGGCCGATGAGATCCACGTGTTCTCGACGTCGTCGGGTGAGCGGCTCTCCGGCTGACGGCAGGCAAAGGGGACGGACAGGGGCGGTCCCGGCCGGGGCGCCCCTGTCCGCCATCCCGGGCAGACCGGGCCATTCACCCCCACTCGTCAACCCTTAATTCGAAAAGCCACGTCGAACCATCCCCCGACCGGGTGACTAAATGTCGCCAAATCTTCACCGAGCGCTACTCTCGCCCTCGTGACCCACACTGCCCGCCGTATCGGCCGATCCCTCGCCCTGGTCCTGCCCGTCGTCCTGGTCCTGTCCGGGACCCTCGCGGTCACCATGGTCCCCTGGGCGGACAACACTCCTTCCCAGATCCTGACCGCCTCCGCCGAGGACGTGTCCGTCCCCGCCAAGCCGCGTGCCGCACAGGACGTGCTCCGCGACAAGCTGCTGGGTGAGCTGCAGCAGGGCGAGGCGCCGGGTGACGTCCTGACGCACCTCCAGCGGGAGGTGGACCGGCGGCCGTCGCTGGCCGAGCACTGCGTGGGGATCGCGCGGGCGCTGGGGCGGGCTGCGGTGGATGCGTACGGTCCGACGAAGGCGCAGTCCTTCGCGCGCCCCGTGTGCGACACCTCGTACGCGACCGGCGTCGCCTCGATGGGCTGACGGGCGTCGCCGTACTCCACCGGGCCGGGGCCTCTACGCTGACGGCCATGACCGACGTACCGCCCGTGTCCCGCTCCTCCGTTTCCGCGGCCGCGTTCCCGGCCTCTCTCGCTCAGGCGCCTGCTCAGGCGGTCGTGCTGGCGGGTGGCCAGGGTTCGCGGCTGCGTCCGTATACGGACGACCGGCCGAAGCCGATGGTGGAGATCCCGGGGACTGGGGTGCCGATCATCGGGCATCAGCTGGCCTGGCTGGCGGCGGAGGGGGTGACGGATGCCGTGGTGTCGTGCGGGCATCTCGCGGAGGTGCTGCAGGACTGGCTGGCGCAGGCGGACCTGCCGCTGCGGGTGACCACGGTGGTGGAGGAGGAGCCGCTGGGGCGCGGTGGCGGGCTGAAGTACGCGGCCCGGCATCTGCCGCACCCGGACCGGGCCTGGTACGCGACGAACGGGGACATCTGGACGCGGTTCTCGCTGCGCGAGATGGCGGCGTTCCATGCGGAGCGGGGTGCGACGGCGACATTGGCGCTGGCGCGGCCGCGGATTCCGTGGGGGGCGGTGGAGACCAATGAGTTCGGGCAGGTGCTGGACTTCATCGAGTCGCCGCCGTCGCCGTATCTGATCAATGCGGGCGTGTACGTCTTCGGTCCCGAATTCGCGGCGCTGCTGCCGGACTTGGGTGATCACGAGCGGACGACGTTCCCCCGGCTGGCGCGTGAGCGGCGGCTGGCGGGCTTCCCGCTGCCGCAGGGGGCCTACTGGCGGGCGATCGACACGGCGAAGGACCTGACCGAGGCGGCGCGGGAGTTGGCCGCGCAGAGGGGCTCCTGAGGCCGTCCGCGGCGCAGGGCGAAGCCGGCGTAAGACGAAGCCGGGTCCGGCGCGCTGTGTGCGCGCCGGACCCGGCTTCGTTGCGTTCCTTCCCGTCCCCTCGTCAGCCGAGGAGGCCGCCGACCAGGCCGGGCTTCTTGGACGGCGCGTCGCCGCCGGAGCCGCTGCTGCCCGAGCTGGAGGACGGCGGCTTCGGGGTGGACTGCTTGGGCGTGCTGCCCGAGCTCTGGCCGCTGCCGGAGCCGCGGGTCGCGGTGGGTGACTGCGCGCCGGCGCCGGCGGTCTCCTTGGCGGTGGAACCGGTGCCGGTGCGACCGGACTTGGCGGCGGAAGCCGAGGCGGTGGGGGTGGCGGTGGGTTCAGCCGACTTGGACGGCTGCTGGGTGGCGGGCTGCTGTTGCCGCTTGGCGGGGGCCTGCGGGAGCGGGGAGCCGGGCAGGTAGTTGCTGGGGGCCTGGCCGGGCCCGGGCACGGTGACCACGGTGGTGGAGCGTACGGCGCCGCCGAGGAGCGAGCCGATGAGCAGGGTGAGTCCGCAGACGACGGTGGCCATGATGGTTCCGCGGCGCAGGACGCGCCGGCGCAGCCGCCAGATCTCGGAGCGGGGTCCGAGGGTGCGCCACGCTTCGCCGGCGAGGCGGCCGTCGAGGGAGTAGACGGGGGCGCCGGCGATGATCAGCGGGCTCCAGGCGGCGAGGTAGATGATGTCGGGGGCGTCGTAGGCGGGGACGGTCTTCCAGCTCACCGTCATGAGGAGTGCGGCGGACAGCAGGGCGCCGATGCAGGCCGCGAAGCGCTGCCACAGGCCGAGGACGGTCAGCACGCCGACGATGACCTGGAGGAAGGCCACGCTGAGCCCGGCTCCGACGGGGTGGGCGAGGGCGAAGTCGCGCAGGGGTTCGGCGAGTGCCCAGGGGTGGAGGGTGCGGAGCCAGGTGACCATGGAGCCGCGTTCGCCGCCGTCGAAGTAGACGGGGTCGCACAGTTTGCCCATGCCGGCGTAGATGCAGATGAAGCCGAGGAAGACGCGCAGCGGGAGGAGGACGACGCCCAGGTTCATGCGGCGGCCGGGGTAGTACGAGGCCTGCCCGCGGGTGTCGGAGGGGGCCCGGCGGGTGTCGGTGCCGGGTCCGCTGTCGTAGGGTCCGCTGCCGTAGGGTCCGCTGCCGTAGGGTCCGCTGCCGTAGGGTCCGCTGCCGTAGGGTCCGCTGCCGCCCGCGTACCGGGGGTCGTACGGGAGGTCGCGTACGGCGGACAGCGGGCGGGTCTCGTCCGGATCTCCGTAGGTGCGCTGGCCGATGACGGTCGGTGTGGCCAGCGTGTCCTCGGCGAGGTCGTGGGCGAGGTCGATGCGGGGGATGGTCTGGGTGATGCCGCCTTCGCCGTCGTCGTAGCCGTCGTATCCGCGCCCGTGTTCGCGTACGGCCTGGATGAGTCCGCCCATGGCGGCGGTGTCGCCCGGGGCGGCCTTGCCGCTCCAGACGACGGGGGCCCGGCGGCGGCCGGCGCCGGCGGCGGCGACCACGGCGCCGCCGAGGACGGGCACGCGGCCGGGGGCGTTCGCGGGCTTGGAACGCGCGCTCGGGCTCGGTGCGAGCCGCACGCGGAAGCTGGCGTGGTTGACGATGACCTGTGCGGGATCGCACGGCACCTTGACCATGCTCAGCGCGGGCTGGTCGTCGAACCCTGACGTTCTGGTGTCCACACTCATCTAACCGAGTGATCAGTGTTTAGGACACTGCCTTGACGGGAGGGATGTGTCCGAGACCCGTCAAGATCAAGCCACCCCGCCCGAAAGGGGCGGGGTGGCACGCTCACGGGTCACTTTCCGTGAGCCAAGTGGATCAGTGGATCAGGCGCGGGGCGTCTCGGCGCGGCGGCGGGCCGCCTCGTAGAGCACGACGCCCGCGGCGACACCGGCGTTGAGCGACTCGGCGCCGCCCGGCATCGGGATGCGGACGAGGTAGTCGCAGTTCTCGCCGACGAGGCGGCCGAGGCCCTTGCCCTCGGAGCCGACGACGATGACGACCGGGCCGGCGAGCGCGTCGAGGTCGCTGACCGTGTGCTGGCCCTCGGCGGCGAGGCCGACGATGGTGATGCCGGCCTTCTTGTACTCC
Organism: Streptomyces sp. NPDC050448; assembly: GCF_040655295.1. NCBI lineage: Bacteria > Bacillati > Actinomycetota > Actinomycetes > Kitasatosporales > Streptomycetaceae > Streptomyces > Streptomyces sp. NPDC050448. The sequence goes on along the minus strand of NZ_JBFAJR010000022.1, from coordinate 69,159 downwards.
TGGAGGGCGCGGGTCAGGTTGGTGACGCGGGAGACCGGGGTGCGGGCGGCCGTGCCGGCCGAGGTCTTCCAGGCGCCGGCGGTCATGCCGGCGGCGCGGCGCTCGGGGATGACCACGCCGTGGCCGCCGAAGGCGGAGACGGAGCGGACGATCGCGCCCAGGTTGCGGGGGTCGGTGACGCCGTCGAGGGCGACGATCAGCGGCTCCTCGCCGTTGTCGTACGCGGCGGTGGTGAGGTCCTCCGGGTGCGCGTACTCGTACGGCGGGACCTGGAGGACCAGGCCCTGGTGGTTGAGCCCGTTGGTCATGCGGTCGAGCTCGGGGCGCGGGGCTTCCATCAGGTTGATGTTGCCGCGCTCGCCGGCGAGCTGGAGGGCCTCGCGGACGCGCTCGTCGTTGTCGATGAACTGCTGGACGTAGAGGGTGGTGGCGGGGACGCCGTCGCGCAGGGCCTCGAAGACCGGGTTGCGGCCGACGACCATCTCGCTGGTGCCCTTGGGGCCGCCGCGGCGGGGGGCGGGGCGGCGCTTGGCGGCCTGGCGGGCCATGGCGTTGCTGATGCGGTTCGCCTTGTGCTTCTTGCGGTCCTCGGCCTTGGGCGTGGGGCCCTTGCCCTCCAGGCCCTTGCGCCGCTGGCCACCGCTGCCGACCGTAGCGCCCTTCTTGTTGGACGTGCGGCGGTTCCTGCGCTGGCTGTTCCCGGCCATGACCTCTACCTGTTTTCGTTGGTGCTGCGATATGTACGTATGAAGAGTGTGCCGCCCGGAGCGCCGGGCGGCCACCAAACCGGGCTGCCCGGGCTCAGCGCGGGCCGAGCGTCCAGCGCGGGCCTGCCGGGCTGTCCTCGATGACGAGGCCGGACTGCTGGAGCTGGTCGCGGATGGCGTCGGCGGTCGCCCAGTCCTTGCGGGTCCGGGCGGACTCGCGCTGTTCCAGGACGAGGCGTACGAGGGTGTCCACGGCGCCGTGGAGGTCCTCGCCCCGGTCGGTCTCCTCGGCCCAGTGCGGGTCGAGCGGGTCGAGGCCGAGCACGCCGAGCATGGCCCGTACCTCGGACAGCCGCGCGATGGCGGCGTCCTTGTCGTCGGCGGCGAGGGCGCTGTTGCCCTGGCGGACCGTGGTGTGGACGATGGCGAGCGCCTGCGGGACGCCCAGGTCGTCGTCCATGGCCTCGGCGAACGCGGGCGGGACCTCGGGGGCGGGGTCGACGGTCTTGCCGGCCTTCTCGATGACGCGCTGGTAGAAGCCCTCGATGCGCGCGAACGCGGACTCGGCCTCGCGCAGCGCCTCCTCGCTGTACTCGATCATCGAGCGGTAGTGCGGGGTGCCGAGGTAGTAGCGCAGGACGACGGGGCGCCAGGCCTTGACCATCTCGGAGACGAGCACCGAGTTGCCGAGGGACTTGGACATCTTCTCGCCGGACATGGTGACCCAGGCGTTGTGGACCCAGTACTTCGCGAACTCGTCGCCGAAGGCCTTGGCCTGGGCGATCTCGTTCTCGTGGTGCGGGAAGATCAGGTCCAGGCCGCCGCCGTGGATGTCGAAGGCACTGCCGAGGTACTTGTGCGCCATGGCCGAGCACTCCAGGTGCCAGCCGGGGCGGCCGCGGCCCCACGGGGTCTCCCAGTCGGGCTCGCCGGGCTTGCTGGCCTTCCACATGGCGAAGTCGCGGGGATCGCGCTTGCCGGTGATGCCCTCCTCGGCGGGCTGGCGCAGGTCGTCGATGTTCTGGTTCGACAGTTCCAGGTAGCCGGGGAAGGAGCGCACGTCGAAGTAGACGCTGCCGTCCGCCTCGTAGGCGTGACCGCGCTCGATGAGGCCGCGCATCATCTCGATCATCTCGGGCACGTGGCCGGTGGCGCGCGGCTCGTACGTGGGCGGGAGGCAGCCCAGGGCGTTGTAGCCGTCGTTGAAGGCGCGCTCGTTCTCGTACCCGATGGACCACCAGGGGCGGCCCTGCTCGTCGCCCTTGCCGATGATCTTGTCGTCGATGTCGGTGACGTTGCGGATGAAGGTGACGTCGAGGCCGCGGTAGGTGAACCAGCGGCGCGCGATGTCGAAGTTCAGGTACGACCGGACGTGCCCGATGTGCGGGGCCGCCTGCACGGTGGCGCCACAGAGGTAGATCGAGACGCAGCCCGGAACGAGCGGGGTGAAGTCGCGGATCTGCCGGGCGCTGGTGTCGTACAGGCGAATAGTCACGGCATCCAGGGTAGTGGGCCTGTAGCAGTGCCCCGCGACCCTTTCGGGGCGCGGGGGCGCTTTGTTGCCGAAGCGGTGTCGGCAGCGGTGCCCGGGAGCGGTGCCCCGGAGCGTGCCGTCGTACGCCGTCTAGGACGGGTTCGTCCGGTACACCAGCGCAGTGGCGAGGGCGGCGAGGCCCTCGGCGCGGCCGGTGAGGCCGAGGCCGTCGGTGGTGGTGCCGGAGACGGAGACGGGGGCGCCGGCGGCCGCCGCGAGCGCCTTCTGCGCTTCTTCGCGCCGCTTGCCGATCTTCGGACGTACGCCGATCACCTGGATGGCGATGTTGCCGATCTCGAAGCCTTCGGCGCGGACGATGCGGGCGGCCTCCGCCAGGAGGGTGACGCCGGCGGCGCCGGACCACTCGGGGCGGGAGGTGCCGAAGTGCGCGCCGAGGTCGCCGACGCCGGCGGCGGAGAAGAGCGCGTCGCAGGCGGCGTGGGCGGCGACGTCGCCGTCGGAGTGCCCGGCGAGGCCGTCCTCGCCCTCCCACAGCAGGCCGGCGCACCACAGCTCGCGGCCGGTCTCGAAGGCGTGCACGTCGGTGCCGATCCCGACGAGCGGGATCAGGGGGGCGGCGGGGGCCGGGGCAGAATCACCAGCGGCCAGGTCGGCGGCGGGCGTGACGTCGGCCCCGCCCGCGGGACCGGCTCCCGCCCCGGCGGACTTCTCGGAACCTGCGGAGCTAGTAGGCATCGGTGGCCCTCCTGCGGGCGAGTACGGCCTCGGCGAGGACCAGGTCGAGCGGGCGGGTGACCTTGAAGGCCTCTTCGTGGCCGGGGACCGCCATGACGGTGATGCCGAGCCGTTCCACCATTGCGGCGTCGTCGGTGGCGCCCTCGCCGTTGACGGCGATGGTCTCGTGCGCGCGGACGAGGGTGGCGAGGTCGAAGCCCTGCGGGGTCTGTACGGCGCGCAGCCGGGCGCGCTCGGGGGTGGCGACGACCGGCTCGGGCTCGCCGGGCTTGCCGGGCTCGACCTCCTTGACGGTGTCGGCCAGCGGCAGGGCGGGGACCACGGCGGCCGAGCCGTCGCGTACGGCCAGGGCGACGGCGTCGACGGTGTCCACGGGGACGAGCGGGCGGGCCGCGTCGTGGATGAGGACGGAGGTGATGTCCGCGGGGAGCGCGGCGAGGCCGGCGCGTACGGACTCCTGGCGGGTCTCGCCGCCGGGGACGACCAGGATCTCGGTCCGGTCGGGCAGCGCGTGCTCGTCGACGAGCCGGCGCACCTCGGCGGCGCCGTCGGACGGGGCGACGACGACCACGAGGGAGACGGCCCGGGAGCGGGCCATCGCGCGGACGGCGTGGATGAGCATGGGGGTGCCGCCGAGGGTACGCAGGGCCTTGGGGGCGCCGGGGCCGAGGCGTACCCCGCGGCCGGCGGCCGGGATCACCGCGGCGGTGCGGTGGGGGCGCGATTCGTCAGACATCAGTAGCTCCGAGCCAGGTTTGTGACTTCGGCCGACATGGGTATGGCCTGAAGGGTGCCGGGTGCGACGCCCTCGCCCCTTCCGTGACGACCGGTCGAGCAGGCTGTCCGGACCCGGCATGCCGGTGGAAAAAAGGTGTGGGTGCAGACATGCCGCAGCGCCCGGCAACAGCCCTCTCGTGGAGGAGAGGGCTTGTCATCGGGCACCACGGCACAACTGTGTGAACGATGTTTCGCGTCAGGACGCGAGAACCTCGTCGAGGAGGGCCTCGGCCTTGTCCTCGTTGGTGTTCTCAGCGAGCGCGAGCTCGCTCACCAAGATCTGGCGCGCCTTCGCGAGCATGCGCTTCTCGCCCGCGGAAAGCCCGCGCTCACGCTCACGACGCCACAGGTCACGCACCACTTCGGCGACCTTGATGACATCGCCAGAAGCGAGCTTCTCCAGATTTGCCTTGTAGCGCCGGGACCAGTTCGTCGGCTCTTCGGCATACGGTGCACGAAGCACCTCGAAGACCCGGTCCAGCCCGTCCTGGCCGACTACGTCGCGAACGCCGACGAACTCCGCATTGTCCGCAGGCACACGAACCGTCAGGTCGCCCTGGGCGACCTTGAGCACCAAGTAGGTCTTGTCCACGCCTTTGATCTGGCGAGTTTCGATAGCCTCGATCAGCGCGGCCCCGTGATGGGGATAGACCACGGTGTCGCCAACCTTGAACGTCATGTGACAGGTACCCCTTCCGTGGCTATCCAGGGTAACACGAGAACTGACTGTTATGAATGGCGTTTTCGCAGGTCAGGGCACATCTCGGGGCTTGACAACAGCGACACGAACGTGCTGCGAAGGGCTTCCGGCGGGGGGTATTCGCAGGTCGGAGGCGCTGTGCGGACCAGGCGAAACGGCCACGCTACACCGGGGCGAGGACCGTGTCAGTGTGACGTACGTCCCGTTTTGCCGGTTTCGAAGCCGGGAAACCGAACTACTCCGTTCGACTGGCGACCACCCGTACGGAGCGGTTCCGGCCCAATCCGGAATTGATCACCGAGGGCCGTTCGAAGGAATCCCGGAATTGATCACGGCGGGCCCGGCGGGAGATATGCGGGCGGCACATGATCGGCAGATGAACGGCGCGGGAAGTGTCCGGCGCAAGGGCGGGCGGAAGGACGAACGGAAGGGCAGCCGGAAGAGCGGACGGAATGCAAGATCGCAGGGCCGCCGCGGGGCCGCCCGGGCGCTGCGGAGGGTCGGGTGCGGGGGCGAGGCGGCGGCTCGGTAACCTAAGCGCGCTGACACACCCTTAGGACGGCTTTACCTCAGTCGCCCTGGGACTGCCCACCCTTCCGTTCCGTACGTCCAAGGAGTTGCCGCCGCCGTGAGCCGCAGCCTTCGACGCGGCGCCCTCGCCGCCACTGCCATCGTGTTCTCGATCGCCTCGCTGGCCGCTTGCGCTGCGGGTCACGACGCGCAGACGCTCCAGATCAAGCCGGACAACGCCGCCGTCACCAAGGGCGACATCAAGATCCAGAACGCGCTGGTGATCACCCAGGGCGAGAAGGACAAGAAGGGCCCCGCCGCCGTCTCCGCCACGCTGTTCAACAGCGGCATCAAGGCGCAGACCCTTGACGCCATCACCCTCCCGGGTGGCAAGGCCAAGGTCGTGCTGAAGCCCGCCGAGGGCGCATCCAAGGTCACCGTGCCGGCCGGCGGCTCCGTCGTCCTGGGTGGCAAGGGCAACGCCTCCGCCGTGATCCAGGGCGGCGAGGCCGTGCAGAACGGCAACGCGCAGCCGGTCGTCTTCCAGCTCAGCAACGCGGGCGACGTGGAGCTCCAGGCGTTCGTCGTCCCGGGCACCGGCATGTACGCGGGCTTCGGCCCGACCGAGGCCCCGGTCGCCGCCCCCGGCGCCACCCCGTCGGGCAGCCCCTCGGGCGCGCCGTCGGGCAGCCCTTCCGGCTCCCCGTCCACCGCGCCGTCGGGCGCCGCCTCGGGCGCCCCGTCGGGCGCGGCCTCCGGCACGCCGTCGGGTTCCCCGTCGCCCGGCGCCGGCCACTGAGCCAGGCCGCACCACGTACGAAAGGGCCCCCTTCCGCTCCGGCGGACGGGGGCCCTCTCGTATACGGCTGTGGCTGACGGCTTACGGCTTACGGCTTACGGCTTACGGCTTACGGCTTACGGCTCGAACTTGTAGCCCAGGCCGCGGACCGTGACCAGGTAGCGCGGCGCGCCCGGGTCCGGCTCGATTTTGGCGCGGAGGCGCTTCACGTGGACGTCCAGGGTCTTGGTGTCGCCGACGTAGTCCGCGCCCCAGACCCGGTCGATCAGCTGCATGCGGGTCAGTACGCGGCCCGCGTTGCGCAGCAGCATCTCCAGCAGGTCGAACTCCTTCAGGGGGAGGTCCACCTTGGCTCCGGCGACGGTGACCACGTGGCGGTCGACGTCCATCCGTACGGGTCCGGCCTCCAGCGCGGCCGGGGTGACCTCCTCCGGCTCGCCGCGGCGGCGCAGGACCGCGCGGATGCGGGCGACCAGCTCCCGCGAGGAGAAGGGCTTGGTGACGTAGTCGTCGGCTCCTATCTCCAGCCCGACGACCTTGTCGATCTCGCTGTCCTTGGCCGTCACCATGATGACGGGGACGTTGGAGCGGCCTCGCAGCTGCCGGCAGACCTCCGTGCCGGGCAGGCCGGGGAGCATCAGGTCGAGGAGGACGAGGTCGGCGCCGTTGCGCTCGAACTCGTCGAGCCCGTCGGGCCCGGTCGCGGCGATGGCGACCTCGAAGCCCTCCTTGCGGAGCATGTAGGACAGGGCGTCGCTGAAGGATTCCTCATCCTCGACGACGAGCACTCGGGTCACGGAAGGACCTCCGGGGCAGGGATGGCTGGCGTGGTTCTTTGAGGAGCGTGGTTCAGGCAGGGGTGGGGTGGCTGGGTGCGGGGGCGGGCTCCGCGGCCGGGGTGGCCGTGGATGCCGGGGCCTGAGCGGCTGCTTCCGGCAGGCGCAGGGTGAACGTGGAGCCCTGACCCTCCGAGCTCCATACGGACACCTCCCCGCCGTGCGAGGCCGCTACGTGCTTCACGATCGCAAGGCCGAGGCCGGTTCCTCCCGTGGCGCGGGAGCGGGCCGGGTCCACGCGGTAGAAGCGCTCGAAGATGCGCTCGCGGTCCTTTTCCGGGATGCCGATGCCCTGGTCGGTCACGGCGATCTCGATCAAGTCTCCCCCAGGTGCCGCGACCCGGCGTCCGGCGATGCCGACGCGGGTGCGGGCGGGGCTGTAGTTGACGGCGTTCTCGACCAGATTCCCGAGGGCTGCCGCGAGCTGGCCGCGGTTGCCCCAAACACGCAGGTCGGCGGTGCCGCCCGCGGCCATGGTGATCTGCTTGGAGGACGCCGTGTGGCGGCAGCGGTCGATGGCCTCGGCCACCAGCGTGTCCACTCGTACGGGCTCCGCGTCCTCGAGCGGGTCGTCGTTCTGTACCCGGGAGAGGTCGATGAGCTCCTGCACGAGGTTGATCAGGCGGGTGGCCTCGATCTGCATGCGGCCGGCGAAGCGGCTGACCGCCTCGGGGTCGTCCGCGGCGTCCATGACGGCCTCGGACAGCAGGGAGATGGCCCCCACCGGCGTCTTGAGCTCGTGCGACACGTTCGCGACGAAGTCGCGTCGTACGGCCTCGATGCGGCGGGCCTCTGTCAGGTCCTCGACCAGGAGCAGGACGAGCCGGGAGCCGAGCGGTGCGACGCGCGCCGAGACCGCGAGGGCCTCGCCGCGGCCGGTGCCGCGCCGGGGCAGGTCGAGCTCGACCTGGCGTATCTCCCCGTCGCGGCGGGTGTCGCGGGCCATGTGGAGCATGGGCTCGACGGCCAGCTTGCCGCCGCGGACCAGCCCGAGGGCGTACGCCGCCGAGCTGGCCTTGACCACCGCGTCGCCTTCGTCCAGGACGACGGCGGAGGAGCGGAGTACGGAGAGGACGGTGTCCACGCCGGGCGGGAGCACCGCGTTGATGTCGGGGCGCATGGAGCTCCGGGTGGGGCGGGCCTGGTCGCGCTCGCTCCAGCGGAACGCCAGCATCGCGATCACACCGGTGCAAAGACCGGCGATCGCTGCAGCTGCGGCGACCGCCGCGTTCACGTCCATGGATCCAGGTTAAGCAGGCACGACGGCACTTCCACAGCCGTTCGGGTGGCAGCTCGAACAGTCGTCGCCCAGAGTTCACCGTGGCGATGGGGTTGATTCACTTGTGATGCCGGAGTCGGACGCGTTTGCGGCTCACCGTGTCAACGTGGGCATGAGGCCGCCCCGGCCCGGCCCGAGGGGCAAGAGGCAGTAGGCAAGAGAGGGACAACCCATGCGTGACGCGTACCACGAGGAACTTGACTCGATCGGAGAAGGCCTGGTCGAGATGGCGCGGCTCGTCGGTTCCGCGATCGGGCGGGCCACGACGTCCATGCTCGACGCCGACCTGAAGCTCGCCGAGAGCGTCATCGCCGCCGACCAGAAGGTCGACGACCTCCAGCACGACCTGGAGGCCCGTGCCATCGCGCTGCTGGCCCGCCAGCAGCCGGTCGCCACCGATCTGCGCATCGTGGTGACCTCGCTGCGCATGTCCGCCGACCTGGAGCGCTCGGGCGACCTGGCCCAGCACGTGGCGAAGCTGGCCCGGCTGCGCTTCCCGGACACGGCGGTGCCGCGGGACCTGCACGCGACCATCCTGGAGATGGGGCAGCTGGCGCAGCGCCTGATGGCGAAGGCGGCCGAGGTCATCATCACGAAGGACGTCGACCTGGCGCTCCAGCTGGAGCAGGACGACGACGAGATGGACCAGCTGCACCGCACGCTGTTCCAGCACCTGATGGACGACCGCTGGAAGCACGGCATCGAGACCGCGGTGGACGTGACCCTGCTGGGCCGCTACTACGAGCGCTTCGCGGACCACGCGGTGTCGGTGGCCAAGCGCGTGGTCTACCTGGTGACGGGCGAGCACGCGGACGAGCTGCAGGCGCCGACGCAGGTCGACGGCGTCTGAGCCGTTCTGCCCCCGTGCGCCGTTGACGCGCCGGTGTGGCTGGGCATGAATGAAGGCGAAGGCAGTTCAGAGGCAGTAGAGGGCCGGAGAAGGCCGAAAACGCCACGCACGCCGCCTGCGAGGAGGATCCATGCCCGATTCCCCCGTCCCCATCACCCCGGACCACGAGCAGCCGCCCCGGCCCGAACCGCTGCGGCTCCCGCTGCTCGCGGCTTGCGGCTGCGGCTCGGGCTGCGGCTGCGGCTGCCAGTCCGGCGCGCCCTGCCAGTGCGGCGGCTGACCCCGCCGACCCGGCATCCCGTACGCGAAGGGCCCCGTCCGCATCCGCCGGCCGGGGCCCTTTCGCGGCTCCGCACGCACGGGAGCCCCCTGCGGCGGCGCGGAGACCGCCTGCAGGGGGCCCTTGTCGTGCGTCGGAGCTGCTTCACATGAGCTCTGGCCGGCAGGGCTTCTCTCAGGAGCCGCTCCGGCTCTGGGCGTCCGCCTCGGCCATCGCTTCGGCGTCGGACTCCGCCACTGCGATGGCGACGCCGAGTGCCTGGGCGATGTGTCCGGTGGCCGACATGACGCGTGCCGTGCCCACGACCGGCGCGATCGCCACGAGAACGTCCTGCAGTTGCTCGGCCGTCAGGTTGGTCTTGGCTGCGGCGTCGATGTGGGCGAGGTAGGAGAGCGGCGGCGCATCCATGGCCACGAGCGCGGCGATGCGGGTGAGGATCAGTGTGTCCGCGTCCAGGCCGCAGCGTTCGATCGAATCAATCGTCATGGCGGTGAGGGTGTCAAGAACGGGCGTTTCAGACATTGTGGCCATCTTCGAACCGCCTATCGGTATGTGCGGGGCCGGCACGCACCACCAGTGCCACGAGTGAGCAGAGGTATCCCCCGCGTGTCGACACTTGGACTTCCACCGTAGAGGCCGCCCGGCCCCCGCGCATGTCGGTCCGCCCCACGGCCCCCAGCACACGAAGAGGCCCCCCACCAGCGGAAAACCGCAGGCAGGGGGCCTTCTCGTGCGTGAGGGCTACTTCTTGCCCTGGTTCTTGACGGCCTCGATGGCGGCGGCCGCGGCGGCCGGGTCGAGGTAGGTGCCGCCCGGCTTGAGGGGCTTGAACTCGGCGTCCAGCTCGTAGGCGAGCGGGATGCCGGTCGGGATGTTCAGGCCCGCGATGTCGGCGTCGGAGATGCCGTCCAGGTGCTTGACCAGGGCGCGCAGGGAGTTGCCGTGCGCGGCGACCAGGACCGTGCGGCCGGCCAGCAGGTCCGGGACGATGCCGTCGTACCAGTACGGCAGCATGCGGACGACGACGTCCTTCAGGCACTCCGTCTTCGGGCGCAGCTCCGGCGGGATGGAGGAGTAGCGCGGGTCTCCGGACTGGGAGAACTCCGTACCGTCCTCGAGGGCCGGCGGCGGGGTGTCGTACGAGCGGCGCCACAGCATGAACTGCTCCTCGCCGAACTCGGCGAGGGTCTGGGCCTTGTCCTTGCCCTGGAGCGCACCGTAGTGGCGCTCGTTCAGGCGCCAGGAGCGGTGGACCGGGATCCAGTGCCGGTCGGCGGCCTCGAGCGCCAGCTGCGCGGTGCGGATCGCGCGCTTCTGGAGCGAGGTGTGCACGACGTCGGGGAGCAGGCCGGCGTCCTTGAGCAGCTCACCGCCGCGGACCGCCTCCTTCTCGCCCTTCTCGTTGAGATTGACGTCCACCCAGCCGGTGAACAGGTTCTTCGCGTTCCACTCGCTCTCGCCGTGGCGGAGGAGGATCAGCTTGTACGGTGCGTCGGCCATGCGTACGAGCCTAATGGACGCGCGGGGGCGCTTGCGCGCGGTGTCCACGGCCGTGGATTGACGGCGCGCGTCAATCCGGTGGCTTTCGCGGACCCCTCGCCCGTAGGGTGCGGTGAGCAGGAGAGACGCTTACATCGCCGGGGGGATTCCGTATGTCCGTTGCCAGTCTCAGACGGGCGGCGCGCGAGAGCGTGTCGGGGCTGCCGCGGGAGTTCTGGTGGCTGTGGGCGAGCACGCTGGTCAACCGGCTCGGGGCCTTCGTCGCCACGTTCATGACCTTGTACCTGACCGTGGACCGGGGCTATTCGGCCTCGTTCGCGGGACTCGTGGTGGCCCTGCACGGGCTCGGCGGGGTGATCTCCTCGCTCGTCGCAGGCGTGATGGCCGACCGGCTGGGCCGGCGCCCGACGCTGATGGCGGCTCAGGCCTCGACGGCGTTCTCGGTGGCGCTGCTCGGCTTCATGCAGCACCCGGCGTCCATCGCGGCGGTGGCACTGCTCGTCGGCATGACCTCGAACGCCTCGCGCCCGGCGGTGCAGGCGATGATGGCCGACATCGTCCGGCCGGAGGACCGGGTCCGGGCCTTCGCGCTGAACTACTGGGCGATCAACCTCGGCTTCGCCGTCTCGGCGACGGCGGCGGGCTTCGTCGCCGAGTACAGCTACCTCGCCGGGTTCCTCGGCGAGGCGGCGCTCACGCTGGTCTGCGCGGTGCTGGTGTACGTGAAGCTGCCGGAGTCGCGGCCGGAGCGGACCGCCGCGGAGCAGGCCGCCGCCGAACCGGAAATCGGGCTCGCCGCGGTGCTGCGGGACGGGCGCTTCATGGGCGTGGTCGGGCTGTCGTTCCTGATTTCGCTGATCTTCATGCAGGGGTCGTTCGGGCTGCCGCTGGCCATGGGCACGGGCGGTTTCTCCACCGGGGACTACGGTCTGGTCATCGCCGTCAACGGGGTGCTGATCGTGCTGCTGCAGATCCCGGTCACCCGGTTCATCGAGAAGGGCGACCCGCAGAAGCTGCTGGTGGTCTCGGCGCTGCTGGCCGGATACGGGTTCGGGCTGACGGCCTTCGGAGGGTCGGTGTGGAGCCTGGGGCTGACCGTCTGCGTGTGGACGCTGGCCGAGATCATCAACTCCCCGACCCAGATGGGCCTGGTCGCCCGGCTCTCCCCGCTGCACGGCCGCGGCCGCTACCAGGGCATGTACTCGATGTCCTGGGCGGTGGCCTCGCTGATGGCTCCGCTGACGGCCGGGTTCGTGATCGACCAGTGGGGGCCGGGCTGGCTCTGGGCGTCCGTGGCGCTGCTGGGCACCGTGGCGGCGCTGGGCTACTGGCTGCTCATGCGGAACCTGGAGCAGGGCGGGCCGGCGCCGGTGGTCCCGGCTCCGGTGGCGGCCGCCCCCACGGTCCCGGCTACGGCTACGGCTCCGGCTCCGGCCCCGGCCCCGGCCCCGGCTCCCGCTGCCGTCGACCTCTAGGGCGGGTCCGCCCGCGCGGTACGAAGCCCCTGCGCTCGCGGGGGCTTCGTACTTCGTACCGCGTTCAGGACGGCTGCGTCAGGTGCTTGAAGGCGTCCAGGTTGTACGTCGGCTCGCCGCGCGAGACGCGCCACTCGTACTCGCGCCGGATCGCGCCGGCGAAGCCCAGCTCCAGCAGGGTGTTGAAGGCTCCGTCCGCCGCCTCCAGGACCGTGCCGAGCAGCCGGTCCAGGTCCTCGGGGGTGATCACGGACAGCGGGAGCCGGGCCGTCAGGTAGACGTCGCCGAGGCCGTCGACCGCGTAGGCCATCCCGTACAGCTTGAGGTTGCGCTCCAGCAGCCAGCGGTGGACGCCCGCCTCGTTCTCGTCGGGGTGCCGGATGACGAAGGCGTTCACCGAGAGGGAGTGCCGGCCGATCCGGACCGAGCAGGTGGTGCTCAGCTTCCGGGTGCCGGGGAGCTGGACCACGTACGCGCCCGGTGCCGGGCTCTCCCACGCGAGTCCGGCCTCGGCGAGGGTGCTCTCGATGATCGCGGCGGTGTCGGCGGTGTCAGCGTCAGCCATGGTGGGAGCGTACGCGACGGCGGTGATCATGCATGGCCGCGGTGTACACGTCCGCCGTGCCGCTCGCCGCCGTGTCCCAGCCGAAGAACTGCGCGTGCCGCGCGGCCTCGCCGCCCATCCGGTCCACGAGCCCCGGGTCGTCCACGAAGCGCCGCAGCTCGCGCGCGTAGTCCACCGGGTCGTGCCCGGGTACGAGGATCCCCGTCACCCCGTCGTTGACGGCGACCGGCAGCCCGCCGACCTCGGCGGCCAGCACCGGCGTACCGGTGGCCTGGGCCTCGATCGCGACGAGCCCGAAGGACTCGCTGTACGAGGGCATGACCAGCACGGACGCCGCCCGGAACCAGTCGGCGAGCGCGTCCTGGCGGACCGGGGGGTGGAAGTGCACGAGGTCGGCGATGCCGAGCTTCGCGGCGAGCTTCTGCAGCCCCTCCGGCTTGGCGAGGCCGCTGCCGCTGGGGCCGCCGACGACGGGGACGAAGAGGCGCTGCCGCAGCGAGGGGTCCCGGTCGACGAGCTCGGCGACCGCGCGCAGCAGGATGTCGGGGGCCTTGAGCGGCTGGATCCGGCCGGCGAAGAGCGGGATGACGGCGTCCTGCGGCAGGCCGAGGCGGGCGCGGGCGGCGGCGCGGCCGTCGCCGAGGGTGAAGCGGTCGAGGTTCACGCCGGGGTGGACGACGGCGACCTTGCCGGGGTCGGCGTCGTAGTACCGGACGAGCTCTTCGGCCTCTTCGGTGGTGTTGGCGATGAGCCGGTCGGCGGCGGCGACGATCTGGGTCTCGCCGATGACGCGGGCGGCGGGCTCGGGCGTGTCGCCCTCGGCCAGCGCGGCGTTCTTGACCTTGGCCATGGTGTGCATGGCGTGCACGAGGGGGACGCCCCAGCGTTCGGCGGCGAGCCAGCCCACGTGGCCGGAGAGCCAGTAGTGGGAGTGGACGAGGTCGTAGTAGCCGGGCCGGTGGCCGGCCCAGGCCTGCATGACGCCGTGCGTGAAGGCGCACAGCTGGGCCGGGAGCTCCTCCTTGGCGAGGCCTTCGTACGGGCCCGCGTCCACGTGCCGTACGAGGACTCCGGGGGCCAGCTCGACCACGGGCGGGAGGCCGCCCTCGGTGGCGCGGGTGAAGATCTCGACCTCGATGTTGATCGCGGCGAGGCGCCTGGCCAGCTCCACGATGTACACGTTCATGCCGCCGGCGTCGCCGGTGCCGGGCTGGTGCAGCGGTGAGGTGTGCACGCTGAGCATGGCGACGCGGCGCGGCTTGCGGTGGTGGCCGACGGCCGGCAGTCGCAGGCGGGGCGGGTCGTGGCGGGCACTGCGGGCGGCGGCGATCCGGCCGCCGAGGGTGCCGCCGAGGCGGGACACGTACTGGCTCAAGGGAGCAATTCCTCTCGCTCGGACGACACTCGGACGGCGGCTGGCGGGGCGGGCAGGGCATGGCGGACGGAGCACGCGGGGCGTCCTCCAAGGAGTGCAACCCGGATGGCCGTGTCCCGCATTCCGCGGGACGGGGTTTTTTCCTCGGCGTCTGCCGCGCGGTCTGCCCTCTTTTCATCCGGCGGGGGCCCTCCGCTTACGCTCGGCGCATGTCCTCCCGCTCTGCCCCGCCCCCGCGTCGCCCTGTGGGCACGGTGACGCGCGGGACGACGAATCCGAACCGGCTGCGCCGGATGGACCGCTGGATCGCGGCCACGCACGGGGCGGTGCTGCGGCGCGCGGAGGCGCCGGTCGCGGTGGACCTCGGCTACGGGGCCGCGCCGTGGACGGCGGTGGAGCTGCTGGCCCGACTGCGGGAGGCGGCGCCGCGGGTGCGGGTGGTCGGCATCGAGATCGAGCCGGCGCGGGTCGCGGGGGCGAAGCCGTACGAGCGGGAGGGGCTCAGCTTCCGGCACGGCGGGTTCGAGGTGCCGCTGGAGGGCGGGGCCCGGCCGGCGCTGATCCGCGCGGCGAACGTACTGCGCCAGTACGACGAGGAGCAGGTGGCGGCGGTCTGGGAGCGGCTGTGCGCCCGGCTGACCCCGGACGGTCTGCTCGTCGAGGGCACGTGCGACGAGATCGGGCGGCGCCATGTGTGGGTCGCGCTGGGGCCCGAGGGGGCGCGCACGGTGACGTTCGCGACCCGGCTGGGCTCCCTCGAGCGCCCTTCGGACCTGGCGGAGCGGCTGCCGAAGGCGCTCATCCACCGCAATGTGCCGGGCGAGCCGGTGCATGCGTTCCTGCGCGACTTCGACCGGGCGTGGGCGGCGGCGGCCCCGTACGCCTCGTACGGGGCGCGGCAGCGCTGGATCAGGACGGCGCGGGCGCTGGCCGCCGACTGGCCCCTGGCGGACGGGCCGGCGCGGTGGCGGCAGGGTGAACTGACGGTGCGCTGGGACGCGTTGCGCCCGGCGGGGTGAATGTGGCGCGGCGGGGAACCGGTTGCCGGGGTGGCCCGTTGAGCCGTCGGGATGTGTGTGGGGGACTGGTCGGAGCCGGTGCGATCAGGACAAGATCGGGACGGCATCCACAAGGGTGTTGGAATTCGCCGACTCGTGGCACCATCCCGAAGGCAGCGCAAAGTTACTGATGAATAGTCAGATGTGATGTCGGATCCGATGGTGACCTCATCCCGGATCCGACTCGGGGCACCTTGGGGGAACCATGGGGACCGTGGAGCGCAGGCGGCGCGGGGGCGCGTCCGCTCTCACGCTGCTGTGTGCGACGGCGCTGCTCGCCGTTTCGGGCATGGCGGGCGTGGCACAGGCGGCGCCGTTGCCGGAACCGGGCGCCAAGTCTCTTGAACAGGTACGCAAGGAGATCGACGAGCTGTACCGCCAGGCGGGCACGGCGACGGACGCGTACAACCTCGCCGAGGGCGAGGCCAAGGCCCAGTCCGCCAAGATCGTCGAGATCGCGAAGCAGGTGGTGGCCGGCCAGGACCGGATCACGGCCCTGAAGAACCGTGCGGGAGCAGCCGCGCGCGCCCAGTACCGCTCGGGCGGGATGCCGGCCGGCGCGCAGCTGGCGCTGAGCAACAGCCCGAGCCAGTTCCTCGACGGGGCGGACCGGATCCGCCAGGGCGAGAAGGCGACCACGGACCTGCTGTCCGAAATGAACCGCACGCAGAGCGACTTGCAGCAGTACGCGAAGGACGCGAGCGCGCAGTGGCAGAAGCTGGAAGCCGACCGGATCAAGCAGGAGACCTCGAAGAAGCAGATCGAGGAGAAGATCAAGGCGGCGGAGTCGCTGGAGAGCAAGCTGGAGGCCGAGGAGAAGGCCAGGCTGATCCAGCTGGAGCAGGACGCGCAGTACAAGGCGCAGACGACATGGCTGTCGACGGGCGTGCTGAAGGAGATCAGCAGCTCGGCGTCGGAGTCGGGGAAGAAGGCGGTCCAGTTCGCCACCGGGCAGATCGGCAAGCCGTACAAGTGGGGCGCCGAGGGTCCCGATTCGTTCGACTGCTCCGGGCTCACCTCGCAGGCCTGGCTCGCGGCGGGCAAGGGCATCCCGCGCACCTCGCAGGAGCAGCTGCGGCTGCTGCCGAAGGTCGCGCTCAAGGACATGCGGCCGGGTGACCTGATCATCTACTTCGACGACGCGAGCCATGTGGGGATGTACATCGGGGACGGCGCGATCGTCCACGCCCCCCGCCCGGGCCGCAACATCACCCTGACGGGCGCAGGCTCCATGCCGATCAAGGCAGTGGTCCGCCCCGACGCGTAACCGCTACCGCGGCTGCAACGCCCCGCGCCTCCCGCCCGAAGGCCCCGCGGGCACGGGGCACGTACGGCTCCCCCGGGCCCCCGGCCTGGCCGGCCCTGCCGGCGAGGCTTCCGCGGTGAGTGGGAAAGCCGGTGGCGGAGGGAACCTCCGGGGGCTTCGGGACGTCTCGTCAGGCGGGACGGTGATGGCCTCCGCCGTGACGTTGGTCATTCAGCGGTCATGCCGTGAGGCGGATTCCCCCGGGATAACGGCATATGACAGCGGTCCTGGCCCGGAACACCATTCCGCTCTCCGGCCACCGACCGCTAGGGTCTGCCGGACGCACCCTCGGGGGGAGGGAAGGAACCGGAGACGATGGCCGTACCCGTACCGCGGCAGAGGGACACCCCCGCCACGGAGAGCGCTCAGGCCGCTCAGCCTGCAGCCGCGCACACCGCCGCACCCCAGGCGTCGCTGACCCTGCTGGTGATCGAGGACGACCCCGCGGGCGGACTCACCGTGCCCGAGATCCTCGACGCCGACGGGCACCGCATCCGGCTCCGTACCGCCCGCAACCTCACCGAGGCCGCGCGCCTGCTCACCCACGACGTGCACTGCATCCTGCTGGACCTCTCCCTCCCCGGGACGGGATCCGCTTCGGCAGGCACCGGCTCCCGTACCGCGGTCGCCACCGACACCGCCGTCGACCAGCTGGCCACCCTCCGCGAGGTGCTCCGGATCGCGCCCCACCACGCCGTTCTCGTCCTCACCGCCGAGGCGGACGCCGGGCGCGCCGCCGAGGCCGTCCGGGTCGGCGCACAGGACTTCCTCTTCCGCGACGAGCTGGACGGCCGCCTCCTCAGCCGGGCGATCCGCTACGCCGTGGAGAGGAAACGGGCGGACATCGCCCAGTACAAACTTGCAGAATCGAAACTTCGGGCCCAGGAGAACGCCCGCCTGGAACGCGGCCTGCTCCCCAACCCCCTCCTCGAGGGGTCGGATCTCCGCTTCGCCGCCCGCTACCGCCCCGGCCGCAGCCGCGCCCTCCTCGGCGGGGACTTCTACGACACCGTCCGCACCCCCGACGGCACCGTCCACGCCATGATCGGCGACGTCTGCGGCCACGGCCCCGACGAGGCCGCCCTCGGCGTCGAGCTCCGCATCGCCTGGCGCGCCCTGACCCTGGCCGGCCTGTGCGGCGACGAGCTGCTGTCCACCCTCCAGGAGGTCCTGGAGGTGGAGCGCCCGTGCGATGAGATCTTCGCGACCCTGTGTGCGGTGGACATCTCCCCCGACGGCCGCCGCGCGGGCCTGTGCCTGGCCGGCCATCCGGCGCCGCTGATATCCCGGCCGGGCCGCCGCGCGAGGCTGCTCCCGTACGAGAACAGCGGGCCGGCACTCGGACTGCTGCCCAAGGCCCGCTGGCCCCGCCGCCAGGTCGAGCTGGGCGGCACCTGGAGCCTGATGCTCTACACCGACGGCCTGATCGAGGGCCGCATCGGCGAAGGCAAGGAGCGGCTCGGGCAGGACGGGATGGTCGAGATGATCAACCGGCACCTCGACCGCGGCCTGAGCGGCGAGGGCCTGCTCGAGGCCTCGGTCACCGAGGCCCGGCGCCTCAACGGCGGCGAGCTCACGGACGACGTGGCCGTGGTCCTGCTCTCCCGCAACGAGCCCTGACGGCCTCAAGGGCTGTCCCGCAATCCCCGGCGGGCGAGCCCTCAGCGTCCGCCGTTGTACGGGCCGTACGGCCCGTCGCTGCTGCTGCCACCCTTGCGCCGGCCGCCACCGCCGCCGCCCGAGACCTGCTTGAGGGCCGGGCGTACGTCGACGAAGAACACGATGGTCGCCACGAGGCCGGCGATCTCCAGGAACAGCATCCCCAGGAAGAAGTCCACCAGCACGGTGACCCCGAGGATGACCAGCCAGAACGTCTTGGTCTGCTTGTCGGCGGCGCGGTACGCGTCCTCCCGTGCCAGCAGGGCGAAGACGAAGGCCACGACGGCGAGTGCCAGCATGGCGAACCCGAGCAACGGGAGCACTCCGTTATCGAACCCGTTCATCAACATCGCCTCGACCGCCTTCTCACGCTTCGCACGCCTGATGCCGCCTGCCTCCACGCTACCGGCAGAGCGGCCTTCGCAGACAACAACGGGCCGGACACCCCGCTGGTGCCCGGCCCGTCGTCACGGTATTCGGTTCGCGATTCAGCTCTCGTCGCCCGACACGGCGGCGGCCTTCTTCGCGGTGTTCCTGCGCACCGCGGGCTTCCGGGCGGCCGGCTTCTCCTCGGCGGAGGCGTCGGCCGAGGCATCGGCGGCGGCCGGCTCGGCCTCCGGCTCCGGGCGCGGCTCGACGGCGACCGCGATGTCGACGATCTCGTCGGAGACCTCGCCCCGCCAGGTCCGTACGGCCTGCTCGCCGTGCTCGGCGACCTTGTCGTAGGTCTCCTTGGCGCGCACGGCGTACTCGGCGGCCACGCCGACCCCGCGCAGCGCCAGGTCCTGCGCGGTCTCCCCGAGCCTCTTCGCGTCGATCGCGGTGAGCACCTCGGCGAACTTGGCGGTGACCGCCTCCTGCGCCTCCCTGGCCTTCTCCTGCACGATCTTCGGGTCGGTGTTCTTCACGGCCTCGATGCGCGCGGGGGCCTCGGCGCGCAGCTGCTCGATGAGCCCGGGCACCTTCTTCGCCTGCTGCACCGCGAGGTCGGCGGTCCCGGCGGCGAAGTAGAGCGGAGTCGGGTCGGTGAGGGTCTTCTTCAGGTCATCGGCGATGGCCATGTGGCTGGTCCTCCCGGATCACAGTTCAGTTCGTAGGGGGCATCTCGTCGTCCGCGCCGGCCGGGTCGGCCTCGAGCGCGTTCTCCTTGCGGAACGAGTCGTAGATCTGGAGCAGCACCTGCTTCTGCCGCTCGTTGATGGACGGGTCGCCGAGTATGACGGCCCGCGTCTCCACCTCGTCGCGATCCCGCTCGTCGAGGATCCCGGCCTGCACGTACAGCGTCTCCGCGGAGATCCGCAGCGCCTTGGCGAGCTGCTGCAGGATGTCCGCGCTCGGCTTGCGCAGCCCGCGCTCGATCTGGCTCAGGTACGGATTCGACACCCCCGCCGCGTCGGCGAGCTGCCGCAGCGAAAGCTGGGCCTGCCGCCGCTGCTCGCGGAGGTACTCGCCGAGATTTCCGACGTTGAGCGATGCCATGCCCCGATCCTGCCGCACTCTGCTAA
Organism: Streptomyces sp. NPDC050448; assembly: GCF_040655295.1. NCBI lineage: Bacteria > Bacillati > Actinomycetota > Actinomycetes > Kitasatosporales > Streptomycetaceae > Streptomyces > Streptomyces sp. NPDC050448. Next base: position 49,748 of record NZ_JBFAJR010000022.1, on the reverse strand, counting down.
CTATTGCAAGCACCTGCTTGCAAAATCACCCACCGGTGATGGGGCGGGGCGCAGGTCACCGGGCGCGCGGCTGGTTGAAACGCAGCATGTTCCCGGCCGGGTCGCGGAAGGCGCAGTCGCGGACGCCGTAGGGCTGGTCGATCGGCTCCTGGAGCACCTCGCCGCCCGCGGCCCGGATGCGCTCGAAGGCGGCGTCGACGTCGTCGGTCGAGAAGATCACGCCGCGCAGCATGCCCTTGGCCAGCAGCTCGGCCATCGCCTGTTTGTCCTCCGGCGAGGCGTTCGGGTTCGCGGCCGGCGGTTCGAGGACGATCTCCACGTCCGGCTGCGCGGGTGAGCCGATGGTCACCCAGCGCATCCCCTCGAACGCCACGTCGTTGCGTACCTCCATGCCGAGGGCGTCGCGGTAGAAGGCGAGCGCCTTGTCGTGGTCGTCGACGGCGATGAAGCACTGGGAGAGCTTGATTTCCATGCCTTCGACGCTACGGGCGGGCGCCGGTTTCCGCTTCTCCGTCCGTGACCGGTCCGCTCCCGGCCGGTCCGCTCCCGGCCGGTCCGCTCCTGGCGGGTCCGCTCCTGGCCGGCCGCGTGAGGATCTTGGCGACGCACGCCGGAATGGCCGCGCCCGGGTCGTGGCGGCGGGCCCGGTACGCGCTCGGGCTCTCGCCGACGAGCTCCGTGAAGCGCGAGCTGAACGACCCCAGCGAGGTACAGCCGACCGCGAAGCAGACCTCCGTCACGCTCAGGTCTCCCCGCCGCAGCAGCGCCTTGGCCCGCTCGACGCGCCGGGTCATCAGGTAGCTGTACGGGGTCTCCCCGAAGGCGGCCCGGAAGCTGCGGGAGAAGTGCCCGGGCGACATGAGGGCGACCCGCGCCAGCGCCGGGACGTCGAGGGGCTGCGCATAGTCGCGGTCCATCGCGTCCCGGGCCCGGCGCAGCCGTACGAGGTCCTCGAGCGTCACCCTGCCAGCCTAAGGCCGCGGTGGCGGCGGTGAGGGGAGAGCGTGACCGCCGCCAGGAGGGGGCCCCAGGCGACGGAGGGGGAGGCAGAGGAAACCCGTGCTCAGGCCGCGCGGGTCCCGATCACCACCGTCGCGTACAGCTCCTCCGAGGTGGCCGCGCGGACCACCAGGCCCGCCGCCGACAGGGCCGAGGCCGTCTGCGGGGACTGGCGGGCGCTCGTCTCGATCAGCAGCCGGCCGCCCGGCGCCAGCCAGGGCAGGGCCCCCGCCGCGACCCGGCGGTGGATGTCCAGGCCGTCCACGCCGCCGTCCAGGGAGGTCAGGGGCTCGTGGTCGCGGGCCTCCGAGGGGAGCAGCCCGATCTCCTGCGTCGGCACGTACGGGGCGTTGACGACCAGGAGGTCCACCCGGCCGCGCAGCGAGTCGGGGAGCGCGGCGTACAGGTCGCCCTCGTGGACCCGCCCGTCGTAAGGGGCCACGTTGAGCCGCGCGTACGCCAGCGCCGCCGGATCGACGTCCGCCGCGTGCAGTTCCACCCGGGAGCCCAGCTGCGCCGCCACCGCCGCGCCCAGCGCGCCGACCCCGCAGCACAGGTCGAGCACCACGGCGTCCGGCCGGGCCAGGGCCACGGCCTCCTGCACGAGGAACTCGGTGCGCCGGCGCGGTACGAAGGCCCCCGCGCCGACGCGCATGCGCAGTCCGCAGAACTCCGCCCAGCCGACGACGTGTTCCAGCGGTTCGCCGCCGGCCCGGCGGGCCACCAGGGCCGCCAGGTGGCCGTCGTCCTCGGCGGCGGCCGTCAGCAGCTCGGCCTCCTCCTCCGCGAAGACGCAGCCCGCCGCCCGCAGGGTTTCCACAATCGAAGCCACGTAGCTCAGCCCACTCCTCGGTTCCGCGTCAACAGTGCCATGCCCGCGAGGTCAGAAGACGTCCGGGCACCACGGGCGGCGGGCCGTGCGGAACACCGCGTCCGCGAGCGCCAGCGCCCCCGGCCGCTCCTCCACGACCTGCCCGAGCGCGCCGAGGCGCACCGCCGACTCGTCGCCGAGGTACAGGGAGCCCAGCGCCGACACGTCGAGGCGCAGGTCCGCCGGCTCCTCGGTGACCGCGCACTCCCCCGCGCCCGCGTCGAGCCGGTAGCGGCCGGCGGCCGGCCCCGCCGCGTCCGTCACCTCGAGTACGAGGACCCCGGGCACGGCGTACGTCCGCGCGCCCAGCGCCCGTACGACGTCCAGCACCCGCAGCCACAGGAAGTCCGAGGCGGTCACGATCGTGGCCGCACGCGGGTCGGGCAGCAGGTGTGCGACGAGGTCGTCGGGGGCGCGGTAGCCGGTGCGGACCTTCAGCACCCAGTCGATGGAGCACAGGAAGTGCCACAGGGCGCGCTGCGCGTCCGGGGTGACCGCGATCAGGTCCTTCACCTGCACGGTGTTGAGCGGGAGCTTCCCGTCCGTCCAGCGGTCGTCGGACGTGTACACGGCGAGGCCGGCCGGTTCGCCGTCCGCCGTCCGGTACACGGCGTAGAACTTGTCCTTGTACGGGCGGTGGGACGTCTCCTCCAGCCCGGAGGCCAGGCTCCACCAGCGCGCGTTACGGCTGACCGTGCCGGGCGAGACCGCCCGCAGCCGCTCGTGCAGGACGGGGCCGATCGTCCGCGCCTCGGCCACGTCGACCAGCTCGATCCGGCCGCCGTCCGCAGGCCCGGACCAGCGCGGGTCGAGCCCGGTGCGGCTCACGTCGATCTCCCACTCGGTGACCGAGGCGGCGGGCCCGTAGCCGTACCGCCCGTAGATCGGGTACTCGGCGGAGATCAGCGTCGACACCACGTCGCCGCGCGCCTTCGCGGCCGCCAGCTCGGTGGCCATCATGCGGGTCAGCAGGCCCTGGCGGCGGTGTGTGGGCAGCACGGCGACATTGGTGACGGCGCTGGCGGGCACGGTCGCGCCGCCGGGGACCGTCAACTCCTGGGTGAACGAGCGGAAGGTGGCCACGCAGCGGCCCGTGGCCGCGTCGAAGCCGCCCAGCGTGCGGCCCAGGTCGGTGTACTTGGCCCGCTGGGCGACATCGGACTCGGTGACGCGTTCGGGTCGCACGAAGCCGGTGTTCACGGCTTGGAGCCACTCGGGGAGTTCGGAGGCGGCGATCGGCCGGACGTCTGCACTCATAGTCGGCCACGCTAACCGCCGCCCCGGGCCGAGTCGCCCGAATTATCTACACCAGCAGGTCGTCCACCTGCGCCTCGCCCTCCCGGTAGCGCCGGGTGATCTCCGCGCTGCAGTCGTCCGCCGTGCGCTGCAGCTGGTGCCGGCGCCGTGAGACCTGCTGCTCGTAGCGCACCAACCGGCCCATCGCGTCGTGCAGTTCACCGTCGGTGCGCGCATCCAGGTCCGACAGCTCCACGTCGGACAGCATCTCCGCGGCCAGCAGCCGGAACTCCTCTCTGTGCGGGGTGCCGAGCGTGACGTGCCGGGCGGAGGCGCTGCGGCTGGAGGGCGCGTCGGCGAGGATCTCCGAGAGCCGGTCGACCACCGGCGGCTCCGGGGTCACCGGGGCCTCCGGGTCGCTACGCCGGGCCAGTTCGGCGCGCAGGATGTCGATCCGGCCCTGGAGGAGTCTGCGTACGTAGCTCAGATCGGCCTCGTCGCGCTGCGCGTCGCGGCGCAGCGTGCGCAGTTCCGGCAGCCCGAGCGCGGTGGCGAGCGTGGTCGGCGCCTGCCCCTCGCCCATGCGCTGCGCGGGCGGTCTGGCCGCGCCTGTCGGAGTGGCCGCGGATGCTGCAGGTACGGGTGATGCAGGTACGGAAGTACCGGAAGTATTCATGTGAACGTGTCCGTCCCCTCGACCGGTGCATGGGGTCGCCCCCGGCCCGTGGAACCGGGGGGAAGCACCGCCTGCATGCATCGTGCCACTCTCCGTGGTGCCGGTGCAGTCCCACGCCACCCGATCGGCCCCTGATGGGTGCACGCCTGATACACAGGTGGGATGCGAGCAGTGGTGCAGAGGGTGGACGGCGCGAGCGTCGTCGTGGCCGGTGAGACCGTGGGCGAGTTCGTCGGCGAGGGGCTGTGCGTGCTGGTGGGGGTGACCCACGACGACACCCCGGAGAAGGCGGCGCAACTGGCGCGCAAGCTCTGGTCCGTACGGATCCTGGAGGCGGAGAAGTCCTGCAGCGACGTGGCCGCGCCGCTGCTGGTGATCTCGCAGTTCACGCTCTACGGAGACGCCCGCAAGGGCCGCCGCCCCACGTGGAACGCGGCGGCGCCCGGCGAGGTCGCCGAGCCGCTGGTCGACGAGGTCGTCGCGCAGCTGCGCGCGCTGGGGGCGACGGTGGAAACGGGCCGGTTCGGCGCGGACATGCGGGTCTCGCTGACCAACCACGGCCCGTTCACCCTCGTCATCGACGTCTGAGACGTCCGAGCGGCTACGGCGCTACGACGACCTCCTGCGCGGCGGCCGTCTTCCCGGCCAGCAGCGGGGCGTCGACCGGCACGTTCCGCTTGACCAGTGCGAGCGCGATCGGGCCCAGCTCGTGGTGGCGGACCGCGGTGGTCACGAAGCCCAGCTGGCGGCCCTCCTCCCCGTCGGCGGCGAGCCGGATCGGGGTGCCGTGTGCCGGGAGCAGCACCTCGGAGCCGTCCAGGTGCAGGAAGACCAGGCGGCGCGGGGGCTTGCCGAGGTTGTGGACGCGGGCCACCGTCTCCTGGCCGCGGTAGCAGCCCTTCTGGAGGTGCACGGCGGTGCCGATCCAGCCCAGCTCGTGCGGGATGGTGCGGTGGTCGGTCTCCAGGCCGAGCCGCGGCCGGTGCGCCTCCACGCGCAGGGCCTCGTACGCGAGGAGCCCGGCGGCGGGGCCGTGCGCCGCGGCGAAGGTCTCCAGCTCGGCGCGGGGCAGGAAGACGTCGCGGCCGTGCGCGGTCTCCCGTACGGCGTACTCCTTGGAGACCTCGGCGATGGAGCCGGCCGGCAGGTGCACGACGGCGAAGTCGGCGGTCCGGTCGGCGACTTCGACGCGGTAGAAGAACTTCATCGACTCCAGGTAGGCGATCAGCGCCTCCTGGGTGCCGGGCTCCACGTGCGCCCACACGGTCTCGCCGTCGTCGACGAGGTAGAGCGCGTGCTCGATGTGGCCGTTGGCGGAGAGGATCAGCGCCTCGGTGGCCTGCCCGGGCGGGAGTTCCGTGAGGTGCTGGGTGAGCAGCAGGTGCAGCCAGCTCAGCCGCTCCGGTCCGGTGACGGTGACGACCCCGCGGTGCGAGAGGTCGACGAAACCGCGGCCGTCCGCGAGTGCGCGTTGTTCGCCGTACAGCTCTCCGTAGTGGGCGGCGACGCCCTCGTCGCGGCCTTCGGCCGGTACGGCGCCGGGGAGATGGAGCAAGGGGCTGCTGGTCATGCCACCAAGCCTACGACCCTGCCCGGTCCGCTCCTATGCCGGAGCGTCGTGCTGCTTGGCGGCGCACTTCTTGCACAGTCCGAAGATCGCGAAGTGCTTCATGTCGGTCTCGAAGCCGAAGGTGGCGCGCAGTTTCGCGGTGAACTCGGCGGCGATGTCCACGTCCGCCTCGATGACCTCGGTGCACTCGCGGCAGACCAGGTGGATGTGGTGGTGCCGGTCGGCGAGGTGGTACGTCGGGGCCCCGTGCCCGAGATGGGCGTGCGAGACGAGCTTCAGCTCCTCCAGGAGCTCCAGCGTGCGGTAGACGGTGGAGATGTTGACTCCGGAGGCGGTCTTGCGCACGTGGACGAGGATCTCGTCCGGGGTCGCGTGCTCCAGGGTGTCGACCGCTTCCAGCACGAGCTGGCGCTGCGGGGTCAGCCGGTAGCCGCGCTGCCGCAGATCGCTCTTCCAGTCAGCACTTTCGGTGTCTCCGATGGTCCCCACCCGGCCAGTGTAAGCGCGCGAAGGGGACCGCGGGCCGGCCCGCGATCCCCTTCTTGCACAGCCTGTGGACGTCCGCTCAGCGGAAGAAGGCGATGCCGTCGTCCGGCATGTCCGGGAGGTTGCGCGCCATCTCGGCGACCTCCTCGGGCGTGACGACCTTCTTGAGCTGGGCCGACATGTACGGGCGCAGCTCGACGTCCGGGGTGGCCTTCTCGCCGACCCACATCAGGTCGCTCTTCACGTAGCCGTAGAGCCGCTTGCCGCCGCTGTACGGGCCGGAGGCGGCGGTGCGGGCGACGGCGTCCGTGATCAGGTCGATCTGGGGCTTCTGGTCGGCGAGCTCGCCGTACCAGACCTCGACGACGCCCTGGTCGCGGACCATGACGATCTCGACCTTGCGGTCCTTGTCGATGCGCCAGAAGCCGGACTCGGACTCCAGCGGCCGCACCTTGTTGCCCTCGGCGTCGAGGACCCAGCTGTGGGAGGTGTACGCCAGGAAGTCCCGGCCGTCGTGGCTGAAGACGACTTCCTGGCCGAAGTTGCACTTCTCTTCACCGGGGAAGTCGAAGACGCCTGCGCCCTCCCAGGTGCCGAGGAGAAAGGCGAGGGGCACGAGGCCCGGGTTCAGGTCGGACGGGATCTGGATCATGAATGGCTGCTCAGGCGATCTGTGGGGAGGGGTTCCGGGTCCGGGAGGGCGGCCGATCGGAGATCAGCGCTGGCCCTGGTACAGCTTCTTCACTGCGAGGCCGGTGAAGGCGAGCACGCCGACGCAGACCAGAACCAGCAGGGAGGTGAAGAATGCCTCAAGCACGGGGTGCTCCTCGGAGTGATGTGGGCGTGTACGGGCCGGTCCCCAAGCCTACTGGCCCGCGGGCCGGCGCACTCCGTGAGGTAGACCGCACGCCGGGCGCGCCTCTTGCGGCGGCCCGGGAAGGGGCTCGGCGCGTTTCAGTCCTCGTGACGCCGCTTTCCGTCCAGTTCGTCCCACCACTCGTCGGACTTCGGATCGCCCGAGGGGTCGTCCCACCAGCGGTCTTCCGGCCCGCGCCGGTTCGCGATCATCGCGGCGACCGGCGGGATGACCATGGCGACCACGCACAGGGCGACGGCCGCCTCCACCGAGAACAGCCGCACGAAGGACCAGGCGGATACGAAGAGGAAGATGCATCCGCCCATGAGGAGGAAGTAGATGCGGCGCCGCCGGGCGTACATGCCTCCAGGGTAGAGCCGGAGGCGGACGGCGCGAAGGGCCGCACCCCGTTCCAGTGGCGTCCAACCCCCGGGGGTGCGGCCCTTCGGCCGGTCCATCGATTGCTGCGTGAGCAGCGCGGTCGTCAGACCGCGATCGCCACGTCCGTCACGCCGCCGGCCTCGGCCACGACCACGGCGCGGTCCGCCTGGGCGCCGGGGACCAGCGCGCGCAGGGTCCACGAGCCGGTCGCCGCGTAGAAGCGGAACTGGCCCGTCGCCGAGGTCGGGACCTCGGCCGTGAACTCGCCGGTCGAGTCGAGCAGGCGCACGTACCCGCTGATGGGCTCGCCGTCCTTGGTCACCTGACCCTGGATGGCGGTCTCACCGGGCTTGAGCGTCGCGAGGTCGGGCCCGCCGATCTGTGCTCCACACATGTTCTCTGTCCTGTCCTGGAGAGGTCGTCCTACGAGGGGCGTCGCGTGCCCGGTCGTCTGAATTACTTGTTGGCGCCGAGCTCGATCGGCACGCCGACCAGGGAGCCGTACTCGGTCCAGGAGCCGTCGTAGTTCTTGACGTTCTCCTGGCCCAGGAGCTCGTGCAGCACGAACCAGGTGAGCGCGGAGCGCTCACCGATGCGGCAGTACGCGATGGTGTCCTTCGACAGGTCGACCTGCTCGGCCTCGTAGAGGGCGGTCAGTTCCTCGTCGGACTTGAAGGTGCCGTCGTCGTTGGCGTTCTTCGACCACGGGATGTTGCGGGCGCTCGGCACGTGGCCGGGGCGCTGCGACTGCTCCTGCGGGAGGTGCGCCGGGGCGAGCAGCTTGCCGGAGAACTCGTCGGGCGAGCGGACGTCGACCAGGTTCTGGGCGCCGATCGCGGCCACGACGTCGTCGCGGAAGGCGCGGATCGAGGCGTTCTGCGGCTGGGCCTTGTACTGGGTGGCCGGGCGGTTCGGGACCTCGGCGCCGTCGACCAGGTCGCGGGAGTCGAGCTCCCACTTCTTGCGGCCGCCGTCGAGGAGGCGGACGTCCTGGTGGCCGTACAGCTTGAAGTACCAGTAGGCGTACGACGCGAACCAGTTGTTGTTGCCGCCGTAGAGGACGACGGTGTCGTCGTTGGAGATGCCCTTGGCGGAGAGGAGCTTCTCGAAGCCCTCCTGGTCCACGAAGTCGCGGCGGACCGGGTCCTGGAGGTCCTGCTTCCAGTCGATCCGGACGGCGTTGGTGATGTGGTTCTTGTCGTATGCGGACGTGTCCTCGTCCACCTCGACGATGACGACGTCGGCGTCGTTCAGGTGGGCCTCGACCCAGTCGGCGTCTACGAGGACGTCGCTGCGGCTCATGGTGTTCTCCTCCGGGGCAGTGTGCGGCGGGGCGTGCTGTGCAGGTGCAGGTGCTGCGGGGCGGTCTGCTGGTTCTGCTGGTGCGTACCGCTGCGGACGACGCCCTCGGGCACTGCGCGGGGAGGCGTCAGCGGGTGGGAGGGGGCGGCTGCTGTGCGGTCACGCGGGAAGGACGGTCGTCCGGCTGATGGAGCGGAAGCGCTCACAGGTCACATGGATCGACAGAGCATGGCGGCGACGCGACACAGGTCTACTGCCCGTCGCTTCGTGAGGTCCGCCTGCTGATGCTTCATAGCGATGGATCGTAGGGACGAATCGGCCGCCCTGTCACCGGCGTGTCATATTCCGAGACAGGATCGTCCGAATACTGGGATGCGCATGCCCCCGGGCGGCCTCCGCACGCCTCCGGGGGCCTTCGTACGGCCCGTCCTTCTGCGGATCGGACCGTACCGTCTCACGATCCGGCCAGCACCACGTTCGAGCCGCTCAGCGTGAGGTGCACGCCGGCCTCGTCCGAGGTCAGCGCGGTCAGCCGGAGCCCGGCCGGCAGGCTGCCGTCGAGCCGCTGGTCGAAGTCGGTCTTCTTGCGGACCGCGCTCTCGATCCCGGGGAGGCCCCCACCCGGCACCTCGTCGGCCCGGACCCGGACCACCTTGCCGCCGCCCGGGGCGTCCACGAGCGTGACGGTCGACACCACGCTGGGGGACAGCCTCTTGCCGAGGACCTCCACGGCCGCCGTGACCTTCACCTTGCCCGGCGCCCCGCCGTAGGTGAGCGTCACGCCGTTCTGCGAGGCCTCGGTCAGGTCCCGGTACGTGACGAGGGCCGTGCCCTCGGCCCGCGCGGCGGTGCCCCCGCTGTAGTCGCCGTTGAGCTTCACGCTGCGGAAGCTCGCGTCGAGCTGCGAGATCCGCGTCTTGCGGCCGTCCGACACGGCCTCGACGCCCTTCAGCTTCACGTCGACCCGGTCGAGGTCGTGGCTGAGCGCCTGGGTCAGGAACGGGAACCCGTGGATGTCCACCTCAGCGGTCCCCGCGAGCCCCTGACGGGCCTGGATGCGGTCGGCCAGCCGGTTCTCGGCATAGCCGACCGCCCAGCGGTCGGCGCCCGCGAACAGGGCGCCCAGCACCACTCCGATGATCACAACGACACGCAGGAACCGCACGTGCCCCACCCCCTGTAGATCGGTACGTGCGTTCTAGTGGACCATGGTCGGCCGTACGGAGGCCGTCAGCTGCACTGTGACGCCCGCCGCCATCCGGCGCCGGCCGGCCCCGCGTCAGCCGACCACCCGCCCGATCAGGTAGACGGCGGGAGCCGCGGCCGCCAGCGGCAGCGCGACACCGGCCGTCATGTGGACGAACTTGGACGGGTAGTCGTACGCGGCCACCCGCAGCCCGATCAGCGCACACACCCCGGCGGCCAGGCCGACCAGCGCCCCGCCCACCCCGACGGAGGTCAGTCCGCCGACCGCGATGCCGGCTCCGGTGGCCGCGGCCAGCGAGACGCCGACGGAGGCCGGCGTCGGCAGCGGCAGCGCGCGGGTGAACACGGCGACCCCGACGGCCGCCGCGCCGACGCTGACGGCGGCGGAGTCCGCCGCCAGGTAGCCGGCGCAGACGATGGCGAGCGCGGCGGAGGCCACGGAGGCCATCAGCCCGTACAACCGCTCGTCGGGATCGGCGTGGCTGCGCAGCTGGAGGACCAGCGTGAGCAGCACCCAGGCGCCGAGGGTGCCGATGATCGCGCCGGGGCCGTACGTGTCGTCCACGGCGAGCACCGCGCCGTCGGCGACGAGCGCCCCGAGGAAGGCGAGGGCGATGCCCTGGCGGGCGGGCCACATGCCGTTGAGCCGGAACCAGCCGGCCGCGGTGAGCCCCTGGAGGGCGACCAGCGGGACGAGCAGCGCGAAGTCCCCGAGGGCGGCGGCCCCGGCCAGCAGCAGCCCGAGGGCGGCGGTCAGCACGGCCGGCTGCGGACCCGGGTCGATGATCGGCGACCGGCCCTCGGCACGGGCCTGGGCGGGGTCGACGGCGCGCAGGGTGTTGCCGGCGAGGGTGGGCGGCGAGTACGCGGTCGCCTCGCCCGGGGCCCCGGAGCCGACGGGGGCCGCGGGGGCCGCGGCCTGCTGCGCCGGAGCGGCCGCGGCCATGGCGGCCGGCCCCTCGGGGCCCGGGTACGGCGGCAGGAAGGCCGTCTGCTCGGCGGCGGCGTCCGCTGGGGCGGCGGCCTGGGGCGGGAGGTAGGCCGTCTGCTCCGCGGCGGAGCCCTCGGTCCAGGGCGCGGCGGAGCCACCGCTCTGCGGCCAGCCGGCCCCGGGGACCTGGGCGGGGGCAGCGGCGGCGGGCGCCTCGTCGCGGAACCAGCCCTCGGGAGCGACCGGCTGCGGCCCGGCCGCGGCCGGACCCGGGTACGGCGGCAGGTACGCGGTCTCCGCCGCAGCGGCGACCGGCTGCGGCCCGGCCGCGGCCGGGCCGGGGTACGGCGGCAGGTACGCGGTCTCCGCCGCAGCGGCGGGTGCGGGGATGCCGGCGGCCTGGGACCAGGCCTGGGCCTCGTCCCGGAACCAGCCGTCGGGGGCGACCGGCTGCGACTGCTGCAGCGGATCGGCTGCGGCCGGACCCGGGTAGGGCGGCAGGTACGCGGTCTGCTCGGCGGCGGCGCCGGATCCGTCCGGCCACGGCGCGGGCAGGCCGCCCTCCTGGGACCAGCCCCGGGGGTCGGGCTGGGCCTGGGGCTGGGCCTGGGGAGCCGGGGCCTCGTCCCGGAACCAGCCCTCGGGCGCCACGGGCTGGCCGGGCAGCACGCCCGGCGACGGCTGGACCGGCTGGACCTCGGGGGCCGGCTGGTAGCCGGTGTCCCAGGTGTCCGACTGCCAGGTCTGGGTCCCGTACGGGTCTTGGTGCTGCTGCTGTTGCTGGTGGTGCTGCTGCTGTTGCTGTTGCTGTTGCTGTTGTTCCTCGGGAGTGCTCATCGGTTTCCGCTCACCCGCCCGCGAACGGCGGGAGCACCTCGACGGTGCCCCCCTCGGTCAGCGGAACGGCATCGTGCGGGCGCTTGCCCACGGGCTCGTCGTTCACGAGGAAGGAGCAGCGCTGCAGGACCCGGGTCAGTTCCCCGGGGTGGCGTTCCCGCACGGCGTCGAGCGCCTCGGCCAGTGTCTGCGCCGAGTACGGCTCCTCCGCCGTCTTGGCCGCGGCCTTGGCCGCCGCCCAGTAGCGGATGGTTCCGGTTGCCACTGCTGCTCCCATCGTCGGCTCTCTACCGTCGGCCTCCATGATGAACCCTCCCGCCCGCCGATCCGGCGCGCCTCCGCGCGCCCGGCGTGCGCTCAGCGTGCGCCCGGCGTGCGCCCGGTAGGCCTGCTGTAGGCCCATCGATCCGGTGAAACCGGGGCATAGCCCACCCAGTTGCCGCCGGGAGGTGTGCCCAGGGCGTAAGGGTGGCAGGAACCACAGAAGCGCAGAGGTCGAAGCCTCTGCCACGCACCGACGGGTGGGCTATTCTGCTGGCGAGAGGATCCGGGCAACGTTGCCCCCGGGTCCTTTTGTGCTTTCGACACGTTGAACGGACCGAGAACAGTGGTGTCCGTCCGGGCCTCAGGGCGCGGGGACCGGCAGGCCGCCACACAGCGCACCACGCACCACGTACGAAGCAGTACCGCGAAAGTCCTCGACGGGACCGAGGAGGAACCGACGTGATGGACCAGCGAACCGTGCAAAACCGCTCGACCGGGGCAGGTGGTCGGGCATGAGCTCTCTCCTGCTGCTGACCAATGCCCTGCAGCCGTCCACCGAGGTGCTGCCCGCCCTCGGCCTGCTGCTGCACAACGTCCGGGTGGCCCCCGCCGAGGGCCCCGCGCTCGTGGACACCCCCGGCGCGGACGTCATCCTCGTCGACGGCCGCCGCGATCTCCCGCAGGTGCGCTCTCTGTGCCAGCTGCTCCGCTCCACCGGCCCCGGCTGTCCGCTGATCCTCGTCGTCACGGAGGGCGGCCTCGCGGCCGTCACCGCCGACTGGGGCATCGACGACGTCCTCCTCGACACCGCGGGCCCGGCCGAGGTCGAGGCGCGGCTGCGGCTGGCCACCGGCCGCCAGCAGCTGGGCTCCGACGACTCCCCGATGGAGATCCGCAACGGCGACCTGTCGGTCGACGAGGCGACGTACTCGGCGAAGCTGAAGGGCCGGGTCCTCGACCTCACCTTCAAGGAGTTCGAGCTCCTCAAGTACCTCGCGCAACACCCGGGCCGGGTCTTCACCCGGGCCCAGCTGCTCCAGGAGGTCTGGGGGTACGACTACTTCGGCGGCACCCGGACGGTGGACGTCCACGTACGGCGGCTGCGCGCGAAGCTCGGCCCCGAACACGAGTCGCTGATCGGCACGGTCCGCAACGTCGGCTACCGCTTCGTCACGCCGGAGAAGGTCGAGCGGGCGGCTGCGGAGGCGGCGGCGCAGGCGGCCGCCAAGGCCGCTTCGCAGGCTTCGGCCCAGGCTTCGGCGGCCGTCCCCCGTATGGAGGAACCTCCTGTGATCGTGCAGTCGGCAGGACGGCCTGCCCAGAGGTAGGTCACCCCGCGTAGACTCCCGAGCGTGGCCAAGGTGACGCGGGATGACGTGGCGCGACTTGCGGGTACTTCTACCGCCGTCGTGAGCTACGTGATCAACAACGGACCCAGGCCGGTCGCCCCGGCCACGCGCGAGCGTGTACTCGCCGCGATCAAGGAGCTGGGCTACCGCCCGGACCGGGTCGCGCAGGCGATGGCGTCGCGGCGCACCGACCTCATAGGCATGATCGTCCCGGATGCGCGCCAGCCCTTCTTCGCGGAGATGGCGCACGCGGTCGAGCAGGCAGCCGCCGAGCGCGGAAAGATGGTCCTGGTCGGGAACTCCGACTACCGGGACGAGCGCGAGGTGCACTACCTGCGGGCCTTCCTCGGGATGCGGGTCTCGGGGCTGATCCTGGTCAGCCAGGGCATGAGCGAGCGCGCCGCCTCGGAGATCGAGGCCTGGGACGCCCGTGTGGTCCTGCTGCACGAGCGGCCGGAGGCCATAGACGACGTCGCGGTCGTCACGGACGACATCGGCGGCGCGCAGCTCGCCACCCGCCACCTGCTGGAACACGGGCACGAGTACGTCGCCTGCATCGGCGGGGTGGAGAACACCCCGTCGGTCGGCGACCCGGTCGCCGACCACGTCGAGGGCTGGCGCCGGGCCATGCAGGAGTCCGGCCGTTCGGTGGAGGGCCGGCTCTTCGAGGCCCCCTACAACCGCTACGACGCGTACCGCGTGGCGCTGGAGGTGCTGTCGGGGCCGGACCGGCCTCCGGCCATCTTCTGCGCCACGGACGACCAGGCGATCGGCGTGCTGCGGGCGGCGCGGGAGCTCCGCATCGACGTGCCGGGGGAGCTGGCGGTGGCCGGCTTCGACGACGTCAAGGAGGCGGCCCTGACGGACCCGCCGCTGACGACGATCGCCTCGGACCGCCCGGCGATGGCGCGCGCGGCCGTGGACCTCGTCCTGGACGACGCCCTCCGGGTGGCCGGCTCGCGCCGGGAGCGCCTGAAGCAGTTCCCGTCGGCCCTGGTGGTCCGCCGCTCCTGCGGCTGCCACTGACCCCTCCTTCACGCGTCCCTCGCACCGCTCGGCGCCAGGGGCGCCTCCCTGGCTTCGGGCCGCTGCGCCGGACTCCGTCCGCCGGAGCCTGGCCGGGGGCCGTGTACCCGCCGCGTCAGGCTCCGCAGGGGGCCGCTGCGCGGGGCCGTCCCCCACCGCCCTTCTCCCGTTCACCGGGCTCCGCCCGGACCCGCGCCTCGAACGCCGGCAGGGCCGGGAGGGCGGGTTTATATCCGGCATACGCGGTTCTGTCGGGCTTCTCAGCCGGGACTCAGGAAGCTCTCATGATCCGCGGACACAGTCGTAGTCATGACCGAGAGCTTCCGCCGCGAAGGCGGGTACCCGCAGGAGCACGGCCCGACCCAGAGCGCGCCCCTCGGCGGGACCTACCCGCCGCCGCCCGCCTACCCGCCCCCGGCGGCGCCCGGCTGGCACGAGGCGCACCAGCCCCCGGTGTTCAGCGGCGAGACCCTGCCCCCGGCACCCCCCGCGCCCCCGGAGGGCCCCGCGCACGCGGCCCGCGCCAAGCGGCCCGTCGCGCTGCTCGCCGCCGTGGCGCTGGCCGCCGCCGTCGTCGGGGGTGGCACCGCCGCCGCCGTGCAGCAGCTGCTCGGCGACCAGGCCCGCAGCGGCGGCATCACCGGCACCAACGTCTCGCAGTCCAGCAGCGGCACCGTCTCCGGAGTGGCCGAGCAGGTCAGCCCCTCCGTCGTCCGGATCGACACCCGCACCGGGTCCGGCCAGGGCACCGGCTCCGGCATCGTGGTCACCGCCGACGGCGAGATCGTCACCAACAACCACGTCGTCGACGGCGCCACCGAGATCCAGGTGACGATGAGCGACGGCAAGAAGTACCCGGCCAAAACCGCCGGCACCGACCCCGGCAAGGACCTCGCCCTCATCAAGCTCCAGGGCGCGAGCAACCTCAAGCCGGCCAAGCTCGGCAACTCCGAGAACCTCAGGGTCGGCGACCAGGTCGTCGCCATCGGCTCCCCCGACCGCCTCACCGGCACGGTCACCAGCGGCATCGTCTCGGCCCTGAACCGCGAGGTCAACGTGCCCAAGTCCGAGCAGCAGGCGCCGCAGCGGCAGCGGGGCAACGGCGGCTGGCCGTTCTCGTACGACGGTCAGCAGTTCAACGGGAACACCGGATCGGACACCACCTCGTACAAGGCCATCCAGACGGACGCGTCCCTCAACCCGGGCAACTCCGGCGGCGCCCTGGTCAACATGAACGGCGAGATCGTGGGCATGCCCTCCGCGATCTACTCCCCCTCCAGCGACAGCTCCACCGCCGGCAGCGTCGGCCTCGGCTTCGCCATCCCGGTGAACACGATCAAGGCCGACCTCGCCTCCCTCCGCAAGGGCGGGACCGGCACCGGAAACGGCGGCAGCAGCGGCAGCAGCGGCGCCGCCGACGGCTTCGGGACCTCGTACTAGGCGTCCCGTGCGAGCCTGGTACGACCGACCACGACCCCTGGGGGACCGAAGATGAATCCGGCCGAAGGCGACCCGCACCGCATCCTCGTCGTCGACGACGAGCCGGCCGTGCGGGAGGCCGTGCGCCGCAGCCTCGCCTTCGAGGGGTACGACGTGCAGACCGCCGTCGACGGGCTCGACGCCCTCGACAAGGCGGCCTCGTACGCCCCCGGCCTGATCGTCCTCGACATCCAGATGCCCCGTATGGACGGCCTGACGGCGGCCCGCCGGCTGCGCGCCGCCGGCAGCACCACCCCGATCCTGATGCTCACCGCCCGCGACACCGTCGGCGACCGCGTCACCGGTCTCGACGCGGGCGCCGACGACTACCTCGTCAAGCCCTTCGAGCTCGACGAGCTCTTCGCCCGCGTCCGCGCCCTGCTGCGCCGCAGCGCGTACGCGGCCCCGCGGCAGGGCGGCGGGGGCGCCGGCGCCGCCGACAACACGGACACGCTGGCCTTCGCCGACCTGCGCATGGACCTCGCCTCCCGCGAGGTCACCCGGTCCGGGCGCGCGGTGGAGCTGACCCGCACCGAGTTCACGCTGCTCGAGATGTTCCTGGCGCACCCGCGCCAGGTGCTGACCCGCGAGCAGATCCTCAAGACCGTCTGGGGTTTCGACTTCGAGCCCAGTTCCAACTCCCTGGACGTGTACGTCATGTACCTGCGCCGCAAGACCGAGGCCGGGGGCGAGCCCCGCCTGGTCCACACCGTGCGCGGGGTGGGGTACGTCCTGCGCGTCGCCGGGGCCGGCGACTCCGGAGGTCCCGAGTGAGCCCGGCCGCCAGATTCCGTGCCCTGCCCCTGCGCTCGCGGCTCGCGCTGCTGGTCACGGTCGCGGTGGCGGTCGCCGTCGCGGGCGTCGCCGTCGTCAGCTGGTTCATGGTCCGTACGCAGCTGAAGGGCCAGCTGGACAGCTCGCTGCGCTCCACCAACGCGAGCGCGCAGGCCAACCAGACGCTGCCCCAGCTCGGCTGCCGGGAGCAGGTGCCCGGCGCCATCGTGAACAACCTGAGCGCGCAGGTGCAGATCGTCCTGCCCACCGGCGGCCGCTGCTGGGTGGACGGCAAGAACACCCTCCCGGTGACCGGGTACGACCTCGAGGTCGCCCGGGGCGAGCGCGGCCCGGTGCTGTACGACGGCCACACCACGGACGGCACGCCCGTACGGGTCTACACCCAGCCGGTGAACGTCACCGGCCCGGTGGGCGGCAGCGTCGCCATCTCGGTCGCCAAGCCGCTCGCCGACATCGACAAGCCGCTGTCCACCCTCGCCTGGGTGCTGCTCTTCGTCTGCGGGGTCGGTGTCGTCGGCGCGGGTGCGGCCGGCCTGTGGGTGGCCCGTACGGGGCTGCGGCCGGTCGACGAACTCACGGGCGCCGTCGAGCACATCGCCCGCACCGAGGACCTCACCGTGCAGATCCCGCACGACGGCGACGACGAGATCGCCCGCCTGTCGCGGTCCTTCAACTCCATGACCGCGGCCCTCGCCTCCTCCCAGGAGCGGCAGGCCCAGCTGATCGCGGACGCCGGGCACGAGCTGCGCACGCCGCTGACCTCGCTGCGGACCAACATCGAGCTGCTGGCGCGCAGCGAGGAGACCGGCCGGGCCATCCCGCCTGAGGACCGCAAGGAGCTGCTGGCCTCGGTCAAGGCGCAGATGACGGAGCTGGCCGCGCTGATCGGTGACCTCCAGGAGCTGTCCCGCCCGGACGCGGCCCCGCCCGCCAGGCTGGAGGTGGTGGCGTTGCACGAGATCGCGCAGAGCGCACTGTCCCGGGCCCGGCTGCGCGGCCCCGAGCTGGACTTCGCGTCCGATCTGGAGCCCTGGTACGTGCGGGGCGAGGCGGCGGCGCTGGAGCGGGCGGTGGTCAACGTCCTGGACAACGCGGTGAAGTTCAGCCCGCCGGGCGGCTCGGTGGAGGTCTCGCTGCGGGCGGGCGAGCTGACCGTACGCGACCACGGCCCCGGGGTCCCGGCCGACGATCTCCCGCACGTGTTCGAGCGGTTCTGGCGGTCCCCGTCGGCCCGGGCCCTGCCGGGCAGCGGGCTCGGCCTGTCGATCGTGGCCCGTACGGCGCAGCGCGCGGGCGGCACCGCCGAGCTGCGGGCCCCGGCGGACGGTGGCCCGGGCACGGAGGCCCTCCTGCGCATCCCGGGCGCCCCGGCCCCGCCGCCGGCCGGCCGGCCTGATCCGGCCGAGGCGGGCCGGCCGTCAGTTGTGCCGGATCAGTGAGGCGACCAGGCCCGGCCGGGTGCCCGGGAAGTCCATCGGGACGATCCCGAGCCCGGTCCGGCCGGCCAGTTCCGACCCGTCGACGAAGGCCTGCACCTGCGGGTTCAGCCGGTCGGAGTTCCAGCGCGGCGGCATGTACGCCGAGGTGCTGGTGTAGTTCATGAAGAGCTTTCCGGGCTGCTGGACGGCCCGGCGGAACTGGTTCTCGATCTTGCCTCGCTTGGCGAACGGCTCGGCCATGTAGTCGTCCTGGATGTCGAAGACGTTGCCGTCGCCGTACCGCAGGCCGGGCAGGCCGCCGTTGTCGGCGAGCAGGACCACCTTGCCGCGGGCCTGGCCGAGGGCGGGGAGGGTGTCGGCGATCCGGAACAGCGGGCGCCAGCCCCGGTGGTCGAGGTAGTCGTCGAAGACGGCGCGGAACGTGGCGTCGCTCTCCTCGGAGTACTCCTGCTTGAGCCGCATCAGCACGGTCTCGCAGGGGTGCGCGGCGAGGAAGTTCGCGCAGGCGACGAGGACGTCACCGAACATCAGGTCCTGGTAGAAGGCCGCGTGGTGGATGGCGAAGGAGCCGCCGGTGACCCGGCAGCGGACGTCGAGGAAGCGAATGCCCGAGTCGAGCTGCTGGGCGATCGAGGTGTTCTGGCAGGCGACGTAGAGGCCGCCCTTGGTGGCGCCGGAGTCGTGCGTGCCGGGGATGGTCATGCGCTGGAGGGCCGTGGAGTCGCCGAGTCCGGCCATCCAGTCCTGTGTGCCGAGGGTGGCGCGGGCGGTGAGCGTACGGGCGGAGGCCGGGGCCGCCGCTCCGAGTCCCACGGCCGCGCCCGCGCCCGCCGCCATCGCCCCGACCAGAAATGCCCGACGATCCAATGCCATGCCCGCCCCTTTGCCGACCCGGTGATGGGAACGGAGTATGGCGTGCGGGACCCGCCTTTACTACCTGTCGGTAAGGGTCAGCTTTCGAGCAACTCGGCCATGGCGCGCAGCCCTTGGGCGAGCTCGCGCCCGGTCGGCGCCAGCTCGGGGTCGGTCAGCGCCTGCACCATCACCCCGCTCAGCAGGGCGATGTGGAACGACCCGAGGGCCCGTACGTCCTCCTCGGCGACCTCGTCCACGGGGACCCCGCGCAGTTGCGCGGCCACCATGCGCCGGGACCGGCGCTGGCCCTCGGCGAGGGTCGCGAGCAGCTCGGGCGAGGCCTGCGCGTGGACGAAGGCCTCGACGGAGGCGATCCAGAGCCAGCGCATGTCGCCGAAGTCCCGGATCTTGCGGTCCCACATGTCGGCGTACCGCTCCTCGGTGGTGTCGCCCTGGCCGGCGAGCCGGCCGGCCCCGGCGGACCACTCGTCCATGGCGGCGAAGAGGGCGAGGTTGAGCAGGGCCTCGCGGGAGCCGAAGTGGTATCCGATCGCGGCCATGCTCACCTTCGACGCCGAGGCGATGTCGCGCACCGTCGTGCGCAGGTACCCCTTCTCCTCCAGGCAGCTGCGCGCTCCGGCCAGCAGGTCCTCGCGATTTCCCATGCCGGGATCGTAGCCGTGCACCTGCTTGGGCAACCGCCCAAGACGTACGTATTGCGCGCTTGCCCAAATCCTGGCAGGCTCGGATCCGTCACCGCAGGACAACACAGGGGAGAGCAAGACCATGCGCCACACACTGACCGTCGACGACCGCACGCTGTCGTACCTGGACTTCGGCGGGCCCGGCCGCCCCCTGCTCGCGCTGCACGGGGGCATGTCCGAAGGCTTCGCATTCGCCGGCCTCGCCGAGGCCCTCGGCGGCGCATGGCGGGTCATCGCCCCCGACCAGCGCGGCCACGGCGAGTCCGACCGGGCCGCCGACTACAGCCGCGCCGGTTACGTCTCCGACGCCGTCGCACTGCTCGACCACCTCGGCCTGGACGCCCCCGTGGCCCTCCTCGGCTACTCCCTCGGCGGCCTCAACGCCGTCCACCTGGCCGCCGCCCACCCCCACCGGATCTCGGCGCTCATCAACGCGGAAGCCGCCTTGGAGATCAACCCCGCGGGCGGCGAGTGGATGGACTTCCTCCGGGCCATGCAGTACACCGCGCCCACCCGGGAGGAACTCCTCGCCGCGGCCGGACCGGTGGGCTCCCAGTTCGTCGCCCAGGCGCTGCGCCCGCTGCCCGACGGAGGCTGGCGGCTGCCGTTCCACCCGCAGGACATGCTCGACTCCGTCGAGGCGTGCCGCGGCGACCACTGGGCCGCCTGGCTCGGCAGCGAGTGCCCGGCGCTGCTGATCCACGGCACCCGCAGCACGTCGCTCCCGCAGGAGCAGGCCGACGCGATGGTCTCCCGGCGGCCCGGGACCTCGTACACGCCCCTGGACGGCGACCACTTCCTGCCGTTCACCGGCCCGGAGGCCTTCCACGAGGCCGTCGGGAAGTTCCTCGCCACCCTCTGACCCTCTGACCCTCCGGTACGGGGGTACGGGGGACGGGGGACGGGGGAACGCCGAAGGGGCGGCGGGCCGGAAGGCCCGCCGCCCCTTCGGGCGTGCTACGCAGGTGCTACTTGACGACCGTGATGCGGTCCGCCACCGGCGGGGCGATCGGGGCCGCCGCCGTCGACTTGCCCAGGTAGGTGTTGAAGGCCTCCAGGTCGGGCACGCCGACCAGCTTGTTCTTGTGCTCCTTCAGGACGGTGAAGCCGTCACCGCCACCCGCGAGGAACTCGTTCATCGCGACCCGGTAGGTCTTGGCGGGGTCGATCGCCGCGCCGTTCAGCTTCACCGAGTCCACGACGATGCGGTCCGCGCCCGTCTTCGTCATGTCCAGGGTGTAGGTGAAGCCCTTCGAGACCTGCAGGATCTTCGGGTCCGGGCCGTTGACCGTGCCGCTGACCTGCTGCTGGAGCGCGGTGATCAGCTGCGCGCCGGTCAGGTCCACGATGTTCATCAGGTTGTTGAACGGCTGGACCGTGTAGGACTCGCCGTACGTCACGACGCCGTCGCCCTCGGCGCCCGCGGCCTTGTAGGCCAGGTCGGCACGGATGCCGCCCGGGTTCATGATGGCCAGCTGCGCGCCGCCCTTGTCGGCCGGGGAGGTGGCCGCCAGCTGCGCGTCGGCGATCAGGTCGCCGAGCGGCTTCTCGGGCGCCTCGGAGCCGCGGCCCGCGATGTCCGCCGAGATGTAGCCCATCGGACGGCTCGCGACCGGGGCCGCCAGCGCGTTCCAGCGGGTGATCAGCTCGGTCATGTCCGGGGCCTTGGGCTGGTCCCGGGTGACGACCTTGTTGACCGGCTTCGGCGCGGAGGCCGCGGTGCGGACGATGTCCTTGGTCCGCCGGTCGTACGTCAGCGTGGTGTCCGTGAACAGGCGGCCGTAGGAGGCGGCCGAGGTCACCATGCGCGGGTTGCCCGCAGGGTCGGGGATGTTGCACGCGTACGCCTGGTGCGTGTGGCCCGTGACCAGCGCGTCGACCTTCGGGTCCAGGTTCTTCGCGATGTCCACGATGGCGCCCGAGATGCCGGCGCCGGCGCCCGGGGTGTTGCAGTCGTAGTTGTACGCGCCGCTGGCGGGCAGGCCGCCCTCGTGGATCAGCGCCACGATCGACTTCACGCCCTGCTTGTCCAGCTCCGCGGCGTACTTGTTGATCGTCTCGACCTCGTCGCCGAACTTGAGGCCCTTGACCCCGTCGGCGGTCACGACGTCCGGAGTGCCCTCCAGGGTGACGCCGATGAAACCGATCTTCACGTCCCCCTTCTTCCAGATGAAGGTGGGCGACAACAGCGGACGCTTGGTCTTCTCGTCGGTGACGTTCGCGGCGAGGTACTTGAACTCGGAGCCCGTGAACTCCTTGCCGTACTCGAAGCAGCCGTCGACCGGGTGGCAGCCGCCGTACGCCATGCGGCGCAGCTCGGTCTTGCCCTCGTCGAACTCGTGGTTGCCGACGCTGGTGACGTCAAGCTTCAGCTTGTTCAGCGCCTCGACGGTGGGCTCGTCGTGGAAGAGACCGGACAGCATCGGGCTGCCGCCGATCATGTCGCCGGCGGCGGCCGTGACGGAGTACTCATGACCCTTGCGGGCCTCGCGCAGGCTGGTCGCCAGGTACTCGACGCCACCGGCGGGTATCGCCTTGGTGGTGCCGTCCGCCTGACGTTCGGTCACGTTGCCGGAGGAGCCCTGCGGCGGCTCCAGCGTGCCGTGGAAGTCGTTGAACGACAGCATCTGCACATCGACGGTGCGGCTCTTGCCGGCACCGCCACCACTCGCGGCACCGGCCGGCAGTGCGGCAGCGACCATCGCTCCGGCCCCGGCCGTGACGGCGAGGGCGGCGAAGGTCAACCGGCGGGCTCGGCGGTGCCGTTGTGGCGTCGCTGACATTTAGTCCCCTTTTGGACAGCGGTAAAACATGGGAGGTCAGGCGCAGCCTATGGTCAACGCGCGTAGCACGACAGGGGGTACCGGGTATCGAGCTGGTTACGTGCAGAAGACGGATCGCCGCCGGTCCCCCGCACGCACACCGCCGCAGGCGCCTTCCGCGGTCGTAGGCTCGACGTATGACTGACGACGCAGCAGCGGCCCTGGAGCCGGGACGCCAGATTGAGACCCTCGACGAGCTGACGGAGGAACAGGCCCGGGCCGTACTCGCCCTCATCGAGGACGCGGCGCGCACGGACGGCACCACCGCCGTGTCCGAACAGGGCCGCCTCCAGCTGTGCGGCGGGCGCCGCGAGGGGATCCGGCACTTCCTGCTCACCGAGCGGGGCCGCCTCGCCGGGTACGGGCAACTGGAGGACACCGACCCGGTGGAGGCCCCCGCCGCCGAACTCGTCGTCCACCCCGCCCTGCGCGGACGCGGGCACGGGCGGGCGCTGGGCTCGGCCCTGCTGGCCGCCTCCGGCAAGCGGATCCGGGTGTGGGCGCACGGCGGCAAGTCCGCCGCCCGCCACCTCGCGCAGGTCCTCGGCCTGACCCTGTTCCGCGAGCTGCGCCAGCTGCGCCGCCCGCTCGGCCCGGAGGCGCCCCCGCTGCCCGAGGCGGTGCTGCCGGCCGGGGTGACCGTACGGACCTTCGTGCCCGGCCAGGACGACGCGGCCTGGCTCGCGGTGAACTCGGCCGCCTTCGCCCACCACCCCGAACAGGGCGCGCTGACCCAGCGGGACCTGAACGACCGCATCGGACAGCCCTGGTTCGACCCCAAGGGCTTCTTCCTCGCCGAGCGGGAGGGGGAGCTCATCGGCTTCCACTGGACGAAGGTCCACGCCGAGGAGCGGCTCGGGGAGGTCTACGTGCTCGGCGTCCGCCCCGGCGCCCAGGGCGGCGGCCTCGGCAAGGCCCTCACCGCGATCGGCCTGCACCACCTCGCCGGGGCGGGCCTGCCCACGGCGATGCTGTACGTGGACGCCGACAATCCGGCGGCTCTCGCCGTCTACGAGGGCCTCGGCTTCAGCACCCACGAGGTCGACCTGATGTACCGCACGGAGAGCTAGGGCGTGTCCGGCTCGCGGGCGCCGGTGCCCGGCCCGGGTACCGGCGCCCGGCCCCGACACGGCGCCCGGCCCGGCACCGCCCCGCAATGCACCGGCACCGCCCCGCGGGGTTCGGCACCGCCCCGCGGGGCGCTGGCGCACGCGGGGGACGCGCGGGTGCATTCCGGGCGCGGAAAAGACGTGATCGTGCACCCCCCGGAGCCTGGAAGCCATACGCCATTCACCGGACCGTAAGACGCGCTTGCGACTCTCCCCGCATGCAGCCCCGACTCCGACTGACGGCGAACCCTTCCGACGCGCCTGTCCTGCCGCGTGCGCGGAACAATGGAGTCATGAGCCACCAGCCCAGCGCAGGCCCCACCGAGGTCCCCGCCCAGCACCCGTCTCACACGTCCGCCGCCGCCTCCCCCGGCCCGGCGCCCAAGCCTGCGCGGATCAGCTCCATAGCCGCGCATCGCCCGCATTCCGGCCTCGCGCCCGATCTCGACGCCGACCTGGACGCCTACGACGACAAGGACGGCGGCGAGCTCCCCCCGGGGCGGTTCCTCGACCGCGAGCGCAGCTGGCTGGCCTTCAACGAGCGGGTCCTGGAGCTGGCCGAAGACCCCGCGACCCCGCTCCTGGAGCGCGCCAACTTCCTGGCGATCTTCGCGAGCAACCTCGACGAGTTCTTCATGGTCCGCGTCGCCGGCCTCAAGCGCCGCATTGCGACCGGCGTCGCCACCCGTTCGGCCTCCGGCCTGCAGCCCCGTGAGGTGCTCGACCTCATCTGGACGCGCTCGCGCGAGCTCATGGCCCGGCACGCCGCCTGCTTCCAGCAGGACATCTCCCCGCAGCTCGCCGAAGAGGGCATCCACCTCATCCGCTGGCCGGACCTCACCGAGAAGGAGCAGGCCCGCCTCTTCACGCTGTTCCGCAACCAGATCTTCCCGGTGCTCACCCCGCTGGCCGTGGACCCCGCGCACCCGTTCCCTTACATCTCCGGCCTGTCCTTGAACCTGGCCGTCGTCGTGCGCAACCCCGTCAGCGGCCACCGCCACTTCGCCCGCGTCAAGGTCCCGCCGCTGCTCTCCCGTTTCCTGGAGGCCTCCCCGCAGCGCTACGTCCCACTCGAGGACGTCATCGCCGCGCACCTGGAGGAGCTCTTCCCCGGCATGGAGGTGCTCGCGCACCACATGTTCCGGGTGACCCGCAACGAGGACCTCGAGGTCGAGGAGGACGACGCCGAGAACCTGCTCCAGGCCCTGGAGAAGGAGCTCATGCGGCGCCGCTTCGGCCCGCCGGTGCGGCTCGAGGTCGAGGAGTCCATCGACCCCGGCATCCTGGACCTCCTCGTGCAGGAGCTGAACGTCACCGCCGCCGAGGTCTACCCGCTGCCCGGCCCGCTGGACCTGACCGGCCTCTTCGGCATCGCCTCCCTGGACCGGCCCGAGCTGAAGTACCCCAAGTTCGTCGCCGGCACCCACCGCGACCTCGCCGAGGTCGAGTCCGCGTCCGCGCCCGACATCTTCGCCGCGCTGCGCGAGCGGGACGTGCTGCTGCACCACCCGTACGACTCCTTCTCCACCTCGGTGCAGGCCTTCCTGGAGCAGGCAGCCGGCGACCCGGACGTCCTCGCGATCAAGCAGACGCTGTACCGGACCTCCGGCGACTCCCCGATCGTGGACGCCCTGATCGACGCCGCCGAATCCGGCAAGCAGGTCCTCGTACTGGTCGAGATCAAGGCCCGCTTCGACGAGCAGGCCAACATCAAGTGGGCCCGCAAGCTGGAGGAGTCCGGCTGCCACGTCGTCTACGGCCTGGTGGGCCTCAAGACCCACTGCAAGCTGTCGCTCGTCGTCCGCCAGGAGGGCGACACGCTGCGCCGCTACTCCCACGTCGGCACCGGCAACTACCACCCCAAGACGGCCCGCCTGTACGAGGACCTCGGCCTGCTCACCGCCGACTCGCAGGTCGGCGCGGACCTCTCCGACCTCTTCAACCGGCTGTCCGGCTACTCGCGCCGCGAGACCTACCGCCGGCTGATCGTCGCCCCGCGCTCGCTGCGCGACGGCCTGATCGCGCGGATCGACAAGGAGGCCGCCCACCACCGGGCCGGCCGCCCCGCCTACGTGCGCCTCAAGATGAACTCGATCGTCGACGAGGCCCTCATAGACTCGCTCTACCGGGCCTCCCAGGCGGGAGTGCCCGTCGACATCTGGGTCCGCGGCATCTGCGCCGTGCGCCCCGGGGTCCCCGCGCTCTCGGAGAACATCCGGGTCCGCTCGATCCTCGGCCGCTTCCTGGAACACTCCCGGGTCTTCGCCTTCGGCAACGGCGGCGAGCCCGAGGTGTGGATCGGCAGCGCCGACATGATGCACCGCAACCTCGACCGCCGCATCGAGGCACTGGTCAGGGTCGCCGACCCGGCCCACCGCGCGGCACTGGACCGGATGCTGGAGACCGGGATGTCCGACTCCACCTCCTCCTGGCACCTGGGCCCGGACGGCGAATGGACCCGGCACAGCACGGACCACGAAGGCCAGCCGCTGCGGCACGTTCAGGAGATGCTCATAGACGCCCGGAGGCGCCGGCGTGGCTCTGCCAAACCATGACCTGACAGCGCGTGGAGAGGGCTCCGCGGGTGACGTGCTCGGCACGTACCTGCGGGCCCAGGCCACCGCCTTCCTGCGCGGGCTCCGCCTCCACGAGGAGTGGGGGTCCCCCCGGACGGAGTCTGGGGGAGGGGCCGACGCCGCGGAGGGCAGCGATGCGGCGCGCAGCCTGCGGGGGGCTGCGCGCCGGATCAGCGGGTCCCTGACCACCTTCCGGGTGGTGACCGAGTCCTCCTGGGCCGACGGGCTGCGCACCGAGCTGGTGTGGCTGTCCTCGACCCTGGCGGACGAGCACGCGTACGCCGCCCGGCTGACCCGGCTGCTGGACGCGCTGCACCGGCTGTCGGGCTCGCCGGAGGTGCCCGCGCCCCGGGGCGCGGCGGGCGCGCTGACGGTGGGCTCGGCGCGGGCGGCCGCCCTGCTGGAGCGGCAGCTGACCCTGGCCCGGACCCGCGCCCACTCGGCGACCCTCCAGGCACTGGGCTCGTCCCGGTTCCACGCGGTCGCGGACGCGGTGGCCGTCCTGGCCTCCGAGGTTCCGCTGGACGCGATCGCGGCCCGGGGGCGGGTGGACGAGGTCCTGATCCCGCTGGCGGAGGTGGCCCGGACCCGGCTGGCGGCGGCCGTCTCGGCGCTGCCGCATGCCGCCGAGGCCCACCCGTACAACCCCGATCACGACGGCTCCTGGCACGAGGTGCGCCGGCTGCTGCGGGTGCACCGCTACGCCCGGGAGGCCCTGGGTGAGGACGTGGCCCGGCTGGCGGCGGCCGGCGATGCCCTGGACCGCCACCGCGACGCCGCCGAGGCCGCGGCCGCCTCGGCGACGGCGGCCCGCACCCCGCGGATCGCCCCGGCGACCGCGTACGCGCTGGGGGTGCTGCACGCCGACCAGCGGCACGAGGTGGAGGCGGCCCGGTTCACCTTCCAAGACCTGTGGCAGCCCGTGGCGGCCACCGCTCCCTGACCGAAAAGATTCGGCCAACCCGGATCGGCACCCGGATCGGGTACCGGCCCACCGGGGGTCACATAACGGTAACGACAGGACAACGGCGGATGACACTCCGGAGCAAACCCGACCATCCACACCGGGCCGTCCGCCACGGTTCACCGTCCGTTCACTTGGCCCGGTCGGCCGCTTCACCTGTTCTGCCTAATTTCAGTGGTGCACGGAGCGCGTCGCCCACCAGACCGAGCGGCACACCTTGCACCTGACGTAGTCCTCTTCGCACGCCGCCCCGATGAAGAAAGCGGCCGGCGGCTTCTGGAAGGAACACCCGAAAGTGAAGCTTCAGCGCAAGAACCGGCTTCGTGCCTCCGCCCTCGGGGCCCTCGTCGTGTCCGGCGCCCTGGTCCTCACGGCGTGCGGCTCGGACGACAACACCAAGGACAACGGCGCCAGCGGCAAGCCGTCGGCCGCCGCGCAGGGCGACATCAAGTGCGACGCCGCCAAGGGCAAGCTCCTGGCCTCCGGCTCCTCCGCGCAGAAGAACGCGGTCGACCTCTGGGTGAAGGCCTACATGGCCGCCTGCCCCGGCGTCGAGGTGAACTACAAGTCCTCCTCCTCCGGTGAGGGCATCGTCGCCTTCAACCAGGGCACCGTCGGCTTCGCGGGCTCGGACTCCGCGCTGAAGCCCGAGGCCGTGGAGGAGTCGAAGAAGGTCTGCACCGGCGGCCAGGGCATCGACCTGCCGATGGTCGGCGGCCCGATCGCCCTCGGCTTCAACGTCGCCGGCGTGGACAAGCTGAACCTCGACGCCACCACGGTCGCCAACATCTTCAACGACAAGATCAAGAAGTGGGACGACGAGGCGATCAAGAAGCTGAACCCCGGCGTCACGCTTCCCTCCACCGCCATCCAGCACTTCCACCGCTCTGAGGACTCGGGCACCACCGAGAACCTCGGCAAGTACCTCAAGGCCGCCGCTCCCGAGGCCTGGACGTACGAAGCCGCGAAGAAGTGGCCGGCCCCGGGCGGCCTCGGTGCCACCGGTTCCGCGGGTGTCGCCACCCAGGTCAAGCAGGTGGACGGCTCCATCGGTTACTTCGAGCTCTCCTTCGCCAGCGCCCAGGGCATCAAGACGGTCGACCTGAACACGGGCGCCTCCGCCCCGGTCAAGGCCTCCTCCGAGAGCGCCTCCAAGGCCATCGCCGCCGCCAAGATCGCCGGCACCGGCTCCGACCTGGCGCTGAAGCTCGACTACACCACCAAGGCCGAGGGTGCCTACCCGATCGTCCTGGTGACGTACGAGGTCGTCTGCGACAAGGGCAACAAGGCCGAGACGCTCCCGACCGTGAAGTCCTTCCTGAACTACACCGCCTCGGACGCGGGCCAGAAGGTCCTCTCCGAGAACGGCTACGCGTCGATCCCGGCCGAGATCAACGCCAAGGTCCGCGAAGTCATCAACTCGCTGTCCTGACCACTGAGCCTCGGGGCCGGGCCGATCCCGTCCGATCGGCCCGGCTCCCAGGACCCTCCCCTCCACCCAGGGGATCCGGTGCACCGCCGCCAGGGGGCCTGCCCCCATCCAGACCGGAAAGATCATGGCTTCCACCACACCCACCCAGATAGACACGGCTCCGCCCGTCTCCAAGAGCGCAAGGTCCACCGGCCGTGCCGGTGACAAGATCTTCGCGGGGCTCTCCAAGGGCTCCGGCGTCCTGCTCCTGGTGATCATGGCGTCGATCGCCGTCTTCCTCACCTACCGCGCCTCGATCGCGCTGTCGAAGAACGAAGGCAACTTCCTCACCACCTTCGACTGGAACGCGTCGGCCAACCCGCCCGTCTTCGGCATCGCCGTCCTGCTCTTCGGCACCGTCGTCAGCTCGATCATCGCGATGGCCATCGCGGTTCCGATCGCCGTCGGCATCGCCCTCTTCATCTCGCACTACGCGCCGCGCAAGCTGGCCGCCCCCCTCGCGTACGTGGTCGACCTGCTGGCCGCCGTGCCGTCGATCATCTACGGCATCTGGGGCGCGCTCTTCCTCGTCCCGCAGCTGGCCGGCCTCAACCTCTGGCTCGACGAGTACCTGGGCTGGACCTACGTCTTCGACAAGTCCCAGGTCGGCGTCGCCCGCTCGCTCTTCACCGTCGGCATCCTGCTCGCGATCATGATCCTGCCGATCGTGACCAGCGTCAGCCGCGAGGTCTTCCTCCAGGTCCCGCGCATGAACGAGGAGGCCGCACTGGCCCTCGGCGCGACCCGCTGGGAGGTCATCCGCATGTCGGTGCTGCCCTTCGGCCGCTCCGGCGTCATCTCCGCCTCCATGCTCGGCCTCGGCCGCGCGCTCGGCGAGACCATGGCCGTCGCCACCGTCCTCTCCCCGAGCTTCCTGATCTCCGGGCACATCCTGGACCCGGGTGGCGGCACGTTCGCGCAGAACATCGCCGCGAAGTTCGACGAGGCCAACGAGTTCGGCCGCGACGCCCTGATCGCCTCCGGTCTCGTGCTCTTCCTGCTCACCCTGCTGGTCAACGGCGCCGCCCGGCTGATCATCGCCCGTCGCAAGGACTTCTCGGGGGCGAACGCCTGATGAGCCACGCACTCCAGGACCCGCGGCCCGCCCGCAAGTCCGCCGCCCCCGCCGGCCTGACCCGCGGCGGCCTGCCCCGCTGGGCCCCGGCCGCCATCGCGGTCCTCTCGATCGCGCTCGGCTGCGGCATCGGCGCCGTCGCCGGCCTCCACAGCAAGATCCAGTGGGGCCTGATCGCCTCCCTCCTGTTCATCGCCGTCACGTACACCGCCAGCGCGGTCGTCGAGAACCGCCGTCAGGCCAAGGACCGTGTCGCGACCTCCCTCGTGTGGGTCAGCTTCGTCCTCGCGGTCATCCCGCTGCTCTCGCTGATCTGGACCACCGTCAGCCGCGGCCTGAAGGCCCTCAACGCCGACTTCCTCAGCCACTCGATGAACGGCGTCACCAGCTTCGAGGAGGGCGGCGGCGTCTACCACGCGCTGCTCGGCACCATCGAGCAGGTCGCCCTGGCCGCCGCGATCGCCGCGCCGATCGGTCTGCTGACCGCCGTCTACCTGGTCGAGTACGGCCGGGGCCCGCTCGCCAAGGCCGTGACCTTCTTCGTCGACGTCATGACCGGCATTCCCTCCATCGTCGCGGGCCTGTTCATCCTGACGACCTGGAACCTGATGCTCGGCTTCGGCCCGTCCGGTTTCGCCGGCTCGATGGCCCTGTCGATCCTGATGATGCCCGTCGTGGTCCGCTCCACCGAGGAGATGCTCAAGCTCGTCCCGAACGAGCTGCGCGAGGCCGCCCTCGCCCTCGGTGTGCCGAAGTGGCGCGTGATCCTCAAGGTCGTGCTCCCCACCGCCATCGGCGGCATCGCCACCGGCCTCATGCTGGCCGTCGCCCGCATCGCCGGTGAGACCGCCCCGATCATGCTGCTGGTCTTCGGCACCCAGCTGATCAACAGCAACCCCTTCGAAGGTGCCCAGTCCTCGCTCCCGCTGTACATCTGGGAGCAGTACAAGGTCGGCAGTGACGCCTCCTACGACCGGGCATGGGCCGCGGCGCTCGTCCTGATCGCCTTCGTCATGATCCTCAATCTGGTGGCCCGCGGCATCGCCCGCTGGAAGGCCCCGAAGACCGGTCGCTGACGCGACCACATGAAAGCGAAGTGACCCCTCATGGCGAAGCGAATCGACGTCAGCGGACTGTCCGCCTTCTACGGCGCCCACAAGGCCATCGATGACATCTCGATGACCGTGGAGCCGCGCTCCGTGACCGCCTTCATCGGCCCGTCCGGCTGCGGCAAGTCCACCTTCCTGCGCACCCTGAACCGCATGCACGAGGTCACCCCCGGCGGCCGCGTCGAGGGCAAGGTGCTCCTGGACGACGAGAACCTGTACGGCGCCGGCGTGGACCCGGTCGCGGTCCGCCGCACGGTCGGCATGGTCTTCCAGCGCCCGAACCCCTTCCCCACCATGTCGATCTTCGACAACGTGGCGGCGGGCCTGCGCCTGAACGGCAGCTACAAGAAGTCCGAGCTCACGGACATCGTGGAGCGGTCCCTCCAGGGCGCCAACCTGTGGAACGAGGTCAAGGACCGTCTGAACAAGCCGGGCTCCGGCCTCTCCGGCGGCCAGCAGCAGCGCCTGTGCATCGCCCGCGCCATCGCGGTCGAGCCGCAGGTCCTGCTGATGGACGAGCCCTGCTCGGCCCTGGACCCGATCTCCACCCTCGCCATCGAGGACCTGATCGGCGAGCTCAAGGAGCGCTTCACGATCGTCATCGTGACGCACAACATGCAGCAGGCCGCCCGCGTCTCCGACCGCACCGCGTTCTTCAACCTCGCGGCGGTCGGCCAGCCCGGCAAGCTCGTCGAGATCGACGACACGGACCGGATCTTCTCGAACCCGTCCGTCCAGGCGACCGAGGACTACATCTCGGGCCGCTTCGGCTGAGCCGAAGCCTCGACGGGACATCATGCGGCTCCGCCGCGTGGTCCAAAGCGTCCTGCGGTGCTGCATGGCGGTGCCACCGCAAGGCGAAAGGGCCGGCTCCCCCTGGGTGGGGGGAGCCGGCCCGCTTTCGTTCTCCGGCCGATCCGGCCGGTGTACGTCTAGCCGACGAAGGCCAGGTCGACGATCCAGTAGCTGAGTGCGGCGACCAGGGCGGCGGCCGGCATGGTGATGAACCAGCCCAGGACGATGTTCTTGGCGACACCCCAGCGGACCGCGTTGACCCGCTTCGTGGCGCCCACACCCATGATCGCCGAGGTGATCACGTGGGTGGTGGAGATCGGCGCGTGGAACAGGAACGCCGAGCCGAACATGATCGAGGCGCCGGTGGTCTCGGCCGCGAAGCCCTGCGGCGGGTCCAACTCGATGATCTTGCGGCCGAGGGTGCGCATGATGCGCCAGCCGCCCGCGTACGTACCGAGCGACAGCATCACGGCGCACACGATCTTGACCCAGACCGGGATCGCGGCGCCCGCGGGCTGCACATCGGCGATGGTCAGGGCCATCACCACGACGCCCATCGTCTTCTGAGCGTCCTGCAGACCGTGACCGAGGGCCATGCCGGCCGCGGACACCGTCTGCGCGATACGGAAGCCGTGCTTGGCCTTGTGCGGGTTGGCCCGGCGGAACATCCACAGGATGGCGACCATCACCAGGTAGCCGACGACCAGGCCGACGACCGGCGAGACGAACATCGGGATGACGACCTTGTCGATCACTCCCGACCAGATGACCTGGGTGCCGCCGGCCAGCGCCGCGCCCACCATGCCGCCGAACAGCGCGTGCGAGGAGGACGAGGGAAGCCCGAAGTACCAGGTGATCAGGTTCCATACGATCGCGCCGACCAGCGCCGCGAAGAGGATCCACATGCCCTGGTTGCCCTGGGGCGTCTCGATCAGGCCCTCACTGACCGTCTTGGCGACCCCGCTGCCCAGGAAGGCGCCGGCGAGGTTCATCACCGCGGCCATCGCGAGGGCGGCGCGCGGAGTCAGCGCGCGGGTCGAGACCGAGGTCGCGATCGCGTTCGCCGAGTCGTGGAAACCGTTGGTGTACGTGAAACCGAGCGCGACACCGATGGTCACGATCAGAGCGAAGGTGTCCACGAGGTTCAGGACTCCTTGACCGCGATGGTCTCCACCGTGTTCGCGACGTGCTCGAACGCGTCGGCCGCCTCTTCGAGCACGTCGACGATCTGCTTGAGCTTCAGCACCTCGATGGCGTCGTACTTGCCGTTGAAGAGGTGCGCGAGCAGCTTGCGGTGGATCTGGTCGGCCTGGTTCTCGAGCCGGTTGACCTCGATCCAGTACTCGGTCAGGTTGTCCATCGTCCGCAGGTGCGGCATGGCCTCGGCGGTCAGCTCGGCCGCCCGCGCCAGCACCTCGATCTGCTGCTCGACACCCTTGGGGAGCTCCTCCACCTGGTACAGGACGACCAGGTCGACGGCCTCCTCCATGAAGTCCATGATGTCGTCGAGCGACGAGGCCAGGTTGTAGATGTCCTCGCGGTCGAACGGCGTGATGAAGGAGGAGTTCAGCTGGTGGAAGATCGCGTGAGTGGCGTCGTCCCCCGCGTGTTCGGCCGCCCGCATCCGTTCCGCGATCTCGGCTCGGGCGGAGGAGTCCGCTCCGAGCAATTCCATCAGGAGCTTGGAGCCCGTGACGATGTTGTCCGCGGATGCGGCGAACATGTCGTAGAAGCTCGTCTCCCTGGGGGTCAGACGAAATCGCACGTGAGGTCCTCGGGGTGCATTGGATTCGGTCAGGCTGATGCTAGGCGCATCCCCCGGCCAGGGCTAACCGGCGGTTCCGGGCGGTTCCCCAGTGTCCTCCATCAGGCAGAGTGAGGGCCACGGGCCCCTGCTCATTCGGCCAGGGCCCGGTAACCTATACCCATGAGGGGTATGTACCCCTCAGGTCCGGACCACGGGAGGACGCATGACTGCCATCGAGGCGGAAGGCTCCGGAGCCGACGCCGCCACCGGTACCGGCGCGGCCACCGCCGCCGGCGCGGTGCACGGCTACCACCACCAGAAGGACGAGCACCTCAAGCGGCTGCGCCGGATCGAGGGTCAGATCCGGGGTCTGCAGCGGCTCGTCGACGAGGACGTCTACTGCATCGACATACTCACCCAGGTCTCGGCGAGCACGAAGGCCCTCCAGTCCTTCGCACTCCAGCTGCTCGAGGAGCACCTGCGGCACTGCGTCGCCGACGCGGCCGTCAAGGGCGGGGACGAGATCGACGCCAAGGTCGAGGAAGCGACGAAGGCGATCGCGCGCCTGCTGCGCACCTGAGCGCAGCGGTCCCCGGTATCGGTCCCCGGTACGGATGCGGCTACAGCCCGAGACCCATCAGGACCTCGTCGATCCGGTCCTGGCTGAGCCGCTCCTCGTCCGCCGCGGAGGCCGCGATGATCAGCTCGCCGCACAGCTCGATCTCGGCGAGCGCCACGTGGTCCTGCACCGTCGTACCGCTTGCGGGAGTCACGCGTGTCACCTCAATCTGCCGTCATCGGCCATCGGTCGTCGGCGCTCGGCTTCTCAGCGTAGGGAGGGCGGGGCGGTGTGCGCATGACACGGATGGACCATTTCCGGATACCGGGCCGTGGCCCGATCGCGCCGCCCCGGGACCGTCCGGGCGGCTACTCGGCGATCTTCCCGGCGTAAATGTCCCCGCTTGCGGGCAATACGACGGTCACCGGCGTCCCGAACCCGTAGAGCAGCGTGGTGGAGGAGACATCGATCACGCCATTGTTGACGTAGGTGAAACGGTGCCGGACCTTCCGCAGCCGGCCCTCCTCGTCGAGATAGACGTCGAACGGGACCGTGTCCTTGCCGAACCCTTTCGCCGCCGCCTCCAACGCCCCCCGGACCGCCGGTGAGGCGCTCTTCGCGGCCTGCCCGATGTCGGTGGTCCCGCGGTAGTGCCGCACCTTCGTGCCCGCCACCTCGGTCTCGCCCACGTACGTCGCCTCCTGTACGCCGCGCAGCAGCTCGGCCGCGGCCAGCGGGTCGGTGGCCCCGCCCGTGACCAGGTTCCCGTCCGCGAGGGTCGAGGTGTCGACCCGGACCCACTTGTCGGCGGGCACCCCCGCGCCCCGGTTCTTCATGTAGAGGGCGCCGGGGACGAGCAGCTCGGTGATCGGCCGGTGCTCGTCCTTGCCGGCCGCGTCGGCCGGGAGCATCACCAGGAGCTGGCCCATCCGGTTCTTGAAGTCGACCCCGCCCTCGCCGCGGATCGTGACCCGGGTCCCGCCGGTGGCCATCTCCATCGCCGTACGGGCCTGTGCGCTGCCGGTCTTCGCCAGTAGGTCGGCGACTCCCCGGATGATCGCGGCCGGGTCCGCGGGGGGCCGGTCGTCGTCCTTGGCCGCGCCTGCGCACCCGCTCATCGCGGCCACGGCCACGGCCATGCCGAAGGCGAGCACCGCCCCACCCGCACGCCCGCGCCGCCGCCTGTGCTGGTGCACCACCATCGCCTGCCAACCCCCAACGCGTGACCGCTGTTTGCCCGAGGCCCCCACCCGCTCCGGTTAACGAGATCCCTGGTTTCCCGTCACGGGCCGCCGCCCTCCCGGCCCCTTGCCGGACCCAGGTACCTTGGTGGTGTGGATTCGCACACCAAGGCGTCGCTTGTCCCTCCGCTTGAAGCCGTGCCGCTCCCCCGCACCACGGAGCGGCCACCCACCGGGCACACCACGGGCACCGCCGAGCGCGGCTCCTTCTGCCTGGCCGTCTGCACCTGCGGCTGGAGAGGCCCGGCCCGCCGCTCCCGCGACCTGGCCCGCAAGGACGCGGACCGGCACACCTCGGCCTAGCGACCGGGGCGCCGGGGCAGGGGCAGGCGGGCAGCGGCAGGCGGGTCCTCTTGGTCGCCCGTTCGGACGGCCCGGCTGGCCGACGCACCCGGGAGCGGATGCCCTGGATGCATGCCAGGACCCGCACCCCGCGTCGCCGCCCTCCTCTGGGCCCTGCTCATCGCGCTCACGCCCGCTGCCGCGGCCTCGGCCCGCCCGACGGGCTCGGCGGACGGCCCGGCCGATGTGGCCCTGGCCGTCGGGGCGACCACCACCGCGGCCGTGGCCACCGGCCTGTGGCTGCGCTCCCGCTACCGCCGCGAGGGCGGCTCGGACGGCCGAGCCGCGGAGAGCGGCGAACCGTGACCCCGAGATCCCGCCCGAAGGCGGTCCGCCTGTGCTTCGGCGGCGCAGGCCTGTGCCTGCTGGCGGCCGTCCTGATCTCCGTATGGGACGCGTACGGCCGGCCTTGAACTACGCGGCGAGGTCGCTCTCGTGCGTCAGGCAGCCCGGGGGCGGGGTCTGGGGCTGGGCGAGGTCCACCGGGCGGGGCAGGGCGCGGCGCTTGGCGCGGACCAGCCGGCCCGCACGCGGGGAGCGGGCCACCGCCCGCACGACCGGGGTCAGCAACGCCATCGCGAGCGGGGCGAGCACCAGGACGACGGCGGTGCCGAGCGCGAAGCCGCCGATGACGTCGGTCGGGTAGTGGACCCCGAGGTACACGCGGCAGATGCCCTCGGCGAGGGCCAGGCCGATCCCGATCAGCCCGAGCTTGCGGTTCGCGATGAACAGGCCGACGCCCAACGCCATCGCGAGGGTGGCGTGGTCGCTGACGAAGGAGAAGTCGCCCGGGCCGGCGTCCGGCGCGAGCACGTCCAGGCCGCTGTGTTCGACGAACGGCCGCGGCCGCCCGACGAATGCGCGCAGCGGGACGTTCACGAGGAAGGCGAGCGCGGCGGCGAGCGGGGCCCACACCAGCGCGGCGAACGACTCGACGGCCGTGGACTCGTCCTGCCGGCGCGCACCGTGCCAGCACCACAGGACGAGGAGCACCAGGGCCAGCGGGATCCCGTACGCGCCGACGAGGCCGACGGCCCGGTCGACTCCGGCCGGGGCATGCCGGGCCAGCCCGTTGATGTCGTACAGCAGGCTTACATCCAGGTTCGGCCCACTACTTGTGAGTCCAGCCATGGCGATGCGGCCCCTTGCCCTTGCTTGGTTCCCCTCGGGCGCACCTCTGCGCGCGCCCCTGAACCCCCCCGTTGATCAAGCCTGTGTCCATGGAACGCCCGTTCTGAGGGCCACGTTCCGCTCTCCACCGAATGATCACGGCAACGTTATCGAAGAGTGACTCGTCGTCGCAGCTCAGGGCCTTGGGTTAACACAGCGTGGCGGGCAGCGCGCTAGGGCGACTTGGCGTCGGCGGTACGGCCGGGAAGGGCTTCGGCCCCGTCCTTGGTGACGCGGGTCGCGCCGAAGTAGTCCGGGGTGTCGACCTTGTCGAAGCGGACCACGGCTCCGGTGTACGGGGCGTCGATCATGTACCCGCCGCCCACGTAGAGGCCGACGTGCCGGATCTCCCGAGAGTTCGTCAGATCATCGGAGAAGAACACCAGGTCGCCGGGGAGCAGTTCACCGCGCGAGGGATGCGGCCCGGCGTTGTACTGGTCGTTGGCGACGCGCGGCAGCTCGATCCCCACCGACTCGTACGCGGCCTTGGTCAGCCCCGAGCAGTCGAACCGCCCGTCCTGGTCCGGCGTACCGTTGCCGCCCCACAGGTACGGGGTCCCCAACTGCTTCTGCGCGAAGTAGATGGCCCCGGCGGCCTGCTGCGAAGGCGCGACCCGGCCGACCGGGCGGGCAAAGCTCTTCTCCAGGCTGCGGATGCCCTTCACGTAGCCCTGCGTCTCACTGATCGGAGGCACGCCGCCGGCCTTGATGACGCGATACGGCCCGGCGTTGTAGGCGGCGAGCATATTGTCGGACTGATCGCCCGGTACGTCCTTGACGTCCCGGGCCAGTACGCAGTCGTAGGAGGCCGCCGAAGGAATCGCGTCCTGGGGGTCCCAGATGTCCCGGTCCCCGTCACCGTCGCCGTCGATCCCGTACGTTGCCCAAGTGTCGGGGATGAACTGGGCGATGCCGCGCGCGTCGGCGTGACTCAGTGCGTCGGGCTTCCAACCGCTCTCCGTGTACAGCTGCGCCGCCAGCAGCGCCGGATTGAGCGCGGGGCAGAGGTTGCCCCATTTCTGCACCAACGGCTGGTAGAGCGCGGGCACGGCCCCCTTGGCAAGCCCAACAGCCTGCTTGCCGCCGCCGCTCGCGATGCCTGCCGCCGCCGAATACGTCCCGACGACGAGCAGCGCAATGAAGGTCAGGCATGCCCCGACCCCGATCCCGCTTGCCATCCAGAACTTGCGCACCCGTCAACACTGCCTCATGAAGATGGTCCTGACAGGTGTTTCGCCGCTCCGACTTGACACTATTTCACCGGAAAGCCGGTGCAGTAGATGTTGGCGTACTCCCTGACGCCCTGAACGTGGTAAAAGACCACGGTCCAGTCCCCCGGGTCGTTCGCGAGGGGAATCGCCTTGAAGTGCCGGTCGACACCGTTGTTGTCCACGAGCTGCGTTGCGAAGTCGTCGGGGTAGGTGAGATACACCCCGCCCTGGTCCTTCACCGCATCCAGGTCGACGGGCTTGCTGGTGTACCCGATGCTCTTGTTGTAGTCTTTGACGTTCTCGAAAGGCCGTCCCGTGGTCTCGTCGATGTCGTGCGGGGGTTTGACCCCGACCGAGACGTAGTAGGGCGTCTTCTCCGCGTGGTACGGCTTCAGCATCACGTGGATCTTCACCTTGCCCGTGACCGACTTCGCGTCCGGCGCATCGGCATCGACCACGGAGGACACGAGGTACTGCGAGCGCTCCTCCGCGGGCAGGTTGCAGTTCCCCAGACCGGGCGCGGTGCCCGTCCACAGGTCCCGGGACACGGTCGCGGGCTCGATGTGGTCGGGCGCGCCGTCCGAACTGGCGGGGCTCGACGCCGCGGAAGACGCCGAGGGAGCCTTGGAGGGTTGTGCGGACGGTGTCTGCACGGCCTGCGTCTGCCCGCCCTGGGGCGCAGGACCGGCCGTCCGGCCACCGGCGCCGATGTCCTTGTGTCCGTCCGTGCCCCCGCCGTTCCCGTCCCACAGCAGTAGGTACCCGCCCACGGACAGGGTGCCCGCCGCCAGTCCCACCGAGGCCACAAGCATCCAGCGCGGCAGCCGGCGCCGGGCCGCGGGCGCCTGCTCCGGAGCCGGCGGGACATACGTCGGCACGTAATCCACGGCATACGGGTTCCCGGGACCGAGGGTGGAGGGCAGCCCCGGCGCCTGGGCGCCGTCGCCGCTGGTCGCCGTGAGGGCGGCGTACACGGGATCGTCGATCAGCGCCGAGTCCACCCCGCATCGCCGGATGATCTCGGCGGGCGTCGGCCTGGCGGCCGGATCTCGGGCCACACAGAGCCGGATCAGCTCGGCGAGCCCCGGATCGACCGCGTCGACATCCACCTCGCCGTGGACCACTCGGAAGCTGACCGCCGTGGAATCGCCCGTACCGTAGGGCGCCCGCCCCGTCGCTGCGTAGGCCATCGTGGCCCCCAGCGCGAAGACATCGGCAGCGTCGGCCACCTCATTGCGCAGCAGCACCTCAGGAGCCGTGTAGCCGGGTGTGCCCGGGGCGCTGCCGTCCTGTGTCAGTGCCGTCTGCATCGCACCCTTGGCAATGCCGAAGTCGATGAGCTGCGGGCCCTGCGTGCCCAGGATGACGTTCTGCGGCTTGAGGTCCCGGTGCGTCACCCCGTACGCGTGGACGCTCGCCAGCCCCTCCGCCAGCGCCGCGAACAGCCGCCGGCAGGTGTCCGCGGGCAAGCCGCCGCGCTCCGCCACGGCATGACTGAGCGTCGGGCCCGCCACGTACTCCGTCGCCAGCCAGAACGGCGGCGCCGTCAGCGAGGCGTCGATCAGGTTCGCCGTGTACGCCGACCGCACCGCCCGCACGGTCTCGGCCTCGCGCCGGAACCGGGCCAGGGCCTCGGGGTGCCCGATGATCTCGTCCCGGATCACCTTCACGGCCACCAGGCGCCCGCCGGGCGACCGCCCGAGGTACACCTGGCCCATCCCTCCGGCACCAAGCCGGGCCAACAGCGCATGCGCCCCGATACGGGCGGGGTCGACGTCTCTCAGAGCCTCCACCGGCACGAGCCTGCCACACCGACTTACGTGCCACGAAGGCGGGTTGACTAGGAGCGCGGCGCGACGAACAGGCTCTGCGCGCTCCGCCCGATGGGCCCCTTCTCGTCGTGCAGCCGGGCGTCCGCGAGCCCGATCCCGCCCGCGTCCACGCTCGTACGGGCCTCCACGCAGGCCCACTCGCCCACCGGGTGGCGGTGCAGGTGCACGGTCAGGTCGCTGTTGATGAAGACGTACCGGCCGAAATCCATCACCGAGCTGATCCCGTTGCCCGAGTCGGCGGCGATCAGGACCCGGTCCAGCGGCCTGCTCTCCTCCCCGGCGACGAGCGGCACCTTCATCCGCATCCAGCAGGTGCCGGGCCCCAGTTCCACGAACGCGCCCTCGGTGAACCGGGTCTCCATCGCCGAGTGGTAGCCGGTCTCCCACGGCACCGGGAAGAACGGCGTCACCTCCACCTCCCCGGGCGGCGGCAGCTGCGGCCCCGGAGCCACGCCGGGCACGGTCTCCTCGGCCACCCGGATCCGCAGCGCCCGCGCGAGCATCACCGGCGCGGCCCCGGCCGGGGCGAGGGCGGCCTCGACCACCTCCGTGCTGCGGCCGGCCCGGAGCACGGAGGTGGTGATCTCCAGCGGGCCGATCGGCACCGGCCGCAGGATCTCGTACGTGATCCTCGCGATCCGCATGTCCGCGCGGGCGCCTTCCCGCTCCTCCACGGCCCGGCCGAGCAGCGCGGCCGGCGGCCCGGCATGCTGCGAGCCGGGGTCCCACGGCCCGCGCGTGTACTCGGTGGCCAGGAACCGCCCGGCATCGACCCGCTCGAAGAACGCCTCGGAGATCGCCATGCCCGGCACGCTACCGACAGGTAACCAGCCCCGCCAGGCCTTCGCCGAAGAACGGCACCTCAGCGCGCGAAGCCCAACCCGACGCCCAGCCCCACCAGCACCGAGCCGATCGTCCGGTTCAGCGCCTTCTGCGCCTTCAGCATCCGCTCGCGCAGCAGGGAGTTCGAGAAGAACAGCGCGACCGCGCCGAACCAGGCCAGGTGCGCCGCCGACATGAACAGCCCGTACCCGGCCTGCTGCCACACCGGGGTGTCCGGATCGACGACCTGCGTGAACGTCGACACGACGAACAGCGTGGTCTTCGGATTGAGCACATTGGTCAGGAACCCGGACCGCATCGCGCCCAGCCGGGTCAGCCGCGGCGCGGCCTCCAGGTCCACGCTCACCTCGGCCCGCGCCCGGAAGGTCCGGATCCCGATCCACACCAGGTACGCGGCGCCCGCCAGCTTGATCGCGGTGAACAGGGCCGTGGAGGAGGCGATGAGGAGACCGACCCCGAGCATCGTGTACGCGACGTGCACCAGCACGCCGGCCGCGACCCCGGCCGCCGCGAACAGCCCGGTGGGCCGCCCGTACAGACAGCTGTTGCGGACGACCATGGCGAAATCGGCGCCTGGACTGATCACGGCGAGGAAGGTGATGACGGCTACTGCGATCACTTCTGTCATGTACGGATGCTCACCGCACCCGCACCCGCGATCAACCGGGTTGCGCACACGGATACTTGCGACATGGACACGACGCCCGCGCCCCTCTCCCTGCGCCCGTTCCGCCCCGCGGACGACGCGCCGGCCCTGCACCACTGGATCACGACCCGGGCCGAGCTCGTCACCTGGGCGGGCCCCTCCTTCACCTGGCCGCTGGACGACGCCCAGCTCACCGCCTACGCCACCGAGCCGGGCCGCCACACCTGGACCGCCGTGTCCCCCGACGGACGCCCCCTCGGCCACATCTCCGTAC
This sequence comes from Streptomyces sp. NPDC050448, assembly GCF_040655295.1. Lineage (NCBI taxonomy): Bacteria > Bacillati > Actinomycetota > Actinomycetes > Kitasatosporales > Streptomycetaceae > Streptomyces > Streptomyces sp. NPDC050448. Next base: position 8,700 of record NZ_JBFAJR010000022.1, on the reverse strand, counting down.
GCGGCACCCGCCTGGGCCGCGTACTGATCGCCCCCGAGGCGCGCGGCCGGGGCCTCGGCGAGACCCTCCTCACACTCGCCGTCGCCCGCGCCTTCGGCGAGCTCCGCCTGCCCTCGCTCGACCTCGGCGTCTACACCCACAACACCGCGGCCGTACGCCTCTACGAGAAGCTCGGCTTCCGCACCGAGCAGGTACTGGAGGACGTGGAGGAGGTCGACGGCGTCCGCTGGTCGGCCCTCCAGATGCGGCTGACCGCCCCCGACCGGTGACAATGGACGGGTGTCCGCCACCCCCGCCACGCCCGGCACCCCCGCCGTCCCTGCCCTCCCCGTCCCCCTCCCCGTCCTGCAAGCAGACTGCTCGAACTGCTTCGCGCTCTGCTGCGTCGCCCTGCCCTTCGCCAAGTCCAACGACTTCGCGGTGAACAAGGCCGCCGGAACGCCCTGCAAGAACCTCCAGCAGGACTTCCGCTGCGGCATCCACACCCGGCTGCGCGACAAGGGCTTCCAGGGCTGCACCGTCTACGACTGCTTCGGCGCGGGCCAGCAGGTCTCCCAGGTGACCTTCGGCGGCCGCGACTGGCGTACACACCCCGGCACCGCCGGCCGGATGTACGAGGTCTTCCCGGTGCTGCGGCAGCTGCACGAGCTGCTCTTCTACGTCACCGAGGCACTCGCCCTCCCGGCGGCCGCCCCGGTCCACGCAGACCTGCGCCGCGCACTGACCGAGACCACGGAGTGGACCGCCGCCGACGCGGACGCCCTCACCGCCCTGGACGTGGACGCCCTCCGCCAGCGCATCAACACGCTCCTCCTGCGGGCCAGCGAGCTGGCCCGCGCCAAGGCCCCGGCCCGCAAGAAGAACCACCGCGGCGCCGACCTGATGGGCGCCCGCCTCGCGGGCGCGGACCTCCGCGGCGCCAACCTCCGCGGCGCCTACCTCATCGCCGCGAACCTCAGCGGCGCGGACCTCCGCCTGGCGGACCTGATCGGCGCGGACTTCCGCGACGCCGACCTGCGCGGGGCGGACCTCCGCGACGCCATCTTCCTGACCCAGGCCCAGCTCAACGCAGCCCGGGGCGACGCCGCGACCAAGATCTCCCCGACCCTGGCCCGCCCCGCGCACTGGTCGGAGTAACCCGGCCGTAAGCCCCGGACCCACCCCAGGCCCCCGGAACCTGGGCTCCGAGTCAGCCGGAGCCCGAACCCGCCCCGAGCCCGGCTCACCCCAGGCCCCTGGGGCCCGGGCGCACCCGAGCCGGCGGCTCACCCGCCGATCGCCCCCAGCCTGGCCTCGACCCGCCCGCGCAGCAGCTGGTACTCCTCCCACCGCCGCGGCAGCCGACCCACCGGCCGCGGCCCCATCAGCCGCCCCGCCGTCACCACCTGGCCCCGGCGGAACTGCTTCCGCGTCAGGTCCACCTGTATCCCCCCGGGGAGCACGTTCCACGTGTGGAACCCGTGCTGCTCCCCCTCGAGCCAGACCTCCCCGACCATCAGCTCGCCCCCCACCAGGTCCTGCACCACCAGCGACGTGATGTCGCAGTGCCCCCAGGCCGGATTGTCGGCGCTCCAAGGCGCCCGCTCGACGTCATCGGGCGAGCAGGTCTCGGCCGACCAACCCGCCCGGATGGCCGCTTCGATGTCCGTCAGAGTCCACGGAGTCCCAGTCGTCATACGCCCCACTCTGACGCGCCCCACTGACAACGCCCCTCAGGGCCTGATGATGGCCGTCCACCCCGATGGACAGATGAGCACGCCCGTCCCCGTGTACGTGCAGTGGTTCTCGAACACATCGCCCAGGGTCGTCAGCACCTTCACGTACACCGTGTAGCCCACGGTGTTGACCGACACCCCGCACTCGTTCCGCGGATGCCCCGGGTTCAGCGGCGTGGTGAGGTCCTTCCACGTGTACGCAGCGACCGGCGCCGTGTCCCGCACGCCCAGGAAGGTCCTGCCCCGGTGCTGGACGACACTGAACTCCAGGTCGCTCTCCCCCCGGGTCGTGTCGATGTCCTGGCACGGCCCGGGCTGTCCGTACGGCCCGTGCGGCCCCGCCGGCCCCCTTGGCAGCCTTCGGCGCCGGCGCCGGCAGCGTCCTCGCATCGGGCTCCGGGCACCTGCCGCTGCCCCGGCCGGGCGCCACCGCCGCGGCCGTCCCCCCGGCGGCAGCCACCGCCGGAACCGAGGCGCCCGTGAGCGCGATCACGAACGGGCTGGAGCATCTCCCCCAACCCGCCATACGGATGGAACGACTGACGGAATGTCGGATGAACGCCAGCGGGTCGGCCCAACGACACGCCCGCACACTGCGCCGAACGGCGGCCCCCCGAGCAGCCCCCCGCACGGCGAGAGGACAATCATTGCCCGGGGTCACCCCCCGTGATACACAGAGTGACCATACGTTCTTTCACCATACCCACCGCCCACGCCCAGGTCAGAGCGCACGGGCGGGTCAAGGGCCGGGAGATCGGGCAAAGAGAGCCGTCAAGTCGACGTACGACGGCGGTTTCATCAGCGAAGATAGTACGTGACCCCTGCCGTCGGGCACGGGCTACCGGAACTACCCATACAGGGGCGGTGAGTTACATGATCCTGGCAGCCGAAAAGGGCGACATCACCACCATCATCGGCGGAATCGCCCCGAACTGGGGGCCGTTCGGCAGTCTCGGCAATGAAGCGAAGGTCATGATCGAGGTGGTCATGGCCGTCGCGATCCTCCTCTGCCTCGGCATCGCCATCTGGGGCGCGGCCAAGCAGCGCATCGGCGCGACCGCCCTGCGCGACACGTTCAGCGCGGAACAGGGCAAGGGCCTGATCGTCGCCGGCCTCACCGGCGTGTTCATCATCGGCTCCCTCGGCACCCTCTTCACCATCGTCTACGGAATGGCGGTCTAGCCGGGCCGCCCACCGGCTGCCGGCTGATGAGGACTCACCACACCGCATCCACGCGGGAACCAGCGCTACCGTCGGACGACGCGGAGGGGGCGGACACGGAATGAGCAACGACGACCAGTACGGCGGCGGCTACGGCGAGGTCGGCGGCACGGGCCAGACCCGCACCCGTCTCCCGGACTCCCCGTCGGACCCGTACGGCGCCCCCCCGCCGCACCCCGCGCGCCTCACGGGGCCTGGTCACGGTGGTCGGCGTGGTGGTCCTCCTGATCGCCGCGATCGCGTTCGCGAACCAGTCCGGAGACACCCCGACCACCCCCTCGGCGAACACCCCCCCGACCCCCGCCCCCACCCAGGCCACGGGCACCCGCCCGGTGGACGGCAAGAACGGCGCCATCCCGAAGGGCTTCGCGCACGACGAACAGGGAGCCCAGTCGGCTGCCGCCAACTACGCGGTCGCGCTCGGCTCCGACGGCATGTTCGACGCTGTCCGCAGACGGGCCATCGTCCAGGCCGTGTACGTGCCGGACGTAGCTGCCGCGCGCCAGAGCGACCTCGACCGTGTCTACACGGATGAGCAGTTCCTTGCGCGCATCGGCCTCGATGCCGGCGGCAAGGCCCCGAAGGGCCTCATGTTCATTTCCCGTACGAGCCCGGTCGGGACGAAGGCGGAGAAGTTCGGCGGCGACACCGCGACCGTGTCCGTCTGGCACTCGACCCTGTTCGGTCTCGCGGGCGAGGGATCGAAGAACCCGGTCGCGGAGAGCTGGTACACGAACACGTTCGAGCTCCGCTGGATCGACGGCGACTGGCGCGTCGCCGACTTCACGCAGAAGGACGGCCCGGCCCCGGTCGGCCGGGACCAGAGGGCTTCCTCCGCCGAGGAGATGGCCGCCGCCGTGTCGCAGTTCGGGGGGCTCACCTATGCACGCTAGTCGTCGCGGCTTGTCCTTCACGGCCGTCGTAGCCGCCCTGCAAACCACGGCGGTACTCCTGGCCACCCGCGCAGTGGCCGCTCCCACGCCTACTCCGACTCCGACTCCGTCCCCGACGCCCAGCCCGCAGGCAAGCAACAACCCCTGTGACCTGATCCGGGGCCCGGCCAAGGACTACTGCGAGCGCGGCAGCGGCGCCGGCGGAGCCCCCCGCACCGGCCTGGCGCCCAGCGACCCCGCCGACGCCCTCAACCCCCTCGCCTCCCTGGCCAAGGGCTGCGCCGACGCCGCCTCCTGGATCGTCACCGAGCTCAGCAAAGCGATCAACGGCACGGCCAACGTCGACTTCACCAACGGCGCCTTCCTCAAGCAGTACGCCATCGTCTTCGCCGCCTCCACCATCCTCACGCTCGTCCTCTGGCTCTTCGCCGTCGCCAAGCGCGCCATCCGCGGTGTCCCCCTCACCACCGCCATCTCCGAAGCCGTCGGCTTCCTCTGGCTCACCGTCCTCGCCTCCGCCTTCACCCCCCTGATCCTCTACACCGTCGTCTCCGCCACCGACGGGGTCACCGAGGTCATCGCCTCGGCCTCCGGCGGCCAGACCGACGTGTTCTTCGGCTCCTTCATCGAGGCCCTCAAGAAGGGCGACTCCATCGGCGGCGGCCCGATCATGCTGATCGTCGTCTCCCTCGTCACCGTCCTCGCCGCCGGCGTCCTCTTCCTCGAGCTGTTCATCCGGGCCGCCCTGCTCTACGTGGGCGCCCTCCTCGGCGTCGTCGTCTACGCCGGGCTCGTCGACCGGAACCTCTGGGGCCACGTCCGCCGCTGGGCGGGCATCATGATCGCCGTCATCCTCGTGAAGCCGGTCATCGTCATCGTCCTCGGCCTCGCCGGAGCCCTCGCCGGCGAGAAGGGCCCCAACGCCTTCTCCGCGGTCGTCTCCGGCCTCGCCATCATCCTCCTGGCGATCTTCGCCTCCGCGATGATCTACCGCTTCGTCCCCGGCTTCGGCGACGAGATCGCCTCCGCCCGCTCGAACCGCAGCAAGGCCACCGACGGCGCCCAGGCCGCCGCCGTCATCAGCTCCCCGGCCTCCCTCGTCTCCCAGGGCATCAAGACGCACAGCAGCCGCGGCTCCCACCGCGGAGGCGGTGACGGCGGCGCCTCCAGCGCCCCCCGCCCCGCCAACCCCATCTCCGGAGGCGTGGCCGCCCACAGCAGCCGCCCCACCTCCGGCGGCGGAGGCGGCGGATCTGTCCCCTCCGCCGCACCCGCGCCCCGCACTGGATCGAGTACGAGGAACACAGGAGGTGACGGGCGTTGACGACCCAGTCCCACCAGCTGCACCCGATCGCGCCCCGCCGCACGTATCTCATCGGCCGGGCCCGGCCGAACGCGATCGTCGGCAAGAACCGCGAGAGCGGCGAGATCGCCCTGATCATCGTCGGCGCGTTCTTCGGCATGATGAGCGGACTGCTCGTCCCCGACCTGACCCTGCGCATCGTCAGCCTCGCCGGCTTCCCCATGCTCGCGCTCGCCGCCGTGTACGTCCCGTACAAGGGCCGCACCTTCTACAAGTGGTTCGAGATCAACCGCAGCTACAAGCGCACCCTGCGCCGCGGCACGACCTACCGCTCCGGCGCCATGGAAGCCGGCGTCCGCGCCGCCGACGGCCGCGAGGTCGAGGTCGGCCCGCCCCCCGGCATCGGCCGGATCAACTGGCTCGCCGCCCCCTTCGGCCCCGACGAGATCGCCGTCCTCCTCCACGCCGACCGCAGAACCGTCACCGCTGCCATCGAGATCGAGGGCCCCGGCGTCGGCCTGCGCGACAGCGAGGACCAGGAAGCCCTCGTCGACCGCTTCGGCACCCTCCTCAAGCACGTGGCCAACGGCGACGGCTTCGTCACCCGCCTCCAGATGCTCGCCCGTACGCTCCCCGCCGACCCGGACGCACACGCCAAGGACGTCGCCCAGCGGGGCGACACCAACGCCCCCGTCTGGCTGCGCGACTCGTACGACCAGCTCCAGTCGATGGTCTCCACCTCCTCCGAGCAGCACCGCGCGTACCTCGTCGCCTGCATGCACTACACGCGCGAGCTCGCCGCCGAGGCCCACACCATCGCCCGCGCCGGCACCCCCCACAAGGGCCGCAAACTCGACCGCGACGCCGGCCTCGCCATCGTCATGGCCCGCGAGCTCACCGACATCTGCGCCCGCCTCGCCGAGGCCGACATCCGCGTCCGCCAGCCCCTCGGCCAGGGCCGCCTCTCCTCCCTCGTGCACTCCATGTACGACCCGGACCACCCCATCGACCACATCCAGGCCATGACCAAGCGCAACACCTGGCCGGCCGAACTCGACGCGGTGGAACCCACCTACCTCCAGGCCAAGACCCGCGAGTCCTCCACCCGCGCCCCCTGGTGCCACGCCACGGCCTGGGTGAAGGAATGGCCGATGACCCCGGTCGGCGTCAACTTCCTCGCGCCCCTCCTCGTCCACACCCCGGACGTGATCCGCACCGTCGCCGTCACCATGGATCTGGAGCCCACCGAGGTGGCCATCGAGCGCATGCTCACGGAGAAGACCAACGACGAGGCCGACGCCAGCCGCGCCGCCAAGATGAACCGGACCGTCGACCCCCGCGACATCGCCGCCCACGGCCGGCTCGACCAAAGAGGTGAAGATCTCGCGAGCGGTGCAGCGGGAGTGAACCTGGTCGGGTACATCACCGTGTCCTCCCGTTCGCCGGAAGCCCTCGCCCGCGACAAGCGGACCATCCGCGCCTCGGCCGGAAAGTCCTACCTGAAGCTGGAGTGGTGCGACCGCGAGCACCACCGCGCCTTCGTCAACACCCTGCCGTTCGCCACCGGCATCCGACGCTAGCTGGAGGGAAGTGCCGCCCATGCGAGATCCCATGTCCGCTCTGACGGACGCCTTCACCAGCTTCCTGTTCGGCAAAGTCGAGACCACGCGCCTGCCCGTACGCACCTCCACCGGGCAGGCGCAGGCCGTCTACCTGCCCACCGCCGCCCCCGGCCTCGGCGACTCCGGCGTCATCATCGGCCGCGAGGTCTACAGCGGCAAGGGCTACATCTACGACCCCTTCCAGCTGTACGGCCAGCAGCTCCCGGCCCCGCACTGGCTGGTCCTCGGCGAGTCCGGCAACGGAAAATCAGCCCTCGAGAAGACCTACGTCCTGCGCCAGCTCCGCTTCCGGGACCGCCAGGTCGTCGTCCTCGACGCCCAGGGCGAGGACGGCGTCGGCGAGTGGAACCTCATCGCCCAGCAGCTGGGGATAACCCCCATCCGCCTGGACCCCATCGCCGCCCACGACGACGGGATCCGCCTCAACCCCCTCGACCCGGCGATCACGACGACCGGCCAGCTCGCGCTGCTCCGGACCATCATCGAAGTCGCCATGGGCCACGGCCTCGACGAACGCTCCGGCTTCGCGCTCAAGGTCGCGCACGCGTACGTCGTCGACACCATCCGCGACCGCCAGCCGGTCCTCACCGACATCGTGGAACAGCTCCGCCACCCGGAAGCCGAGTCCGCGGAAGCCATGAACGTCGACATAGACGATGTCCGGGCCTGGGGCCTCGACGTGGCACTGGTCATCGACCGCCTCGTCGACGGCGACCTGCGCGGCATGTTCGACGGCCCCACGACCGTAGGCATCGACCTCGACGCCCCGCTGATCGTCTTCGACCTGTCCCACATCGACCGCAACTCGATCGCGATGCCGATCCTGATGGCGATCGTCGGCGTCTGGCTGGAGCACACCTGGATCCGGCCCGACCGCAAGAAGCGCATCTTCCTGGTCGAAGAGGCCTGGCACATCATCAACAGCCCCTTCGTGGCCCAGCTGTTCCAGCGCCTCCTGAAGTTCGGCCGCCGCCTCGGCCTGTCCTTCGTCGCCGTCGTCCACCACCTCTCGGACGTCGTCGACGGCGCGGCCGCCCGCGAGGCAGCGGCCATCCTCAAAATGGCCTCGACCAGAACGATCTACGCCCAGAAGGCGGACGAGGCCCGCGCGACCGGCCGGGTCCTCGGCCTCCCCCGCTGGGCGGTGGAAATCATCCCGACCCTCACCCCGGGCATCGCGGTCTGGGACGTCAACGGCAACGTCCAGGTGGTCAAACACCTGATCACCGAGGCCGAACGCCCCCTCGTCTACACCGACCGCGCCATGACCGAATCCTCGGCCCAGCACCAACTCCCCGACGACCTGCTGGCCGCCGAACTGGAGGCGGAGGAAAGGGCCCTGCTGATGGAACGCCACCGCAACGGCGGCCCGGGCTCGGCGACCACGGTGGCATGACCATGCACGACACAAGGCCCAAAGCCGGAACCCCGGGCGGCATCCCGGACGGCCTCCTGGTCGGCCTGCTGGCCTTCCTCCTGGGTCTGGCCGCCCTGGTCTGGACATCCACGGGCCTGGCGGCGCTCTTCTCGAAGGGCGCCTGGCCCTCCACGGTGACCTTCACCCGCACCCCGGGAGCGGTCCGCGCCCTGATAGCTCAACCGCACGACGTCCCGGGAGCCTGGCCGGCCACGGACCCGGCGGCCCTCTCGGGCTGGGGCCTGTTCTGGGGCCTCTTCATCAGCCAGCTCCTGGTGCTGTTCGTCCTGACGATCTTCATGATGGGCGTCATCGCCCGCACCAAGGCCCGCCGAGCCAATCCAGCCCCGGCGGCGTCCGAGGCCCGGGGGCCCGAGGCCAGCTCCCGCCCGGCGCACCCCACCCCGGCCGGGCCGTACGACCCGACCCCGCCGCCCCACCCAGCCCCGCCGGCGTCCGAGGCCCGGGGGCCCGGGGGCAGCGCCCCCAGCAACTCCCGCCCGGCGGTCCCCACCCCGGCCGGGCCGTA